>DXGT01000114.1 GCA_019113785.1 Candidatus Ruthenibacterium merdigallinarum | reverse complement strand
AGATTTATTACAGCTTTGTCGGCAAGATTGACTTGCCCGAAGCCTAACGCCCGACCTATCCGACACAATGGCCAAGTGCCGGATAGGAACGGCAAAATTTTTTACACTTCTATTGCTTCTTTATCGCACATCAATAAAATCCCACGGCTTCAAGTTGCGCTCAAAATAGCCTTCCAGACGCCCTGCCGCCACATAGGCGAGGTCCAGCGCGGCTGATCCGGAGCGGCGGATGTCCTCGCAGCGGCTGTACACGGCGCGGAAGAGCGCGAAGTTCGCATCGGTGAACTGCCGGTCGTACGGCGAGGTACCCACAGCCACCACGCTGTGCGCGAGGCCGTCGGCCGCGCTGGCGCGCAGAGGCCGGCCGTTGCAGAAAGCGCCCGCACCCTTCTGCGCCGCGAACATCTCACCGCGGAACGGGTCATACACAAAGCCCAGCACCGGCGCGCCGTTTTCCACCAGGGCCAGCGACACGGCGCTATGGCCCAGATGGTGCATCAGATTGGCTGTGCCATCTACCGGGTCCAGCACGAACACGCGCCCTGCCTCGTCCAGCGCGCCGCGCGCACCCTCCTCGCCGAGGAACTGCACGTCTGGCCAGCGCCGCGCAAGCTCCGTTTGCAGAAAGCGCTGCACACCGGTGTCGCAGCGCGTCACATAGTCAGCCCGGCCCTTCACCGCCGAATCGGCCAGCGCCGTCTCGTCAAAGAAAAACGGCCGCGTCTCGAATAAAAGCGACTGCAGCGCCGCGCGCATGTCCTCCATCGTATGTCTCCCCTTTTTTTGCATTGTCCGCCTATGTGCCGGGTGAAGCCGCGTGCCCTGCGCGCCTCACAAAAACAGTTCGTTCTCTTTTCTGAATGTATAAGCCCGGCGCAACATGGCGGTGATGGCCGCCAGCGATTCGGCATCTCCCTCGCGCGCGCCATGCGGGCATACGGCGATGCACCGCATGCACGAGATGCACGCCGCGGCGTCCACCCGGGCCGGGTCGGCCCTGTCGATGGCCCCGGCCGGGCAGCGCGCGGCGCACACGCCGCAGCGCACGCAGGCCGCCCCGGGCGCAGGCACCATACCGCGCACCATGCGCGTTTTATAGGGCCGGCCGCCGGGAATGGCGGGCGCCTGCGCGCCGCCGTCGTCCAGCTTTGCGCGGATGCGCCGCGCAAACTCCTCCAGCTGCGCCTTGTCCTGCGCATCGGGGCGGCCCGCGGCTATCTCTCGCGCGATGGAGTGCTCCGCCAGCGCGGCCACGCCCGCCTTTACGCAAAAGCCCGCCGCCCCGGCGGCGTCCGCCAGCTCCGCGAGCGTGTCCTCAAACGCGCGCCCGCCGTACGCCGCCAGCACCACGGCCGGGGCCCCGCCGCCGCGCACCATGGCCAGCCGCTGTACGGCGAGGGCCGGCGCGCGTCCGCCGTAAGCGGGCGCGGCGATCACCGCCAGCGCCCCCGCTTTCTGCTTCACCTGCGAAAAATCGCACGCCGCGTCGCACAAATCCACGGTTTCCACGCGCCCATCCGGCCCGGCCAGCGCCGCGGCCAGAAAACCCGCCGCGCGCGCCGTGCCGCCCGTCGGGCTGAAAAGATACTGCGTCACATCCATCGGCCGATCCATCCCTTCGCCATTTTGCCTTTTATTATAGCACGAAGCGGCGCAAAATGGTATCGCGGCTCATGCGGCACGCCGCTTTTTCGCACACAGAAAAAGGGCCGCGCGGCTCCATGCAGGAGAAGCCGCGCGGCCTTTGCCGCAAAAGGATTTTCAGCGCTTGCCCTTGTCGTAGATCTCGCCCAGCGCGCGCGGCGCGCGGTTGCTCTTCGAGAAGAACACCAGCAGCAGCAGCGTCAGCAGATACGGCAGGATCATGATGAGGTCGGAATACGTGCTGGGCATGCCCAGCACCTGCGCCAGCTTGTAGCCGCCGGAGCGGGCGAAGCCGAACAGCAGGCACGCGGCGAACGTGGGCAGAATCTTCCAGTTGCCGAAGATCATGGCCGCGATGGCCAGGTACCCGTAGCCGACGTAGATGCCGGCGGAGTAGTTGGCGAAGATGGAATACGAAAAGCACATGCCGCCCAGGCCCGACAGCGCGCCGGACATCATGACGGCCACATAGCGGATGCGCGCCACGTCCGCGCCCGCGGCGTCCACCGCGTGGGGGTTGTCGCCGCACGCGCGCAGGCGCATGCCGAACGTCGTCTTGTACAGCAGGTACCACGCCGCCAGCGCCACCACGATGATGATGATCTCGAACGGGTACACGTCGGTGAAAAAGCCCCCCAGCACCGGGATGCTGCTGAGCACCGGCACGGTGAAGCGGTTGCTGACCGACAGCACGAACCGGTCGGACGAGGCGCCGAACACGCTGGTGTTGATCTGGCTGGTGAGGAAGTCGGTCAGGGCCATGGCGATGATGTTCACCACGACGCCGCTGATGACCTGGTTGGCCTGGAAGCGGATGCACAGCACCGCGTGGATCATGGCGTACAGGCCGCCGCCGACCATGGCCACCAGCATGGACAGGTACATCGGCATCTGGGACGACGCCGCAAACAGCGACGACGTGCACGCCACGAACAGCGCGCCGAAAAAGCCGCCCGCGCCCAAAAAGCCCTCGAGGGCCAGGTTGGTCACGCCGCTGCGCTCGCTGTAGATGCCGCCCACGGCGATGATGAACAGGGGCATTGCGAAAGCCATGCCGTCCACGATAATGGTGTTCATGCGCCGTCGCCCCCCTTCCCGTCTTTGCCGGCCGCGGCCAGCTTGTCCTCTTCCTC
>DXGT01000113.1 GCA_019113785.1 Candidatus Ruthenibacterium merdigallinarum | reverse complement strand
GCGTGAACGCGCCGGCCGCCATGATGACGGGGTCGTCGTAGCCGGGCATGTCGCCGGGCTCGGGCGCGGCGTAGCTGTCCACGGGGCTGCCGGCCTGCACGCCGCCGCACAGCGCCACCATGCCCTCCGGGCTGCCCGTGGCCACGCTGGTGATGATGTCGTTGCGCTCGGCGCGGTAGTCCGGCTGGACGCCGTAGCCCAGCAGCTCCAGCAGGCACGAGGCGTACACGCTGGCCTTCAGCGCCTCGCACACCACGCCCGGCGCATAGTACAGGCCCAGATACAGCTCGCGCAGCACGTCCAGCGTACAGCCCACCTCGGCGCCCACGCCCGGGGCCGTCATCCGGTGGGCGCACAGCTCCACAAGGTCGGCGCGCCCGGCGATGTAGCCGCCCGTGGGCGCGATGCCGCCGCCCGGGTTCTTGATGAGGCTGCCGGCCATCAGGTCGGCCCCCGCCTGCACGGGCTCGCGCATCTGCGTGAACTCGCCGTAGCAGTTGTCCACCATCACGACGATGTCCGGCTGCGCGGCCTTCGCCGCGCGGCTGATGGCCTCGATGTCCGCAAGGCTCAGCGCCTCGCGCGAAGAATAGCCGCGGCTGCGCTGGATGTAGCACATCTTCGCGCCCTTGCATTTCTCCGCGATCAGCGCGAGGTCGGGCCGGCCGTCCTTCAGCGGGGCCTCGTCGTACTGCACGCCCCACTCGAGCAGGCTGCCGTAGCCCTTGTCGCCCGTCAGGCCGATGACGCCCAGCAGCGTGTCGTACGGGCGGCCCGCCGCGGCCACCATGCGGTCGCCCGGGCGCAGCACGCCGAACAGCGCCACCGTCAGCGTGTGCGTGCCCGACATAAAGCTCTGGCGCATCAGCGCCGCCTCGGCCCCCACGGCGCGCGCGAACACCTGCGCCAGCTTGTCGCGCCCGGGGTCGGTGTTGCCGTAGCCCGTGGAGCCCAGCAGGTGCTCGGCGCCGACGTGGCTGTCCGTGAACGCGCGCAGCATCTTCAGCTGGTTGTACTCCTTGATTTTCTCAAGGCGTGCGAACGGCTCCTCGCACAGGGCCAGCGCCTGCGCGTCATAGCGCAAAAGCTCGTCGGAAAGGTCAAAAAACTGTTCGATCAATGGTCTGTTTCACTCCGTCAAGTTTATACTATTTGTAATATTCTCGTATTTTAATACGCCTTGGGAGGCGTCCGGCGGGACGAACTCGCAGATGGGCGTCACCAGCGAAAAGCCGCGCTTTTCGTAGAACGCGCGCATCCCCGTCGCGCACAGCAGGTAGATGCGCCGCGGCGCAAGGGCCGCGCACAGCCCGTCGACGAGCGCCGAGGCAAGGCCCCGGCCGCGCATGTCCGCGCGCGTGGCCACGGCCGAGAGATAGGCGTCCGTCCCGGTGAGGGCATAGGCGCCGGCCGTGGCGATGTACGCGCCGTCTGCCCCGCGCACGGCCCACACGGCTGCGCGCTTTGCGTTCACCTTGCGGCGCACGTCGGCGTAGTAGGCGTCCGGCTCTGCGCCGATGAGGCCGCTGTGCGCCAGCGCCCACAGGTCGGGCCGCGTCTCGCAGCCCGCGGGCAGCGGCGGCGTTTCCTGACCGTCCGCCCTCTCGGCGCGCCGGCCCATCAACAGCCGCGGCAGCGCCCGCCAGCCGTCGAGGAACACGCGCTCGGAGAGAAAGCTCTTTGCGCCGCACGCGGCAAGGAAGGCCTCCAGCTCAGCCGTATCATCCGCCGCGCCGCACAAAAGCGCCGACGCGCCCTGCACCAGCAGCGCGCCCGTATCGTCCACACGGTAGAACGCGCAGCCCTTTGCCTCGAGGCCCCAGGCGTCCAGCGCGGCGGCGATGCGCGCGCCCGTGCAGCGCTCGCCGGCCAAAAGCGCGCGGAACGCCTTCTCGTCCCCTTTTCCCAGCCGGGCGATCACAGCGCGTTCACCAGTTCCTTGTAATGGCGGCCGCGCGCCTCAAAATTCGGGTAGCAGTCGAACGAGGCGCACGCCGGCGACAGCGAGACGATGTCGCCGGGCTTTGCCGCTTCGCGCGCAAAGCGCACGGCCTCGGCCATGTCCTGCGCGTGCAGGATCACAAGCCCGCTGCCCGCAAAGCCGGCGTCCGCGCGCACGGCGGCCTCGATCTTGCCGGCCGTCGCGCCCGTGAGGATGAGCACTTTCACATGGGCGATCAGCTCCGGCGCGAGCGGCGCAAAGCTGACGCCCTTGTCCGAGCCGCCGGCGATGATGATGAGCTTCTGGCTGAACGCGCGCAGCCCCGCGATGACGCGCGTGGGGCTGGTGGCGATCGAATCGTTGAACCACTGCACGCCGTCGAGCGTGCGCACGGGCTCGATGCGGTGCTCGACGCCCTTGAACGTGCGCGCCACCTGCGCCATCTGTTCCACGGGCACAAGGCCCCACACGGCGCTCATGGCCGCCAGCAGGTTTTCGAGGTTGTGCTCGCCGCGCAGCGCCACCTCGCTTTTGTGCACGATGGGCGTCACCGCGCCGTTTTCCGCCATGCACAGCATGCCGTCCCCGCGCAGAAAGCCGCCGTTGTCCACAACGGACAAGCGCGTGAACCACTTGTACGTGCCCTTCACGTCCGCGGCCATCGCGCGCGTGACGTCGTTCTCATACCCCAGCACGGCCTTTGCACCGGGCTTTTGATACAGCAGGATGTTGCGCTTGGCGTCGATGTACTCCTGCATGTCCTTGTGGTGGTCGAGGTGGTTGGGCGTGACGTTCGTGACGACGGCGATGTCCGGCGAGCGGCGCATGCTGATGAGCTGGAAGCTCGACAGCTCGGCCACGGCGATATCGCCGGGCGCGACCGTGTGCACGATGGGCAGCAGCGCGCGCCCGAGGTTGCCGCCCAGGTGCACCGTGCGCCCGGCGGCGCGCAGCATCTCGGCGATGAGCGTGGTGGTGGTGGTCTTGCCGTCCGAGCCCGTCACGGCCACGATGGGACACGGGCACAGCTCGAAAAACAGCTCCATCTCGCTGGTGACGCAGCTGCCGGCCGCCTTGGCCTTTTGCAGCGCCGGCGTATAGTATTCAAAGCCCGGCGTGCGCAGGATCATGTCCTGCCCGGCGAGGCCGTCGAGATAGTTTTCGCCCAAGCTCAGCCGCACGCCCAGCCGGCGCAGCACCTCTCCGTATTCGCCGAAGGCGGCAAGGTCCGGCTTTTTGTCGCACAGCGTCACCTCGGCGCCCTTTTCACAGAACAGGGCGATGCACTCCTTGTGGCTGACGCCCGCGCCGATGAAGGCGACTTTTTTCCCTTTGAGCTGCGCGTAAAATGCTTCGATGTTCGCGTCCATGTCCGATGCTCCTCACTTGTCTGTCAAAACGCGCGGCGCGCCGCGCAATTTCCTATTCAGTATAACACATCCGGCGCCGTTTTGAAAGGCGGCGCGGCGAAAGCGGCAAAAAAAGAAGAAAAACGCGCGCCGCGCGCTTGCCAGCGCGCGGGCGGCATGCTAAAATGGGTAATGGTTTTTGATTTTCTGCCGATGCGTTGTCCGCCTGCGCCCCTGCGCATGGATGACGCGCCGGCGCGAGCTCTTTGGGAGGGTTTCTGTTTGGAGAACAAGGCATTCGACCAGTTTGGCAGCCATCTGTTTGACGACCGCACCATGCGCGAGCGCCTGCCGATGGACGTGTACGACAAAATGCGCCAGATCCGCGACGAGGGCCGCGCGTGGGACCCGCAGGTGGCCGACGTGGTGGCGGAGGCGATGATGCAGTGGGCCATCGAGCTGGGCGCCACGCATTACACCCACTGGTTCAGCCCGATGACGGGCATCGGCTCGGGCAAGCACGACAGCTTCATCGACAGCGTGAAAAACGGCGAGCCGATCACCCGCTTTTCCGGCAAGATGCTGACGAAGGGCGAGAGCGACGCCTCGAGCTTCCCCTCCGGCGGCCTGCGCGCCACGTTCGAGGCGCGCGGCTACACCGCGTGGGACCCCACTTCCCCCGCCTTTGTGCTGGGCACCACGCTGTACATCCCCACAGCCTTCTGCGCCTACACCGGCGAAGCGCTGGACCAGAAGACCCCCGTTTTGCGCAGCATGCAGGCGCTGAACCGCCAGGCGCTGCGCGTGCTGCGCGCGCTGGGCGACGACGAGACCGTCAGCGTGCAGCCCACCGTCGGCGCCGAGCAGGAGTATTTCCTTGTGGAGAAGGAGCTGTTCGACAAGCGACTGGACCTCAAGGTGACCGGCCACACGCTGCTGGGCGCAAAGCCCCCCAAGGGCCAGGAGCTGGAGGACCATTACTACGGCTCCATCTCCGAGCGCGTGCGCGCGTTCATGCGCGAGTTGGACGACGAGCTCTGGCGTCTGGGCGTGCCGGCCAAGACCGAGCACAACGAGGTGGCCCCCGCGCAGTACGAGCTGGCGAACGTGTTCACCACGGCGAACATCGCCTGCGACCACAACCAGATCACGATGGAGCTGATGCGCAAGGTGGCGCTGCGCCACGGCTTTGCGTGCCTGCTGCACGAAAAGCCGTTCGCGGGCGTGAACGGCTCGGGCAAGCACAACAACTGGAGCATTGTCACGAACACGGGCAAGAACCTGCTCAACCCCACCGACCATCCCGAGCGCAATCTGACGTTCCTTGTGTTCCTGTGCGCCGTGCTGACGGCCGTGGACAAGTACGGCGATCTGCTGCGTTTGTCGGCCAGCTGCCCGGGCAACGAGGAGCGCCTGGGCGGCAATGAGGCCCCGCCGTCCATCATCAGCGTGTTTTTGGGCAACGCGCTGACCGACCTGCTCGACGAGATGGCGAAGGGCCACGAGTGGCACCGCGACAAGCGCGAGGAGCTTTTGGCCGACCTCAAGAGCCTGCCGCAGCTGCGCCGCGACGACTCCGACCGCAACCGCACCTCCCCCTTCGCCTTCACGGGCAACAAGTTCGAGTTCCGCATGGTGGGCGCCAGCCAGAGCATCGGCCTTGCCAACACTGTGACGAACGCCATCGTGGCCGACGTGCTGCGCGATTTTGCCGACCGGCTGGAGGGCGCCGTCGACGCCGAGGCCGCCGTGCGCGCCATCGTGGCCGACACCTGGCGCGAGCACGGGCGCATCGTGTTCAACGGCAACAATTACTCCGAGGAGTGGCACGCCGAGGCTTTGCGCCGCGGCCTGCCCGACATCCGGGGCATGGTGGACGCCGCCGAGAGCTACATCCGCCCCGAGAACATCGCCATGTTCGAGCGCATGCACGTGTTCAGCGAGGCGGAATGCCGCTCGCGCTATGAGATCACGCTGGAGACGTATTCCAAGAACATCCACATCGACGCCTCCACGATGCTGGAGCTTGTGGGCCGGCACATCCTGCCCGCCAGCTACGACTATCTGGGCCGCGTGAGCCGCGCGGAGTTCTACGCCGAGAAGAACGGCTTTGCCTCCGCCAGCGCGAAGGCCGCCGTGGAAAAGCTGTGCGTGAGCGTGGACGTGGCCGCGGGCGCCACCGAGGCGCTGCGCCGCGCGCTGGCCGCGCTGGACAGCCGCAGCCTGACGGAGAAAGAGCGCGCCGAGGCCTGCCGCGCGCTGGCGCACGGCGAGATGCGCGCGCTGCGCGAGGCCGCCGACAGCCTGGAGATGCAGGTGCCGCAGGCCTACTGGCCCATCCCGGATTACAGCGCCCTGCTGTTCGATCTGTAAAAGATCGGCGTCTCCTAAAAACACATAAAAAGCGCCGCCCGGCGCGCTCTGCTTCCCTTTTCGGGAAAGCGGCGCGCCGGGCGGCGCTTTTCTTGCTTTTTTCTTTGGTTTTCGGGGTAGGCCGCCTTTTTTCAGCACTCGCCGCGGCGAAAGCGCTGCATCATCTCGTTCGTCAGGCTGATGTCCGCGCGCGCGGGCACCTCGCCGGGGGCCAGCCACACGGCCTCGCTCAGCTCGTCGCGCTGCAATGTGATGGAGACGCTGCCGTCCGCCTCGCAGAAAAAGCCCGCCAGCAGCGACGAGGAGAACGGCCACGGCTGGCTTTTGTAGTAGCGGATGTTTTTTACATGCAGGCCCACTTCCTCCAGCACCTCGCGGCGCACGGTCTGCTCCAGGTCCTCGCCGGCCTCGACGTAGCCGGCCACCAGCGCGTAATGCGTGTAGGCGCGCCCGGCGTATTTCGTGCACAGAAGGCGGTTCGACGCGCGGTCGATCACGGCGACGATCACCGCCGGGCAGATCTGCGGGTACTCGGTGTGGCCGCACTCGGTGCAGCGCATCGCACGCTCGGCGCCGCTGTGCTCCATGGGCGCGCCGCACGCGCCACAAAAGCGCCGCGCGGCGTACCACGCGGCCAGCTGGCATGCCGTGACGGCCGCGAACGCCAGGTGCATCGGCTGTGCGGCGCGCAGCTGCGCGCACGGCACGGCCGCAAAGCCCGCGGGCTCGGCCTGCGGCCACGGCGCAAGGTAAAAGCGCGTGCCGTCGACGGCGAACAGATAGCGCAGCGGCGCGTCCCGCTCGGGCCATCCGGCCCAGTCGGCCAGCGAAAGGCGGCCGTCTGCAAGGCGCGCCAGCGCTTTCGCGCCGCGGCAGGCCAGCACCTTGTCGCCGGGGCGCGGCGGCGCGGGCGCATATTCATTGTGAAAGACATGGGGCGATATCTCGTGAAACATCAGGCGCATTTCCTTTCCGAGCACGGCATCGGCGTCATTCCAGCGTGTCGGCGGCGTCGCTGGGCAGGCCGTCCGGCTCCTGCGCGGGGCGGTGCGGCCCGGCCGAGAAGTGCCGGCGCGCGCGGCGCACCAGCACAAAGCCCAGGCACGCCGCCTGCACCAGCAGTGCGGCGATGCTGGCAAACGTGGCGCCCTGCATGTCCCAGCGCAGCATGAACGGGCGGCTGATGAGCGCCGCCGCCGCGATGCCCAGCACATTTGCGAAAATCAGCCCGCGCATGCAGCGCATCACCGTGAGCACCATGCTGTAGAACAGCACCATGGCCGTGAGCACCGCCGAGACCACCATCGGCCCCAGCAGGTACTGGTACGCCTCGCTGCCCTGCCCGACAAAGACCGACAGCCCCCATCCGCCCAGAAAGTGCGCCACCAGCCAGCCCATGGGCAGCAGCGCCGTCACGATGCCCTGCACCGACAGCACCGCGTCCCAGAAGCGATGGGCGTCGCGGTCGGCATAGCTTTGCGAAAACACGGTGATGAACGGCGTGAACAAATAGCTCGCGCCCACCTGCAGCATCAGCACCGGCGCGGTGACGGGGCCGTAAATGCCCAGCTTGTCGCCGCCCAGCACCTGCTCCATCAAAATTTTGGGCAGGCTGGCCGCCGTGGTGTTCAGCGCGCTGTACACCACCAGCGGCAGGCACTCGGCCAGCAGCGCCGCCAGCGCGCGGCGGCCCGCATACTCACGCTTGTAAAACGGCCGCGCGCGCGGCAGCGTGAAGCCGATGAACACCACCAGGTTCGCCGACAACATCAGCGTGAGCGTCAGCGCGATGTCGTGCGTGGCGGCCAGCGCCGCCATGAAGATGGCCAGCGAGACGACGCCGCGCAGCGCGTAGGTCTTGCCCACGATGTCCAGCCGCATGTGCTTTTGCTCGATGGCGTTGAACACATCGGTGGACGATTCCACCATGCGGTATCCGTGGTACAAAAGGATGCACGCGCACTGCTCGACGGAGTAGCCCAGCGCCAGAGCGCCGAACGCGATGCTGCACGCGCACATCGCCGTGGCCAGCGACACCGTGGCCACGCGGCTTTGGACGTAGCAGTACTGCGGGTATTTGTCGCGCGCGTCCGACACCTGGAAGCTGTACATCCCGTAGGACGCGACCGTCAGGAAAATGTTCGTGTAGCTCTGCGCCAGATTGAACAGGCCCGAGCCCGTCTCGCCCGCAAGGCGCAGCACCAGGATGGTGAACGCGTACTGGCACAGCATGTAGATGAGGTTGCCCGCCGTATTCCACAAAAAGCCCTTTCGCAACGCGCTGTCGCTGTGCATCGCCGCGCCCCCTCCCTTTTTTGTTTGGCCCCACTAAGCTCACCGTTCGCCTTGCGGCTCCGGTTCACTAAGTGCTCACATTACACACTGGCCGCTAACCTCATGCTTCGCTTGCGCTCGCATTCGCTAAGAGCCCAGGTGTAAGTTCACACTAAGCTCATGCTTCGCTGCCGCTCGCATTCACTAAGTGCTCACATTATATCACATCTTCGGACAAAACAGCAATACGCGCCGCGCTTTGTCCCCCCTTGCGCCGCGCTCTGCGCCATGGTATCATAGCAGTGAAAAAACGGAAAAAGGAGCGGACATCTATGACTTTTGAGGCATTTTTCGCCGCGGCGAAGGAGCGGCTTTCCCATGCGGACGTCAGCGGCATCCCCGGGCGGCTGGCGTTCCAGTTTGACATCACGGGCGAGGGCGCGGGCACGTTTTACCTGGAGGTGAAGGACGGCCGGCTCTCCGTGGAGCCGTACGACTACCGCGACCGCGACGTGTGCATCACCTGTACGGCCGACACGCTTTTGAAGATCGCCGACAAAAAGCTGGACCCCGTGCTGGCCTTCACGCTGCACAAATTGAAGATCGACGGCCCGCTGGACAAGGCGCTGCTGCTCAAGCAGCTGCTGCGGTGAGCGCCGTGGTGACGCTGCGGCCCTATACCCCGCGCTACGCCGGCGCCACGCTGCGGCGCATCGCGCAGTTCTGGGGTTTTCACGCCGGGCTTGTGAACGCGCAGGAACAGGCGGACAGCGCCGCCGAAGACCTTGCGCTGTGGACGGGCGAGGATCATTTCCTGTATGTGATCTTTGAGGACGGCGCGGACGCCGGCTTTTTGCACCTTGTGCGCACGGGGCCCCTTGTGATGGAGCTGGCCGATCTCTTTGTGGACGAGGAGCGCCGCGGCCGCGGCGTGGCGACGGCCGCCATCGCGCTGGCGGAACAGGCTGCGCGCCGCACGCCCGGCGTGCAGGCCATGACCGTGGCCGCGGCGCCGCGCAACACGGCCGCCCTGCGGCTGTACCGCCGCCTCGGATACGATTCGCTCTGCCTTGTCACCCTGCGCAAGGAGTTCGGCCCCAACCCGCGCGACAAACGCTGCGAATTCCTCGGCCTTTCGTTCTGCATCTGAGCGCAGGCGGTATGTTTTCCTTTTGCGAAAGGGGCGGCGCGCCGCCCCTTTCTTCCTGTTTCCGGCTGCGGCGCAAAAAATGCGAAACTTTTCCTTGTATCCGGCGGCGTTTGGTGCTATCCTATTACTGTATGTGCATGAGCCCGCAGAAAAGGAGCGAAAAAGCGTATGATCCACATTGGCTTTGACAACGATTTGTACATCAAAAAACAGACCGAGCACATCAAGGAGCGCATCGCCCAGTGGGGCGGCAAGCTGTACCTTGAGTTCGGCGGCAAGCTGTTTGACGACTACCACGCCGCGCGCGTGCTGCCCGGCTTTGACGCCAACGGCAAGATCCGCCTTTTGTATGAGATGCGCGACCAGACCGAGATCATCTTCGCGGTGTCGGCCGGCGATATTGAAAAGACGAAAGTGCGCGCGGACCTGGGCATCAGCTACGACATGGAGGTGCTGCGCCTGATCGACGACATCTCCGCGATGGGCATCTCCATCAACAGCGTGGTCATCACGCAGTACACCGGCCAGCCCGCGGCCGACGCCTTCAGCAAAAAGCTGACGACGCGCGGCGTCAAGAACTACATCCACCGGCCCATCAAGGGCTATCCGGCCGACATCGAGTACATTTGCAGCGACGAGGGCTACGGCGCGAACCCCTACATCGCCACCACGAAGCCGCTGGTGGTGGTGACGGCCCCCGGCCCCGGCTCCGGCAAGCTGGCCACGTGCCTGTCGCAGGTGTACCACGAGATCCGCCACGGGCACATCGCGGGCTACGCGAAATTCGAGACCTTCCCTGTCTGGAACCTGCCGCTCAAGCACCCGGTGAACCTGGCGTATGAGGCCGCCACGGCGGACCTGGCCGACGTGAACATGATCGACCCGTTCCACCTGGAGGCCTACGGCAAGACCACGGTGAACTACAACCGCGATGTCGAGGCGTTCCCCATCGTCAAGAACATCCTGTCGCGCATCATGGGCGACGAGAACGTGTACAAATCGCCCACGGACATGGGCGTGAACATGGCGGGCTACGCCATTGTGGACGACGACGCCGTGCGCGACGCCGCCTGCCAGGAGATCATCCGCCGCTACTTCAAGGCCCGCTGCGACGCAAAGCAGGGCAAGGGCAAGCAGGACGCCGTGGACAAGATCCACCGCATCATGCAGGAGCTGCGCCTGTCCACGTCCGACCGGGCGGTGGTGGCCCCCGCGCTGAAAAAGCACGAGGACACGGGCGTGGCCGCCGCGGCGATGGAGCTGCCGGACGGGCAGATCGTCACCGGCAAGGCCAGCGACCTGATGAGCGCCTCGTCCTCGTGCGTATTGAACGCCATCAAGCGCCTGGCGCACATCGAAGACGACCTGATGCTGCTCAGCCCCATCTTCCTCGAGCCGATCTTGCGCCTGAAGATCAACGTGCTGGGCAGCCGCTCGAGCGTGCTGAAAGTGGACGACGTGCTGGCCGCGCTGGCCGTGTCCGCCGCGACGAACACGATGACGGCCCGCGCGATGGACGAGCTGCCCCACCTGCGCGACTGCGAGATGCACAGCACCTGCATGCTGCACTCGGGCGACGAGGGCACGCTGCGCAAGCTGGGCGTACGCCTGACCTGCGAGGCCGAGTTCCCCAGCAAAGACCTGTTCTTCTAAAATTACACTTGCCAGAACGGCCCCCCGGCGCAGCTGCGCCGGGGGGCCGTTTTGCGTATTTTTTCGCGCCGCTCACGGCTGCGTTTGGGCCGGCGCTTCGCGCCGCCGCTCGGTGATGCGGGCGTTGAGCCTGCGCACGCTGCGCCGGCCGGCCAGCAGCCCCGCCGCCCAAAAGAGGGCGAACAGCAGCGCGAACACGCCGAAATACAGCGCAGCGCCCGCCGGGGTGTGCCGCATCCAGTGCATGACCCATGCGGCCGGCAGCATGAAGAGCGAGAGCAGCAAAAAATACACGCCCGTCTGCCGCGCAAGGCTCCAGCGCTCCATCTCCCAGACCGCCGAGCTGCCGGCGAAGCCCGCCCCCACAAAGCACGCGGCCGCCGCCTGCAGGGCGACTGCGCCGCTCTCGCTGCCGGCCAGCGCCACCAGCTCCGGCATGCAGGGCAGATAGTCGCCGCCGCCCCAGCCCAGCGAGACCGCCACCGTGACGAGATAGCTGACGGCCAGCCCGATGGGCGCGCCCAGCGCCGCGCGCCGCAAAATGATTTTCTTCATCGTTACACCCCCAGAATTTTTTTGATTTTCGATAGATAGCGCCGGGAGACATACGCCGTGCTCCCGTCCGCCAGACGGATGCAGATCGTCCCCGCCAAATTCAAATCAAAGCACTCGATTTTGTCCAGGTTGACGATCTCGGAATGGGAGATGCGGACAAAGCGCTTTGCGTCCAGCCGCTTCTCCAGCTCGTACAGGCGCAGCCGCAAAAGGTACTCGCCCTGCTCCGTGGCCGCGTAGACCTTGCCCGCGGACGCGTAAACGCGCAGGATGCGCTGCGGATGCAGCACTTCGAGCCGGCCGTCCCGGCTCCCCGTCAGCACCTGCGCCGGCTCGTCCCGCAATCGCTCGAGCAGCCTTTCCACCTGCGGCGTCATCGAAGCGGTCTGCACAATCACCTTCGGCTCCTGACAGGCCGCGTCGATCTGGATCTCCACCTTCATGTCCATCCCTCCTTTGTCCCCAGTATAAAGCCTTCGCCGCGCGCGGCGCAAGGCTTTGCGCACAGTCGGTCGTTTTGCCGGCACAGCCGGCGCGCTCGAGGCAAAAAAATCCCCTTTGCAGCGCCGGGGCTCTCCCGCTCGCCGCAAAGGGTGCGTCCTGCGGCCGCGCCGGCCGCTCTTTCTTCCGCCGGCCGCTCACGGCTGCGCCGCGCCGGGGCCGATGTAGCGCCCCCATTCCTCGCACAGGCGCGCAAAGCTGCACGCGGCGTTCGCGGGGCTGGTGCTGGGCAGGCGCACGGCCTGCACGCCCTCGATGGCGTGAAAGCGCGTGTACAGCCCGTAGGCCGCCGCGCCGTTGCACAAGACGCGCCGGATGGGCGCAATGCGGCACAGCCCCTCGATGTCCGTGGGCGTCGCGCCGCGGATGGACGCGTCCGACGCGCCGGTGATCTCGCAGTGCTCGACCGTATCCCACAGCGCGAGGCCGTTTGCGCAGAGCAGCGCGATCTTCTCCTCGATCGTGCCGGGCGCCGGCTGGCAGAGCAGCTTTGCCAGCATCGGCCAGAAGCGGTTTTGCGGATGGCCGTAGTAAAAGCCCTGCGCCCGGCTTTTCGGGCTGGGCCATGTGCCCACGATCAGCGTGCGGCTCTCGCGCGTGTACACCGGTGCGAACGCCATGCGGCCCGCGCCCCCTTTCCTCACAGAATGCAGTGCTCGATGGCCCAGACCACGCCGTCCTGCGCGGCCGGCGGCGCAATGACGCGCCCGGGCTGTTTGAGCTGCGGCTCGGCGTCGGCCATCACGACGGCCAGCCCCGCGCAGGCCAGCATGCGCTCGTCGTTCACGCCGTCGCCGAAGGCGGCCGTATCGCGCCACGACGCGCCGAGCTTCTCCAGCAGGTAGCCGATGGAATCGGCCTTGTCGTCGGTGCGGTGCACCACGTCGTAAAAGCTGCTGCGCTCGGCGAACGGCAGCGCGCGCAGCCCCAGGTGCCCGTACTTTTCAAAAAAGCCGTCGAAGCGGCCGTCCGGCGCGCACACGCACGCCGCATAGGGCATATCCTCGAGGTGGCGCGTCTGGTCCTCGCCGTCGATGAGGAATTTCTGCACGCTGGGCACCGCAAGGCGCGCCATGCGCTCGTACTCGACATAGACGTAATAGCCGTCGTCGAACACGAAGTCGAGCGGCAGCTCGTCGTCCTCGCAGTAATCGACGAGGGCGTACATCTCCTCGGCCGTCATGCGGGACGCGCGCACGGTGCGCCCCGCGCGGTCCTGGATGACGGCGCCCGTGGCGCACACGAGATAGTCCGGCCAGAAGCCGCCCAGCGCGTCGCGCGCGGCGAACGGCGCGCGGCCCGTGGCCACGATCAGCGTCACGCCCGCGGCGCGCAGCGCGTCCAGCGCGCGCCGCACCGCCGGCGAAAGGCCGCTTTGCCCGCGGGCCGTCAGCGTGCCGTCGATGTCGAACACGGCGGCTTTGATCGGTGTTTTCATACGCTCTCCCCTTCTTTTTGCGGCTGCGCCATGGCGAAATCCTGCGGCAAAAGCAGGCTCAGGTCCGCCTGCTCGTCGCGCGCGGTGCGCCGGCTCTGCGCCAGGATGGCCGCCTCCACCGTGTTGCGCGCCAGGCGCCCGTTGCCCGCCTCGCGCGCGCGCAGGCGCTGCTGCTCGCAGAAATACGCCGTCAGCGGCGCGCGGCAGCCCTCGTCCAGCCGGTAGCCCTTGCCCTCGGCCTGCATGGCCGCGATGCGGTACAGCTCTTCGCCCGTGTAGTCCGCAAATTCGATGATGTTCGGAAAGCGGCTGCGCAAACCGCTGTTCGCCTCGAGGAAGTGCTCCATCTCACGCGTGTAGCCCGCCAGCACCACCACCAGGTCGTCGCGGTGGTCCTCCATGGCCTTCACCAGCGTGTCGATGGCCTCGAGGCCGAAGCTGTCCTGCTCGCCGCGCCACAGGCTGTAGGCCTCGTCGATGAACAGCACGCCGCCCAGCGCCGAGCGCACCACCTGCATCACCATCGGCGCGGTGTGGCCCACATAGCGCCCCACCAGCTGCGCGCGCGTCACCTCCACCAGCTGGCCGCCGCTCAGCACGCCCGCCGCCTTCAAAAAGCGCCCCACCAGGCGCGCCACGGTGGTTTTGCCCGTGCCGGGGTTGCCGGTGAAGATCATGTGCATCGTCACGCCGCTGCTCTTGAGGCCCGCGGCGCGCCGCCGGCGCTGCGCCGTGAGGTTGTCCTGCAAGCGCAGGACATAGTCCTTGACGGCGTCGAGGCCCACGAGGCCCAAAAGCTCCTCGCGCACGCGCTCGGCGCTGTCGGCAAGGAACGCCGCGGGCAAAAGGCCCTGCACGGTCTCGGCCTCGCCGCCGTCGAAGCGGATGGCCGGCGCGCCGTCCTTTTCGCACAGCGCGGCCGTTTTGGCCTGCGGCCCCTGCGTCAGGCGCACCTGCGCCAAGGCGCGGTAGGCCTGCTGCGCGGCGTCCAGCACGCCGCACGCGCCCTCCATGCCCGCGCCGCCCGCCGCGGCCGTCAGCGCGAGGGCGTCGTCGTCCCACGTCACGTCCAGCGCCAGCTTTTCTTTCGCGCGCGCGGCCAGCGCCTCCAGCTGGCGGCGCGCGATGGCCCGCTTTGCCTCGGCGGGCAGCGCCGTCGTCACGCACACGTCGCCCAGCGCGGCGAGGAACGCCGCGCCGAAGCGCTCGGCGAGGAAGTCGGGCGAGCGGTCGGCCAACAGCACAAGGTACTTGCCGCGCACGCGCACCTCGCCCACGGCGTTCGCCGCCAGCGCGCCGGACGCGTCCACCAGCCGGCCGTTCTGCGCAAGATACCGCCCCGGCAGCGCGCAGCTGCCCTGCGAAAACAATTCGCCCAGCACGGACAAAAGCCCCGGCGTGCAGCGGTGCGCGTTCGTGAACACCAGCAGGCCGCCCGGGCGGCTCAGCGCGCCGTACACGTCCTGCAAAAACAGCTTTTCCTCGCTCTGGGTAGGGTACAGCGCAAGGTCGACCCACTCCACCTCGCCGCTTGCGAACACGCCGGCCTGCGCGAGGGCCTCGGCGGCGCACGCAAGGCTCAGCGCCTTGCCCGTGCCCGCGGGGCCGCACACGGCGAACGCGCCCAGCAGCCCGTCCGGCTGCGCGCCCATCGCGCACGGGCGGCGCAGCGCCACGCACAGCGCGCGCAGGTACGCGCTCTGGCCCAGCACCCGGCGGGCCAGCGTCTGTTCCAGCGCTGCAAAGCGCGCGGTCTCCAGCTTTGCGACGCCATAGGCCTCGGCCGCCTGCGCGCCGCCGGGCGCGGGCGCAGACGGCTGCGGCTGCGCCAGCGAGAGCACCTCGTCGCTCGCGAGCTCTTTTCGGATGCGCTCGAGGTCGGCCAGGGCCTCGCGGCTCTGGCGCTCGATCTCCTCGCGCTGGGCCGCGGCCGCGCCGCCGATGGCCCGGCTGCGCGCCGCCAGCGCGCCCAGGGCGTCGGGCGCGCTCTCCCGCGCGGGCGTTTTTGCCGCGGGGCGCGCGGGCGCTTTTTGCGCCGTCCCCTTCGCCGCCGCTTGGGTCGGCGCGGCCGGCTTTGTTTCCTTTTTCGGGCCGCCGTACAGCCCGCGGCGCGAAAACGCGCGGGACACGAGGTCGTCGATGTCGTTTTTCATGGCCTGTCCTCCCGGTGCAGGAAAATTCTTCGCAATTTATTTTATTGTACCACATCGCGCGTTTTCCCGCCACCGATGCGCCCAAATTTTGCGCCGCGCCCGGCCGGCGGAGCAAAACGCGCGGCCCCGGCGCGCGCGGCGGCGGAACGGGCGGCGGCCGGCCGGCATAGCATGCCGTGGGCCGCGGGCCGCCCCGCCGAAGGCGGGCGCCAAATCCAACGCGCGGCCGCGGGGCATCCGCTGCCCCGGGTAGGAGGATGAGCGACATGCCGATTCTCTCTGTGGACAAAACCATCGACCGCGCCGAAATTGCGCGCGGGGGCGCGTTCCGCGTGACGCTGCGCGTCACCGCCGCGCCCAAAAGCGAGGCGTTCCCCGCCGACATCGCGCTGGTGCTGGACCGCTCCGGCAGCATGCGCGGCGCGCCGATGGACGCCTTGAAGGCCGCCGCGCGCGATTTCGTGGACGCGCTGGCCAAGGGCACGGACAAAGTCAGCGGGCAAAACCGCATCGGGGTCATCAGCTTTGCCAGCACCGCCACCGAGGACGCGCCGCTGACGCAGGACGTGGCCGCGCTGGACGGCGCCATCGACGCATTGGAGGGCCTTGGCAACACGAACACGGGCTACGCGTTCGCCGCCGCCGAGACGATGCTGGATAACGCGGGCGGGCAAAACCGCAAAATGGTGATCCTCTTCACGGACGGCGAGCCGACCATCGGCCCCGACCCGACGCCCGTGGCCGAGCGCCTGCGCGGCAAGGGGGCCGAGATCTACTGCATCGGCTTCGAGGGCTCCGACGGCATCAACATCGAGCTGCTGAACGCCTGGGCCAGCGCCCCGGCCGACGAGCACGTGCTGATCGCCCCCACGGCGCAGCAGATCGAGGACGCCTTCGGCAAGATCGCCGACGACCTCGTGACGCCCGGCGCGACGAACATCGTCATCCACGAGCTGCCCGCCGGGGAGTTTTCCATCGAGAGCGTCGACGAGCCTACGCTGGGCGACGCCGAGCTGCTGGCGGGCGGCGCGCTGCGCTGGACCATCCCCGTGCTGGGCGCCGACGCGCAGCAGACGGCCAGCCTCACCTTCACTTTGCGCGACACCGGCGGCGCGACGGGGCCGGTGAAAGTGAACGAGAGCGTCACTCTGTCGGACGACGCGCGCGAGCGCGTGGTGTTCCCCGACCCCGTCATCGACATCCTCGCCGGCCCGAACGTGGCGGAGCCGTGCCCCGTGCCCGTGCAGGTGACGGCCCCGCCGTGCGCCGACAGCGTGCACGCCGACCTCGGCGACGTCACGGTGCCCGGCATGGGCCGCATGCTGACGGTTTCGCTGACGCTCAAGAACGTGTGCCCCGCGCGCGAGGTGGCCGTGGGCATCCTGGTGACGGAGGTGCTGGACGGCGGCGGCGAGGCCGTGCGCGGCTACAAGAGCCTGACCGTGCCCGCGCAGGGCGGCGACGCGTGCGCCGACGTGCAGCTGGACGGCATCCGCTTCGTGCTGCCCGAGACGGCCGCCGGCGGCATGTGCGCGCCGCGCACGTTCCGCGTGCGCGCGTTTGCGAACGCGGCCTCGGGCGCGTGGGGCGCCGAGTGCCTGGCCCCCGCCGACTGAGCGCCTTCGCGCCGGGCGCTTTGCGGCCTGCGCGCGGCGCGCCCCAAAGCCGTGAGCGCCGGGCGCTTTGTAGAAAACATGCGCGATTTTGTCACAAAAATCCCTTTTTGAAAAAAAGCGTTCCCGCCGCGCGCGCGCCGCGGTATAATGAGGGCAGAAGAAAAGCCGCCGCGCTTTGAAAAGCGCGCGCGGCGGGAACGCGAATGAAAAAAAGGGAGTGTGTGCGATGATCCTGAAAAACGGCCAGGTATTCACGGAGGACGGCGTGTTCGTTGCCGCCGACGTACAGATCGCAGAGGGCGAGATCGTGCGGGTGGCCCCCGCGGAGACGCTGACGGGCGACGAGACGCTCGACTGCACGGGCAAATATGTCACGCCCGGCTTTGTCGACATCCACATCCACGGCTCGAAGGGCTCGGATTTCTGCGACAACGGCGCCGAGCACATCGAGACGATGAGCGCCTATCTCGGCAGCGAGGGCGTCACGAGCTTCCTCGGCACGACGATGGCCTTCGACGAGCCCATCCTCACGGGCATCTTCGAGACGGCCCGCCCCTACATCGGCAAGGAGACCGGCGGCGCGGTGCTGCGCGGCATCAACATGGAGGGCCCGTTCTTCAACAAGGCCAAAAAGGGCGCGCAGGCCGAGAAATACATCGTCGAGCCCGACGCCGGCATGTTCGACCGCCTGTTCGAAGCCAGCGGCCGCGCCGTCAAGCTGGTGGACGTCGCGCCGGAGCTGCCCGGCTGCTGCGAATTCATCCGCCACGCCAGCGGCAAGTGCGTGGTGTCCATCGCGCACACCTGCGCCAATTTCGACGAGGCCAAGGCCGGCTTTGCCGCGGGCGCGAGCCATGTCACCCACCTGTTCAACGCCATGCCGCCGTTCGCCCACCGCGACCCCGGCGTCGTGGGCGCCGCGTTTGACGACGCGGCCCATGTGGAGATGATCAGCGACGGCATCCATCTGCACCCGGCCGTCGTGCGCAGCGTGTTCCAGTGGTTCGGGGCCGACCGCGTGTGCCTCATCAGCGATTCGATGCGCGCCGCGGGCATGCCCAACGGCGTGTACAGCCTGGGCGGCCAGACCGTGTATATGACGGACGGCAAGGCCACGCTGGAGGACGGCACCATCGCCGGCAGCGCCACGTGCCTGGCCGAGTGCTTCCGCCGCGCCGTGCGCTTCGGCGTGCCGCTGGAGACGGCCCTCAAGGCCGCCACCATCAACCCCGCCAAGGCCGTGGGCCTGTTCGAGACGCTCGGCAGCGTCACCGAGGGCAAGCGCGCCGACGTGCTGGTGCTGGACGAGACGCTGCACCCCGAGCACATCTTCATCGGCGGCGTCAAAACGAAATAAGCGGCTTTTGCCGCAAAGAAAACGCGCCCGCCTTCCCTTTTTTCCGGGGAAGGCGGGCGCGCGTTTTTATGTTTTTTCCGGCCGGCGCTTTATTTCTGCGCCCAGATGGGGTCCTTCAGCACCCAGCGGCCGTGCGCGTCCTTTTCGAACAGGTCGCGGTTGTAGAACTTGTCCATGATGGCCCAGAACTCGGTTTCGCTGTAGCCGCAGAACTCGCAGAAATCGCGCACGCACAGCGGGTCCAGCGCGCCGTCGCGCTGCTTGATGATGGGAAGGGCCTCCTCGCGCGTCATCATGCCGTAGCGGATATAGCGGGCGGTGTAGTCGGTGGCGGCGGCGTGGCCGAACTTCGGGTATTTCAGCCACGAGTGCACCAGATACGCGCGCGAATCGATCTGGTCGAAATTCTCGGCGTGGTGGGTGCGGTCCCACTCGTGGGTGAGGTCGTGGAAGCCGCGGCTCTTCGCCAGCTGGTAGTTGCGGTAGCTGTCCCACGGCAGGAAATAGCTGAGGTAGAACCG
>DXGT01000112.1 GCA_019113785.1 Candidatus Ruthenibacterium merdigallinarum | reverse complement strand
GCCGGTACGGGCCGGCGGCGTGGTGTTTTCTGCGTGACATGGCAATGCCTCCCCTCTGCGGCCGGCATGCAGACCGGCCCCGTCTCAGTTTGCCCGGGAGAGGAGTGGTTTATGCGCAAAAACAGGGCGGCCGCAAAACGGCCGCCCTGTGTGCTTTTTCTAACGACGTGCTCGCCGTGCGCCGGGCATGCGGCGTCACGCTTCGCCCGCCGGCTGTGTCAGCGTGAACTCGGCGCTGGCGGACGTCTCGCCGCCGTGGGCCTGCACCGTGAACGAAAGTTCATACAGCCCCGGTTCCAGCGTGCCGTACAGGGCGTTCAGGTCCAGCGGGCGCACCTCGCCCGGGCCCACGGGCACCGCCGTGCCGCAAAAGGCCGTGCCGGGCGCAAAGTCCACCGCGCGCCACGCGCCGTCCTCCCAGTGAGACAGCTGTGGCACGTCGACGTATTCCGCGCCCGTGTCGGACACATCGGCCAGCATATATTCGATCGTCGGGGCGGCGCCGTCCGCGCCCAGCGCGTATTCGCTCTCCGCCACGGCCAGCGTCACGTCGCCCGCCGCGGGCGCCTGCCCGCTGAACACGGGCGAGGAGGCGATTGACGGCGAGGACACCGCCGTCATTTCTCCGGACGGCGCGGACGAGCCGGCCGATGCGGCGTCGGCCGCGCCCAGCGCCGGTATGGCGCACGCGCCAAGAAGGCCGAGGCACACCGCGCCCAGCACAAGCGCCCGGACAAACGGCTGTTTTGCAAGCAGCTGCTTCATTCTGTTTCCCTCCCAGCGGTTTGTTCTCTGGCGGGCGGCAGCACGCGCGCCCGAAAAAATTGCACACCGATACTTCCCTTACTTACTATAACGCGTCAAAAGCGCGATTTGTTGCACAAAAGGGAAAATTCTTGCCAGAGCGGGCGCAAAAAGTGTATACTGAAAGAAGAAACGGCGCGGCGGCGCCGATGCACACAAGCCTGCGGGGCGCAAGGGCCGCCCCGCTTTTGACAGGAAAGGAAAAGATGTTTATGGCGAATGCGATCGTAGGACAGAGCGGCGGGCCGACCGCCGTGATCAACGCCAGCCTGGCGGGCGTGTTTGAGGCGGCGAAGAGCCGCGGGGCGAAAACCGTGTACGGCATGCGTCACGGCGTGCAGGGGCTGCTCAAGAGCCAGTGGGTCGACCTCGGCGAGCATCTTCGCGACGACCTCGACATCGAGCTGCTCAAGCGCACGCCGTCGTCGTTCTTGGGCTCGTGCCGCTACAAGCTGCCCGACGCCGCGGCGCAGCCGGAGGTGTACGAGGAGATCCTGCGCATCCTGGACGAGCTGGACGTCGCGTGGTTTTTCTACATCGGCGGCAACGACAGCATGGACACCATCTACAAGCTGGCCGACTACGGCCGCAGCGTCGGCAGCGCCATCCGCTTCATCGGCGTGCCCAAGACCATCGACAACGACCTCGAGGGCACCGACCACACCCCCGGCTACGGTTCGGCCGCAAAGTTCATCGCCACGCAGATGAAGGAGATCATCCGTGACAGCCTTGTGTACGACATGCGCAGCGTGACCGTGGTGGAGATCATGGGCCGCAACGCCGGCTGGCTGGCCGCGGCCTCGGCGCTGGCCAAAGGGCCGGACTGCGAGGGCGTCGACCGCATCTATCTGCCCGAGACGCCGTTTGACGCAGAGCGCTTTGTGGAGGATGTGAACGATTTGCAGCGCCGCAAGAGCAACGTGGTGCTGGCCGTGAGCGAGGGCGTGCGCACGGCCGACGGGCGCTATGTGTGCGAGCTGGGGCAGGCCCTCGGCGCGGCGGACGCCTTCGGCCACAAGATCCTCACCGGCACGGCCAGCTATCTGGCGGGCCTGCTGGCGAGCCGCCTCGGCACAAAGGCGCGCGCCATCGAGCTGTCCACTTTGCAGCGCTGCGCCAGCCACACGGCCAGCCGCACCGACATCACCGAGGCCTATCAGGTGGGCGGCGCGGCCGTCAAAGCCGCGTGCGAGGGCCACACCGGCGAGATGGTGGGCCTGTCGCGCCTGTCGGACGACCCGTACCAGTGCGTCACCGTGCTCAACGACATTCACCGCATCGCCAACCGCGAGAAAAAGGTGCCCGCCGCGTGGATCACCGAGGACGGCGCGGGCGTTACCGACGAGCTGCTGCGCTATGCGCGCCCGCTGATCCAGGCGGAACTGACGCCCATCAGCGTCAACGGCCTGCCGCGGCATATCTATTTGAAGTGAGTTCTTGCGCGCGGACGCGCCGTTTTGGAAATATACAATTCGTAGTTTCTCAAAAATATTTTACGGAATGTGATACGAAGTACAGGGCCGGGGCATGCGCCCCGGCCCTTCGCATAGGCAATCTTTCTGCGCGCGCCGGAAACGTTTTGGAAATGCCGGCGTGCTACAATGCAAGCGAGGGAGGGATCGCATTGGAACCGGTTTTGATCGTGGAGGACGAGGCGGCCATCGCCGATTTGATCGAGCTGACGCTCAGCCCGCACGGCTATGTGTGCCGCAAAGCGGCGAGCGCCGAACAGGCGGCCGACCTGCTGGACGCGGGGCGCTACAGCCTGGTGCTGCTGGACGTGATGCTGCCGGGGGCGGACGGGTTTGCGCTGCTGGACTACATTGGCCCCACGGGCGTGCCCGTGATTTTTGTGACGGCGCGCACGGGCGTGGACGACCGCGTGCGCGGGCTGCGCGCCGGCGCGTACGACTACATTGCAAAGCCGTTTGCGCCCGCCGAGCTGCTGGCCCGCGTGGACGGGCTGATGCGCCGCACGGGCCGCCTTGGCCCCGCGCTGGAGGTGTGGGGCGTGCAGATCGACCCCGAGCGGCACAGCGTGCGGCGCGGCGGCGTGCCCGTGCGCCTGAGGCCGCGGGAGTATGAACTGATGATGACGCTGGTGCGCAACCGCGGCATCACGATGTACCGCGACGTGCTTTTGCAGCAGGTGTGGGGCGCGGAGGAGCCGGAGAGCTCCCGCACGCTGGACATCCACATCAGCCGCCTGCGCAGCAAGCTGGGGTGGCAGCACTGTCTCGTCTCGGTGCCGAAGGTGGGCTACCGTTTGGAGGGCGCGCCATGAAATTTGCGGTGAAGATCGCGGCGGCCACGATGGCCCTGCTGTGCGTGACGCTGGGCGCGGGCGGCGCGCACAGCGTGCGGCAGAATTTTGCCGCCGCGCGCTCGGCGGCGCTGAACAGCTGCGCCGCCGAGCACAGGAACCTGTGCTTTTCGATGGAGACGGCGCTGGCGGACGGCCGGGACGCGCAAAGCGCCGCCCTGCTCGCGTCGCCCGCCATCGCGGCGGCGGCGCAGGAGCTGACGGGCCCGGTGCGCGAAAACGCGCCGATGCTGGCGGCCCTGACGCAGGAGGGCTCGGTTTTGTGGGCGACGCTGCCCGTGCAGGTGCCCTATGCCGAGGTGCGCCGCGCCATGGACGCCGGCGAGACGGGCGCGGTGTACTGCCGGGCGGACGGGCGCTATTGGCTGCTGATGGCCACGCCTTTGCAGGGGCAGGCCCGCCCGCTGTGGCTGGCGCAGGCGTGGGACGTCAGCCATCTGTTCACAGAGCGCGACCGCCAGGTGCGCCAGCAGCTGCTTCTCAGCGCGGCGGCGCTGGCGGCGGCCGGGGCGGCGGCCGCGGCGGTGTCGGTTTGGCTGACGCGCCCGCTGCGCGCGCTGGACGAGGCGGCCCGCGCGCTGGCGGCCGGCGACGGCCATGTGCGCGCGCAGGTGGCAAGCGGCGACGAGCTGGAGAGCCTGGGCGAGAGCTTCAACCGCATGGCGGACGCCATCGGCGGGCAGATGGAGGCGCTGCGCGCCGAGAGCGCGCGCCAAAAGCGCTTTGTGGCGGCCTTTTCGCACGAGCTGAAAACGCCGATGACCACGCTGCTGGGCTATGCGTCGATGCTGCGGCAAGGCCAGCTTGCGCCGCAAGCGCAGCAGACGGCCGCCGGGCATCTGTACCGCGAGGCGGCCCGGCTGGAGGCGCTGAGCGGGCAGCTGCTGCGCCTGATGGGGCTGGAGGCCGGCGGCTGCGCGCTGGAGGAGACGTCGCTGCCGGCGGTTCTGCACGCTGCCGCCGACAGTCTGCCGGATCTGCCGGCGCAGCTGTGCCTCGCCTGCCCGCGGGACGCCCGCGCGCTGGCAAACGCCCCGCTTTTGATCGACCTTGTGCGCAACCTTGTGCTGAATGCGGCGGCCGCGTCCCCGTGCGACGGTAAGGTGCGTGTGGGCTGCACGGAGGAAAGTGCGGCGTGGACGCTGTGGGTGGAGGACAAGGGCCGCGGCATCCCCGCCGAGGCGCTGGCGCATGTGACGGAGCCGTTCTACCGGGTGGACGCAGGGCGCGCCCGCAGCGCGGGCGGCGCGGGGCTGGGCCTTGCGCTGTGCCGGCAGATCGCGCAGGCGCACGGCAGCGAGCTACACATCGAGAGCCGCGCGGGCTGCGGCACGCGCGTGTGGTTGACGCTGAAAAAGCCGGGCGCGGGGACGCCGGAAGGCGAAGAAACTGCGAGAGGGGAGGCGGGCGCATGACGAAACGGACTGTGCTGCGGCGGCTCTGCGCGGCGGTGGTGGCGTGTGCGTGCGCAGCGTGCCTGGCTCTGCCGTGCGCGGCGTCGGCCGCGGCGGACGCGCGGCTGCTGTCTGCGGCCGCCGTGCGCCCCGAGGTGCCGGGCGCGCTGAGCAGCCGGGGCCGCGCGCTGGACACGGCGTACGCGTTGTACCGCAAGCGGCAGCTGTCGGGCGCGGCGGTCACCGCGGCGCAGCAGCCTGCCGAGGCGGGCGAGACCGCCGTGCTGCTGTGCGAAAAAGCGCAGGCGCTGGTGGACGCGGGCGTGCTGGACGCGCAGACCGCGCCGGCGCTGCCGGATGGGGCATTGTGGGCCACGCAGTGCGCGCAGGATGGCCTCGCCGAGGCGGCGCTCATGCAGTGCGGGCAGGCCGCGGCGCTCGTGTCGGCCCAGTGGCTGGAGCCCGGCGGGCCGGTGACGGCGTTCGCCACGTCGACGCCCGCGCACAGCGAGGAGGCGGACGAGATGCTGCGGGCGTACCGGACGTATCTGGGGCTGGACGCGCTGGACGACTGGCAGCCCGTTGCGCCGGACGGCTTTTCGGACGGCGGCGCGGCGCTCTGGTCGGCCGAGGGGCAGGTGTATGTGTACTGCACGGCCGGGCCGGACGGCGTGCGGCTGGGCGCGGCCAGCCTTTCGCCGCAGGAGGCCGCGCAGTACGGCGCAGCCGGAAACATTTCGGAAAAGGCGGCGGGGTAAACTGTGCGCAGAAAGGACGGGATACCCATGAAACGAAAACCGATCGCTCTGCTGTGCGCGGCTTCGCTAGCTGCGTGCCTGTGCGCCTGCGCGCAGGAGGGGCCCGGCGCGTCGTCTGCGCCCTCCGGCGCATCTTCCTCCGCCGCGGCCCAAACAGACGGACAGGACGCGCCGCAGGCCGCCGCTTCGGGCGCGCTGCGCGCGCTGACGGGCGACGCGCCCGGCGGCGTCTATTTTGCGGGCGAAAACGGCGGCCATGCGCTGCTGTGCTATGTCGACGCCGCCTCGGCGGCCGAGCTGCCGCTGTGCGCCGCGCCCGCCTGCGCGCACGAGGACGAGAGCTGTACGGCGTGGCTCGCGCAGAGCCTCATTGCCGGGCCGGTGTACGTCGATGAAAACACCATCGCCTTCATTGCGGAGCCGTCCGGCGAAGAGGGCGGCGCGGCGCAGTGCGTCATGGCCGCGGAGCCCGGCGGGGCCGGCCGGCGCGTGCTGTACACCGCGCAGGACGGCCAGTGGCTGCAAACGCTGGCGGCGGCCGATGAAACAGCGCTGTACGTCATTCTGGCGCAGGTCGACGGGGAGATGAGTGCGCAGTACATGCTGTACCGCGTGCCGCTGGACGGCGGCGAGGCGCAGGCGCTGGGCGAGCTGCCGCAGCCCGTGCCGACGCTTCTGGGCGTCTACGGGCGCAGCCTTGTGCTGTATCAGTACGATTTCGGCAGCGATGATTCCGACAGCGTCGGCCCGGGCAGCCACCGGGTGTTCCTGTGGGATGTAGACACCGGCGAGCAGACGCCGCTGGGCGAGAGCTGGGCCAGCGAGCCGGGCAGCGCCGGGCGCGCGCTGTGCTGGAGCGACGGGCGGCTGTACTGGTGCGCGGACGACCGGCCGGGCGATCTGTACTGGCTGGAGCCGGACGGCGCGCAGGGGCAGGCGCCGGTGGAATGGCCGGAGGAGATCGCCGGCGCGCAGGAGACGGCGTTTTCGATCGAGCGCGTCGGCGAAGGGCATGCGCTCATCACCGTGTGGGGCCCGTGGGGGACAGACTTGATCCGCCGGTATGCGGTGGATGTGGAGAGCGGCGGCGCGGCCGCGCCGGTGGCGCTGCAATACACAAGCAACGCCAGCGAGCGGCCCGTGCGCCTCCTGGGCGCGTGCGGCGGCGAGCTGCTGGCGGTGTTCGACGAGCAGACGCAGTTTGCCTCCTACCTGCGGGACGACGGCTCCGTCGGCCGCGAGACAAAGACGGTGGCGCGCTGCGGCTTCATCACCTGGCAGGACCTGCTGGCCGGGCGGCCGAATTACCGCGAGGTGGTCGTGCGGTACATCCTTTGAGCGCTTGCCGCAGCGGGGAAATTGCCGCAAAAAGCGTCTTTGCACGGGGCCGTGCGCCCTTTGCAAAGGCGTTTTTTGCGCTGCGGCCTCCCAAAAAAACGCTTAGCGCTTGACAATGCCGGAAGGCTTGCTATAATTTGAGCCATCCCCCGTTTTCGGCGCGCGCGGGGCGCGTTTTGCCCACTTTCGTGCGTTTTTTAACGGGTCAATGGAGGCGAGAATTATGCTGGAGATCGAGCATCTGACAAAAGTGTATCCCGGCGGCAAGCGCGCGGTGGACGACGTGTCCTTTCGCGTGCAGGCGGGGCAGATCGTGGGGTTCATCGGCCACAACGGCGCGGGCAAAACCACGACGCTGCGCTGCGCGGCGGGCATTCTGGATTTCTCGGAGGGCGTCATCACCGTGAACGGGCACGACGTGCGCACGCAGCCCGTGGCGGCCAAGCGCGAAATGGCGTTCCTGCCCGACAACCCCGATCTGTATGAGTTCATGACGGGCGTGAAATACCTGAAATTCATCGCCGATCTGTACGGCATGGGCGACGAGCGCACCGAGCGCATCCGCCGCTACGCCGACGCGTTCGGCCTCACGGGCGCTCTGGGCAGCCCCATCGGCGGCTACAGCCACGGCATGAAGCAGAAGCTGGCGCTGATCTCGGCGCTGATGCACCGCCCGAAGCTGTTCATTCTGGACGAGCCGTTCGTCGGCCTCGACCCGCAGGCGGCCTTTCTGATGAAGGGCTTTCTGCGCGAATTGTGCGACGAGGGCGGCTGCGTGCTGTTCTCGACGCACGTGCTGGAGGTGGCGGAAAAACTGTGCGACCGCATCGTCATCATCAAAAATGGCCGCCTTGTCGAGCAGGGCGAGACCGCGCAGGTGATCGGCAACCAGAGCTTGGAGGACGTGTTCCTCGAGCTGGCGGCGCAGACGGATGCGCCGGGGCCGGCCGCGCGCGAAGGGGAGGACGATCATGCGTAAGCTGCGTTGCCTTTTGCGCGTGCAGATGAGCGCGATGGTGCACGCGATGAATGTGTCCTCCAAGCGCAGCGGGGCGCTGGGCGGCGCGGCGCTGCTGTTCATCGCCGACCTTCTCATGGCGTTCTTTTTCGCCATCTACGCGGCCGGCATCGGCCTTGTGTTACAGGCGCACGGCGCGCTGGATCTGCTGATGCCGCTGATGGGCCTGCTGGTGGCGGCGTCCTGCCTGCTTTTGACGGCCATGGGCGCGCAGCACGTCGTGTTCGGAACGCGAGACGCCGATCTGCTGCTGAGCCTGCCCGTCGGCTCGTTCAGCGTGATGCTGTCGAAAACGCTGGCGTTGTACCTCGAAAACCTGTCGCTGTTTGCGTCGGGCATGGTGCCGAGCGGCATCGTGTGGATGGTTCTGGCCGGCCGCGCCGGCGTGTGGGCCGTGCTGGCGCTGGCAGCCGGGTGCGTGTGCGCCGCGGCGCTGCCCACGCTGGCGGGCGTCGTCGCGGGGTTCCTCATGGCGTGGCTGTCGGGCCGGGTGCGCCACAAGGCGCTGGCGTCCGGCGCTCTGAGCGTTGTGTTCACGCTGGCCATTCTGGTGGGCTCCATGCAGATCAACCGTCTGGCCGCGTGGGTGCTGACGAACGCCGACGGCCTGCGGCGCGTGTTCGCCACGTGGCTGCTGCCGTTCGGGCTGTGGCAGCGCGCGATGGCGGGCGGCGCGGCCGCGCTGGCCGCGCTGGCGCTGGTGTGCCTTGCACCGTTCTTCCTCGCCGTGTGGCTGATGAGCACGCAGTACAAGCGCATTTTGTCGGCGCTGCGCGCGCGCCTTGTGCGCGGCGACTACCGCCTTGCGCGCGTGGCCGCCTCGGGCCAGTTCGCGGCGCTGTTTGCAAAGGAGGCCGGGCGCTTTTTCGGCTGCTCGGTGTATCTTGTGAACATGGGGCTGGGTGCGGTGATGCTGGCGGCGGCAGGCGTGGCGGCGCTGGCCTTTTCGGGGCCGGTGCGCATCGCGTGCGCGCAGCTGGGCGCCGCCGCCAGCGTGGAGATCGCGCTGGGCGCGATGGTGTTCATGCTGGCGCTGAGCAACACGGCGTGCGTCTCCATCAGTTTGGAGGGCCGCTCGATGTGGATCGTAAAATCGGCGCCGGTGTCGGCGCGCGCGTTCTTCGGCGCAAAGCTGGCGCTGCAATTGGCCGTGTGCTGGCCGTGCATCGCCGTGGCCGGCGTGTGCGCGGCGCTGTCGGGCGCGCTGGGCGCGGGGACGGTGGCCCTGCTGGCGGCGTCGGGCGCGTGCTACACGCTGTTCACCGCCGTGTGGGGCCTGTGGGCCAATCTGTTCTTCCCGCGGCTCGACTGCGACAACGAGACCATCGTGGTGAAACAGTCGGCTGCGAGCTTTGCGGGCCTGTTCGGCGGCATGGTGCTGGCGCTGCCGTTCGCGGGCGTGTATTTCCTTGTGGCGCGCGCGGCGGGCGCGGGCGCGCCGGCGGGCATGGCGGCTGTGTGCGCGGCGCTGCTGGCCGCGGCGTGGGCGCTGTGGCGCCTGTTGCTGGGCGCGGGCGCGCGCAGGCTTGCCAAAATCGCGTGAGCGGGGTGAAGGATGTGGAATTTCGCCGCGTGACGGAGGACAAAAAGCGCTATCTGCCGCTTTTGCTGCTGGCGGACGAGCAGGAGGATATGATCGACCGGTACCTCGGCCACGGCGAGATGTACGTGCTGGACGACGGCGGCGTGAAATGCGTGTGCGTGGCGACGGACGAGGGGGACGGCGTGCTGGAGGTGAAGAACCTCGCCACGGCCCCCGCGTTCCGGCGACGCGGGTACGCGCGGGCGATGCTCGCGTTTTTGGAGCAGCATTACCGCGGCCGCTTTTCCGTCATGCAAGTTGGCACGGGCGACAGCCCGCTGACCGTGCCGTTTTACGAGCGGTGCGGCTTTGCACGCTCGCACGTTGTGCCGGGCTTTTTCGTGCGGAACTACCGCCGCCCCATTTTCGAGCAGGGTGTGCAGCTGGTGGACATGGTGTACCTGCGCAAAAACCTGTGAATGTCCACGCCCCGAAAAATCAAAAAAAACGCCGCCGGCGCTTGAAGCGGGCATTGCCCGTAAAGCGCCGGCGGCGTTCTTTTCTCTTTTTGCGGTTTTGCGGCCGTCAGGCCAGCAAGCTGCGCACCAGCGGGGCCAGGGCCTCGGCCAGCGCGCGGTGGCTGTCCGCGTCCATGTGCAGCTGATCCGCCCCGGGGCCGGCCACCGTGGCGGCGTCAAAAAAGGCGCAGCCGTAGCGCTCGGCGCTGGCGGCCAGCTCTTTCGCAAGGCCGCGCACGCGCTCGCCGGAGGCGTCGTCGAACGTGACATATTCGCTCTCGCCGACGCGCGGGCCCATGAGGATGGGCGAAACCAGCAGCACCTTCGGCGCGTGCAGGCCGATGCCGTAGGGGAAATCGCGGATGGTCTCCAGCAGGCGCTCGGCCCCGCGCGCAATGATGCGCGGCGATGCGTGGAAGATGGATTTGCAGTCGTTCGTGCCCAGCATCAGGATGACAAGGTCCAGCGGGCGGTGGCTTTGCAGCGCCACGGGCAGGAACGCAAGGCCGCAGCGGCCGGGCTCCAGTGGGTCGTCCCACACGGTGGTGCGCCCGCCCATGCCCTCCTCGATCACGCGGTACTCGCCGCCCAGCAATGCCTGCAGCCGGCCCGTCCAGCGCACGGCCAGCGGATGGCGCGCACGCAGATGCGTCGGGTCGGTGCCGAAGGTGTTGGAATCGCCAAAGCACAAGATGTGTTTCGGCTCGATGGTGGTTTCGCTGTGCAATCGTATCGTCTCCGTTTCTGTTGGTCTCGCTCAATAGCGGTAGTAGGTGGCGCTGCCGCCGGCGGCAAAGCGCATGCGAAGGGTGTTGAAATCGATGTACTCCCAGCGCACGGGGTAGCTGCCGTCTTCGGCTCTCATACCGTCTTCTTCAAAGTATACGTAGCCCCATACACCGCGATCGTAGGAAAATGAATAAAGACGTTCCGCGTAGTTGTATTCGAACACATCGCCGTCGTCGGCATACCATACGTCGTCCAAAAACAATGCGGCAATGCGGTTATTCATACAAATGTCACTGACGTCGTAGCCGTATGACTCCATCTCCTCCAGCGTATCCAACGCGTCGCGTGCTGTCGACGTGACGGTATCCGAAAGAAGGCTTTCCGAGGACAAAGTATCCCATGCGTCACAGATGGTGATGAGGTCGTCGATGAGAAGATTGGTCTCTTCATCGAAGGGATAATCGTCGATCAGGTCCAGATATTGCCGCACGGAGCTAAATGAAGTGCCGCTTGCATACACTTCGAGGCCGCGCTCCAGAATGTCGCGCGCGCGGATGTCCGCCTGCTGGGCGCTGTCGTAAAAATTCCCCAGCTCCGAAAACCGCTGGAAGGCGACGAACAGCGAGCTTTTTGAAGCGGTCTCGTACAAATAGCATTTCTGCGCCCAGTCGGCGCTGTCGCGGTAATCGCCCAGCGCTTTGAACGCATCATACGCCGCCTGCATCTGCATGCTGTCCATCAGCTGGTATGCGTTGAGGTACGCCGCCTCCTGCGGCTGCAAGGAGGCCAGCCACGGCGCGCTGTCCAAATGGGTGATGGCGTCGTCGTAATGGCTGTGCTCCATCGCCTGCTGCATCTTGCCGTAATGGTACCCCGAGTAGCCCAAAAAGCCGGCCGCGGACAGCACCAATACGCACGCCGTGCACAGGATGGCGATCACCGGCTTGCCGAGCTTTGCGCGCGGGCGGCGAGGGGGCTTCTGTGCGGCGGCGGGCGTCGCCGGCGCGGGCTGCGGTGCGGCGGATGCCTGCGGGGCGCCCGGCGCGGGGAAAGCCGCCTGCGCGTCTTGCGCGTTTGGCGCGGCCGCCGCAGCGGCCGGGTCGGATGCCGGCGCAGCATAGGCCGCCGCCGTCACATGCGCGGCGGCGGGAACGGCCGCGGGCGCAGGGGCGGCAGCAGGCTGCGCGGCCATCGCCGCAGCGGCCGGGGCCGCGGCAGCGGTCTGCTCCCGGGCCTCCAGCTGGCGGCACAGCGCCTGCAGCTGCGCGGCCAGCGCCGCCGTGCTCTCGGGCCGGCGCGCGGGCTGCATGCTCATCGCCTGTTCGATCAGATATTGCAATGCCGTGGCGCGCGGGAAGATGAGCGGCCCCGGCTGGCGGCTGCGCGCAAGCGAGGAGGGGGGCAGCTGCCCCTGCGTCAGCGTGAACAGCACCGCGCCCCAGAAATACACGCCCCCGTCGGACGCGCCGCCGTCATACTGCTCGGGCGGGTAAAAGCTCTGGTACGCCGCGCTCGAACGCCAGCGCTCGGCCTTGCCGGCGCGCAGCACGCCCGTGCCGTCCACCCACAGCGCGTCGGGCGAGACGCCGCCCGCATTGCCGGAGGCCAGCATGCCCAGCACGGCGCGCAGCGCCTGTACGTCGCCCAGCGCGCGGCCCTTGCGCGCAAACTGCGACAGCGGCACCGCGCGCTGCCAGGGCTGGCGTGGC
>DXGT01000111.1 GCA_019113785.1 Candidatus Ruthenibacterium merdigallinarum | reverse complement strand
GAGGAGGCCGAGGCCGAATACACCTATGCCGAGCAGGGCGGTTCCATCAGCCTGCCCGAGGGCCTTGCGGCCCCCGAGGAGAACGGCTCGACGAACACGCTGCTCGAAGCGGGCCAGCTCAGCGGGCGCTTCACGGCGGTGAACTATACCGCCACGGGCTATTTCACGCACAGCGGCTCCGTCACGGTGACCGTCAGCGGCGAAAGCAGCCAGGAGGGCACGCAGTGGACGGACGCGTTCATCAGCCTGTGGAAGCAGGGCGAAAACAGCACGCAGTACATCGAGTCGGTGCACTTCACGCTGGACGGCAGCCCCTACACCTACACGTTCAACGGGCTGGACACGGCCGCGCAGTACCGCGTCACCTTTACGTACAACGACGTGCCCCGCTATAAAATGACGGGCGAGTACGCCATCACGGGCGTCGTGGCCGAGCAGGCCGAAGAGGACGCGACGGGCCAAGAGGCCTGAGAGGAAGGCGCGCGATGAAGTGGTTTCGCAGCACGCGCTGGCTGCCGGTGCTGGCCGGCGCGCTGATGGCGCTGCTGGGCTTTGCCTGTACGCTCCAGCCGGAGTTTTTGTCCGGCGTGTTCCCGCTGTTGGCGGGCGTGTGCGTGCTGGCGCTGGGCATGGGGCTTTTGGCGTTCGGCTTTACGGCGCGGCGCGCCGGCGCTGAGGGCGGGCCGCTGCTCTTGCGCGGCGCGGTGGACGTCGCCGTGGGCTGCGTGCTCGTGTTCAACCCGCATGTGTCGAAAATTTTCCTCGGCGTGCTCTTGGCCGTGTGGCTTCTGGCTGTGGGCGTTCTGCGCGCGCGCACCGCATGGCGGCTGCGCCGGGCCGGCGCGCCGTGGCTGGGCACCGCGCTGGACGCGCTGGTGAAGTGCGCGCTGGGCGCCGCGGTGGGCGCGTTCCCGCTGCAGGGGCTTGCGGCGGGCGTGGTGCTGCTGGGCGTGGCGCTGCTGTTCGCGGGCGTTTCGGTGATCGTGTGCGCGCTGTATGTCGACCGCACGTTCCGCGACGCCGCGCATTTCTTTGACGATTTCGACGACGATTCCCCCCTGCTGTAAGGGGCTGTGAGGCGATGCAGATGGAAAAGGATATGATCGAAAAGAAAATCTCCTCCGCGCTGCCCATCTGGGCGGCGGCGGGCGTGTTTTTGCTGGCGTCGGCGATTCTGCCGGTGTACCGGCTGTGGGCCATCGTGCTGGCGGCGGCGCTGGCGGCGGCGGCGTGGGCCGTGTGCCGCAGGCTGATCCCGCCGCGCACGGTGCTGGTGCCCGCGCCCGGGCCCATGTACGCCACGGGCGAAAAATCGCTGGACGACGTGCTGACGCAGGCGGCGCAAAATCTGGACGAGCTGCGCGCGCTGGACGAGCGCATCGCGGACGAGGCGCTGAGCGGCGAGATCCGCCGCATGGACAAAGCCGGCCGCGCCATTCTGGCCGAGGTGGCCGGCGCGCCGGAAAAAGGGCGCGACATCCGCAAATTCGCCGCGTACTACCTGCCCACGGCCGTGAAGGTGCTGGGCCAGTACGCCGAATTGGAGAAGGCGGGCGCCGAGGGCGCGAACGCGCAGGCGCTGGCCAAGCGCGTGAAGGAGAACGCCGGCGTGATCGCCGCGGCGTTCGAGGCGCAGCTGGACGCGCTGTTCGCGGGCGAGGCGCTGGACGTGACGAGCGACCTTGCGGTGCTGCGCTCGATGGCGGGCGCGGACGGCCTGTCTGTGCCGGACGAGGCCGCCGAGGACGAGCCGCCGAAACCGACATTGTCCCTGTGACGGGCGGCGGCCCGCAGCCGCGCCTGTCTTGAAGAGAACTCCGCATAAAAAGAAAGGACGGACCTACCATGGATGAAACGATGATGCCCAACCTGACGCTGGATGAGCCGGCGGCCCCCAGCCTGACGCTGGATACGCAGATCGAGACCCCCGCTTCGCAGCAGACCGCGGCCGCGCAGCCCGCGCCCGAGGCCCTCAGCGAGGAGGATTTGTCCGCCGAGGAGCGCAAAATGGTGGACGACTTCGCGCAGAAGATCGACATCGGCAATTCGGCGCAGATTTTGCAGTACGGCGCGGCCAGCCAGAAAAAAGTGGCCGATTTCTCGACCAGCACGCTGGAGAATATCCGCACGAAGGACCTGGGCGAAGTGGGCGAGATGGTGACAGACCTCGTCTCCGAGCTCAAGGGCTTTGACGCGAGCGCCGAGCAGCCCAAGGGCATCCTGGGCTTCTTCAAGAAGGCGGCGAACCAGATCGAGGAGCTCAAGACCCGCTACGCCAAGGCCGAGACCAACGTGGAGCGCATCGAGGGCATGCTGCAGGACCATCAGGTCCAGCTGCTCAAGGACATTGCGATGCTGGACAAAATGTACGAGATGAACCTTGTGTATTACAAGGAGCTGTCGATGTACATCCTGGCGGGCAAGAAAAAGCTGGCCAAAGTGCGCGCCGAAGAGCTGCCCGCGCTGCTGGAAAAGGCGAAGCAGAGCGGCCTCGCCGAGGACGCGCAGGCCGCGAAGGACCTGGACGACCAGTGCACGCGCTTTGAGAAAAAACTGCACGACCTCGAGCTGACGCGCGCCATCTCGGTGCAGATGTCGCCGCAGATCCGCCTGATCCAGTCCAACGACACGATGATGGCGGAGAAGATCCAGACCTCGATCGTGAACACGATCCCGCTGTGGAAGAGCCAGATGGTGCTGGCGCTGGGCCTTGCGCATTCGCAGCAGGCCATCGAGGCGCAGCGCGCCGTCACGGACATGACCAACGAGCTTTTGAAGAAAAACGCCGCCGCGCTCAAGCAGGGCACGGTGGAGGCCGCGCGGGAGTCCGAGCGCGGCATCGTGGACATCGAGACGCTGCAGCAGACCAACCGCAGCCTGATCGAAACGCTGGACGAAGTGGTGAAGATCCAGGCCGAGGGCAAGCAGAAGCGCGCCGCGGCCGAGGCGGAGCTGGGCCGCATCGAGGGCGAGCTGAAGGCGAAGCTGCTCGAGATCGCGCAGTAAACGGCGGCGCACAGCGCCCCAAAAGGAGAACGGCATGAAACTGAAATGGACGGAAAACCGCGCGCTGGCGTGCATTGTGCTGGCCGTGGCGGTGCTGGCGGGCGTCGTGGGCATCGGCGGCGCGAAGGCGCGCTCCCTCGCGGCCGAGCCGGCGGCGTGGTACGCCGACAACATGTCGGCCGACTTCGCCGCGCGCGAATCGGCCGCCGGTTCGCTGATCGCGCTGGCGCGGGACGCGGGCGTGGACGAGAGCATCGTCGAACAGGCGAACGCCGCGCTGGACGCAAGCTGCGAGGCCGCCGATTCGCCCTCGGCGCGCTATGCGGCGGGCCTGAAACTGAAAACGGCCGTGGAGCTTTTGTACAACGCTCTGCCCGCGCCCGAGCGCGACAACATGGGCGGCCCGGCGCAGATGGCATGGTCGGAGTTCAGCAGCCGCACGTCCATTTTGTCGCACAGCGTGCCGGAGTATAACGCGCTGGTGCGCGCGGCGCAGGAAAAGCTGTCCGGCTTTCCGGCTTCGCTGCTGGCCGGCGGCGCCGACTTGGAGGAAATGGCATGACGCACACGAAGAAAACGGCGCTGCGGCGCCTTGCGGGCGCGGCGCTGGCGCTGGCGCTTTCGTGCGGCGCGGCGCTGGCCGCGTTTGCGGATGTGTCGCTTGAGCCGTCGTCCCGCTTTTACGTCAGCGATTATGCCGGCGTGCTCTCGCAGTCCACGTGCGACGACATCGTCGAGCGCAACGCCTCGCTGGAGCAAAACGCCGCCGGCGCGCAGGTGGTCGTGGTGACGCTGAACGACACCGAGGGTTTGAGCCTGGAGGAGTTTACTTACCAGCTGTTCAACGACTGGGGCGTCGGCTCGTCCGAGGAGAACAACGGCGTGCTGCTCGTGCTGGACATCGCCGGGCAGGACTACCAGTGCTTACAGGGCGCGGGGCTGGAGGACACGCTGCCCACGATGACGCTCAGCCGCATTTTGCAGCAGGACCTGGAGCCGGATTTTGCCGCGGGCGACTACGACGCCGGCGTGGCCAAAACGTTCGACGCGCTGGCCGACGAGGTGCAGGCCATTTACGCGGGCTCTGCGCAAACACCCTCGCACAGCGGCGGCTCGGGGCTGGGCATGCTGTGGTCGGTGCTGGGCTTTGTGGCGCTGCTGATCGTCGTGGTGGTCGTCCTGGCCATCCTTTCGAGTGTGATGCGCGGCCCGCGCGGGCCTCGCGGCGGGCACCGCTCGTCCGGCGGCTTCTGGACGGGGTATTTCCTCGGTTCGTCCATGCACAGGCGGCGCCGTCCGCCGCCCCCGCCGCATTTCGGCGGGCCGCGGCCCCCGCGCCGTCGGGGCGGCGGCGGATTCGGTGGATTCGGCGGATTCGGCGGAGGCGGTTTCGGCGGCTTTAGCGGCGGCGCAGGGCGCGGCGGCTTCGGCGGCGGCAGTTTCCGCGGCGGCGGGGGACACTCCCGCGGCGGCGGTGCGGGCCGCGGCCACTGAGGGCGGCTGCGCAAATGCTCACGCCCGCCTCCCTTTGCACGCGGATGCGCCCTTTAAAAAATCACAAAATCAGCGCGGCGCGCAGGAGAGAAAGCCTCCCTGCGCGCCGCGCTTTTTTTGTGCGTGCGTTTGCGATATGCCCACGGCTTTATCGTGCTTGCCGTTTTTAAAGCCGGGGCCCGACGCTTAAAAGCCGGGGCCCGTCGCCGGCGCTTTTGGCGCGCGGCCCGCTCACAGCGCGGCCAGCGCTGCCTTCAGCGCCTGCACGTGCGCGGGCTGCGTGGCCCAGCTGGTGCAGATGCGCACCGCGCTGTGCGTCTCGTCCACGCGGCACTGGTAGGTAAAGACGAAATCGCGCTGCAAAGCGGCGAGCCATGCGTCCGGCAGGATGGGGAAAATCTGGTTCGTCGCCCCCTCCACCAGCAGCGGCACGCCCTTTTCGGCCAGCGCCGCGCGCACCTCGTCCGCAAGGCGGTCGGCGTGCGCGCCCAGCTGCTCGTACAACCCGCCGGCCATCAGCTGCTCGAACTGGATGCCCAGCAGCCAGCCCTTGGCCAGCATGCCGCCGTGCTGCTTGATCGCGTAGCGGAAATCGGGCTTCAGCGCGTCGTTGACGATGACGACGGCCTCGCCGAACAGCGCGCCTACCTTGGTGCCGCCGATGTAGAACACGTCGGCAAGGCGCGCCAGCGCGGGCAGGTCGACGTCCGTCCCCGCGGCGGCCAGCGCGTAGCCCAGGCGCGCGCCGTCCACAAACAGGTACAGCCCGCGCTTGCGGCACACCTCGTGCAGCGCCTCCAGCTCGGCCCGCGTGTACAGCGTGCCCAGCTCGGTCGGGTGCGAGAGATACACCATCTTCGGCTGCACAAGATGCTCGGCGGCCTCGTTTTCCGCCTGCTCGCGCCAGGCCTCGTCCACCTGCGCGGCCGTGATCTTGCCGTCGGTGTGCGCAAGGGCCAGCACCTTGTGGCCCGTGGCCTCCACGGCGCCCGTCTCGTGGCCGTTGATGTGCCCGGTCTGCGCGCACAGAACGCCCTGATGGGGCCGCAGCGCCGCGGCGATCACCGTCATGTTCGCCTGCGTGCCGCCCACGAGAAAGTGCACGTCCGCGTTTGGCGCTTCGCACAGCGTGCGGATGGCCTGCGCCGCGCACCGGCAGTGCCCGTCCTGTCCGTAGCCGGGGTTCTGTTCGCCGCCGGCCGAGGCCAGGGCGGCGAGGATGCTCTCGTGAGCGCCCTCGGCGTAATCGCAATTCAGATAGATCATGCTCCGTTTCCTCCCTGTGGCGGGCGGCTTTTTTGCCGTCCACGCCAGTATTATACGCCCGGAGAGCGCCGGGGGCAAGCAAAACTGTGCGCGCGGCGTCATCACGCGCCGCCCGCGTGCATACACATAGGGCAAAAAGGAGGGATCGGGCAGATGTTTGTGATGACGATGAACCGCTCGGCGCTGCGGCGCATCGGCGCGGCGGCCCTGTGCGCCGCGGCGCTGGCGGCGGGGGCCGTGGGCCTGTATTCGCTGACGGGGCAGGACGCCGTCGAGACGGCGGCCTCGCCCGCGGCCGAGCTGAAGATCACGGGCGCGCAGGACGTGCAGACGTTCTTCGCGGGCTACGGCGTGCAGGTGGACCCGTCCGCCGCCGAGGTCTCGCAGGTGAAGGTGCCGCGCAAATGGGACGACAGCTTCGAGGCGTTCCACGACGTGGTGCGCCAGAGCGGGCTGGACCTGAACAAATGCAAAAACCGTACGGTGGACAAATGGATGGTGCCCGTGCCCGCCATGACCGCGGAGAACGAGCAGACCTACGCCGTGGTGCTGGTGTACCGCGAGCAGGCCCGCGGCGCGTATTACCTCAAGCAGCCGTCGGGCGAGGTGCTGCCCATGACGCCGCCCGCGCAGACGCCGGCCGCCTCCTCGGCTGCGCCGCAGACGGCGGCCGCCACACAGGAGACGGCGGTTACAACACAGGAGACGGCAGCGACACAGGAGACGGCGGCCGCCGCGTCCTCCGCGCCCGCCCCGGCCGCAAGCGAGCCGGCGGTACAGGGCGCCGTGGACGTGACGGACGAAGCCGCGCATCAGACGGCCGCGCAGGACGCCGCGGCGACGGGCGCATGGCCTACCGAGTAAAGCGCCCCTTGGCGCGGGCGCGGGGGCTGTGCTATAATGGTTCTCATCCGATGCCGCAAAACCGGCGGCGCGGCCGGGGCGCTCTGCCGCCCCGGCCGTTTGCCGCGCACGAGAAAAAGGAGGACGCACGGATGCGATTGGACCGATATGTGGCCGAGGCCGCGCAGATCAGCCGCGCCGACGCGAAGGCGGCCGTGCGCGCGGGGCGCGTGCGCGTGGCGGGCGAGGTGTGCCGCCAGCCGCAGCGCCCGCTCGCGGGCGAAGCGGTCGCGCTGGACGGCCGGCCCCTCGCGCACGAGACTTTCGTCTATCTGATGCTGGACAAGCCCGCGGGCGTCGTCAGCGCGTCGGCCGACGGGCGCTGCACCACCGTGGTGGACCTGGTGCGCGGGGCCTACCCGCGCCGCAACCTGTTCCCGGCGGGCAGGCTGGACAAGGACAGCACGGGCTTTGTGCTGCTGACGGACGACGGCGCGTTCGCGCACGACATCCTCTCGCCCGCAAAGCACGTGCCGAAAACCTACGAGGTGCTTTTGGACACGCCGCTGACGCAGGCGATGGTCGAGGGCTTTTCTGCGGGCGTGACGCTGGCGGACGGGCAGACGATGCGCCCCGCGCAGCTCTCGCCCGGTACTGGCGGCGCGTGCAGCGCGCGCGTGGTGCTCACGCAGGGGGTGTACCATCAGATCAAGCGCATGTTCGGCGTGTACGGCGCGGGCGTTGTCGCGCTGCGGCGCACGGCCATCGGCGGCCTTGCGCTCGACGGGACGCTCGGCCCGGGCGGCTTTCGGCCCATCACGCCCGACGAGCTGCGCCGTTTGCGCGAGGGCTGACGCGCCGGCGCGAAAATGCCGGACGGAAACATTTTCGCCACAATTCGGACACATTTATGCCGTAGAATAAAAACGTTTTTAAGGGGTTTTGCCCTGCGGAAAACGCCTTTTCCCCAATTGCACAATAAACGGCCAGACAATTTGTGAAAATATGTTGCAAAAGTCAGAATTGTTGTGTAAAATAGAGAGTATAGCAAAAGTGAATTGGTGAAATTCACAAAAGCCTCCTGTCTGCGGCAAATTCGGGCCATGTCGCCCGCACAGCACGATAAAGAAGGGAAAAGGGTATTATGGCGAACAGAGTATTTCAGGGTGTTGTCTATCAGATGAAAGACGCCATCGACCGCATGATCGGCGTGGTGGATGAGACGGGCGCGGTCATCTCCTGCTCGGATCTCAACCGCATCGGCGAAGTGCGCGACGGCGTCGCATCCGACCGGCTCACCGCCGGGGAATCCTTCGTGCGCGACGGGTATACATACCATCTGTTCAGCTCCAACAAGCGCAACGACTACGCGGTGATGGTGGAGGGCACGGACGAGCCCGCCGCCCGCTACGCCGCGCTCTTGGCCATCAGCCTGCAGAACATCAAGCAGTACCACGACGAGAAGTTCGACAAAGCCAACTTCATCAAAAACGTGGTGCTGGACAACATCCTGCCGGGCGACATCTACGCCAAGGCGCGCGAGCTGCACTTCGCCACCGACGTCTCGCGCGTGGTGCTGCTCATCCGCGTCACCTCCGGGGCCGACATCTCGGCCTACGACGTGGTGTCGGGCCTGTTCCCGGACAAGCAGAAGGACTTTGTGTTCAACATCAGCGAGAACGACACCGTGCTTGTGAAGGAGATCAAGCGCGGCATCGACACGCACGACATCTACAAGCTCGCCTCGTCCATCGTGGACACGCTCAACGGCGAGCACTACATCAAGGCCGTGGTGGGCATCGGCACGCCCATCGCCAACGTGAAGGACCTTGCCACCAGCTTCAAGGAGGCGCAGATCG
>DXGT01000110.1 GCA_019113785.1 Candidatus Ruthenibacterium merdigallinarum | reverse complement strand
CGTTGCGCTCTGGGGAGCAATCTGCCATGAAAAATCGTGTACAAATTGCAGATAATAGTTTCTGTGTGTTGAAAAGTACTGGAAAATACGCTATAGTAAAAATGATAGCAGAAAGTGCAAACGGCGTATTCGGGAAAGGACGGTCGGCCGCATGAAGCAATGGGCGCGCACGGCAAGGCGGCTTGTCTGGCTGACGCAGTTCGGCCTATCCGTCGCGCTGCCGCTGGCGGGGTTCGTCGTGGCGGGCGTATGGCTGCAAAGGCGCTTTGCGCTGGGCGGCTGGGCGGCGCTCTTGGGCGTTGCGCTGGGAGTGCTCGGCGCGGCGGGCGGGCTTGTTTCCTCGCTGCGCGCCATGCGCCGCGAGAGCGAGCGCGAAGAACGCAGCGCCGGGCATGCCGAAACGCCGGCCGGCTTCAACCGCCACTGACAAGGCGCATACGCGCATGCAAAGGAGGGAGCGCACATGAAAAAATACCGCGGCGTGCTGACGCAGGCGGCGCATCTTGCGGCCATCGTGGCCGTGTGCACGGCTGTGATGTTCGCCGTCTACGCGCTGCTGGGCCGCCTTGACGGCAAAGTGCTGCTGGGCGGGCTGATCGGCTGGGCGGTGGCGATGGGCCACTTCATGGCGCTGTCGCTTGCGGTGTCGCGCGCGCTCGACCGGGCGGTGGACGCGCAGGCGGCCACCCGCCTGCGCCTGTCGATCCAGGCGTCGGCCGGCATGCGCCTGCTCGTGCTGGCCGTGCTGTTGATCGTGCTGTTCCGCACGCAGGTCTGCGACCCGGTCGCGGCGCTCGTCCCGCTGCTGTGCGCGCAGATCGCGCTGAAATTCATTGACGTGTTCAGCCCGGGAAAGGGGGCGGGCGACGCATGACCGGCCCCAAGATCTATTTTGTCATTCCGGTGCTGGGCGGCATCCCCATCACGCAGACGACCGTGTCGTCCTTTGTGGTGATGGTGCTGCTGTGCGCAGCGGGCGTCTGGCTGGGGCGCGGCTTGCAAAAGCGCCCCGGCGCGCGGCAGGTGCTGGTGGAAAAGGGCGTCGGCATGCTGTACGACATGGTGTCCGACACCATGGGCCCGCACAATCTGTACTGGACGCCGTACATCGGCGCGCTGTTTTTATCGTCTTTGGGCGGCACACTCATCGGCATGACGGGCATCCTGCGCTCCGCCACTTCCGACCTTTCCACCACAGCCACATGGGCCGTGATGACAAGCGTTTTGTGCTGGGCGTGCGGCATCCGGGCCAACGGCTTTTTCGGATGGCTCAAGGGCTTTACCGAGCCTGTTTCCGTCATGCTGCCGATGAACATCATCTCCGAGATCGCGCAGCCCATTTCCATGGCGTTCCGTCATTTCGGCAACATCTCCGGCGGCGCCGTGCTCACGAGCCTCTTGTACTCGGCGCTCGCGACGCTCTCGGCGATGGTGCTGGGCGCGGTGGGTTCCAGCCTGGCGGCTTCCGCCGTCGTACTGGCCGCCGGGGCGGCGCTGCTGGCGCGCGGCTTTTTCAAGCGCCGCATGCCGTCGAAGATCGCCGGCGCCGTGCTGGCCGTCACCGGCCTTCTGGCGCTTTTGGGCCTTTGGGGCGTGCCGTATCTGGAGGTCGGCGTCCCCGGCGTGCTCAGTTTGTATTTTGACGTTTTCTCGGGCGGCGTGCAGGCGCTGGTGTTCAGCCTGCTGACGATGGTCTACATCGGCAACGCATGCCCCGCGCCGGAGGACGGCGCAGCCCCGGAACAGGAGACCGCGGCCGAGCGGCCGCACACATCTTAACGACTTGCAAGGAGGACACAAGTATGGAAGAAGCGATTGTACGGGCCGCCTGCGCGCTGGGCGCGGGGATCTGCATGGGCATCGGCGCGATCGGGCCCGCCGTCGGCGAGGGCCACGCTGTGGGCAAGGCGCTGGAGGGCATGGCCCGCCAGCCGGAGGCCGCCGGCATCCTGCGCACGAACATGATCCTGGGCTGCGCCATCACGGAGTCGACCGGCATCTATTCGCTGGTCATCGCGCTGCTGATGCTGTTCGTGTTCTGAATGCGGCGCATCCCAAAAACCGGAAGGAGGGCGTGTTTTGTCCGGATTTGAAAGTTTCGTCGGCATCAACCCGTGGACGGCGCTGTTCACGTTCTGCAACATGATCATCACGTTCCTCGTTTTGAAGAAATTCCTCTTCAAACCGGTCAAGCAGATGATCGACGACCGCCAGCGCGAGATCGACGGCATGTACGAGCAGGCCGACGCGGCAAGGCGCGAAGCGCAGGCGTTGGAGATGCAGTACCAGACGCGCATGGAGGAGATCCGGCGCGAGAGCGATGCGCTGCTGCGCGAAGCCTCCGCACGCGCGCGCGAGCGCGAGGCGCAGATCATGGCCGAGGCGCAGCAGTCCGCGCGCGCCGCGCGCGAGGCTGCGCAGCGCCAGATCGAGCAGCAGCGAAAAAAGGCCGTCAACGAGCTGAAAGATGAGATCGGCGGCATCGCGGTGGACATCGCCGCCCGCGTGGTGGAGCGCGAAGTGCGCGAAGAGGATCACCGCGCGCTGATCGACGATTTCATCCGCCAAGTGGGTGACGCATCGTGAGCGCCGCGGCAAAGCGCTATGGCGCCGCGCTGTTCGAGCTGGCGCAGGAGGAGGGCCTGGAGGAACGCCTCCTGCGCGAATTGGACGGCGTGCTGGCCTGCTTTGCGCTCGAGGAGCAGTATTACCGGCTCTTGTCGCTGCCGGGCGTTTCGCGCCCAGAGCGGCGCGCTCTGTTAGACGAGGCGTTCGGCGCCAGCGTGCACGTCTATGTGGCGAACTTCCTCAAACTGCTGTGCGACGAAGGGCTGATCGGCCAGCTGCCGGCCTGCGTGCGCGAATTCCGCGCGCGCTGGCGCAAAGCGCACGGCATTTTGCTGGTGCGCGGCGCGTCGGCTGCGCCGCTGGAAGAGGAGGCGCGCGAGCGCCTCATCCGCAAGCTCGCCGCCGCGACCGGCAAGCAGATCGAGTTGGAGCTGACGGTGGATCCGTCGCTTCTGGGCGGCCTTCGCCTCGATATGGACGGCGTGCGCCTGGACGGGACGCTGCGCCGCCGCCTCGAGGTCGTGCGAAGCGAGCTGGAAGCGCTGACTTTGTGAATGTGACGAACGCAGAGAGAAACCATTGAGAAGGGAGAAGCCTTCATGCAGATACAACCCGAACAGATCTCCCGGGTGATCCGCGCGCAGATCAAGCATTATGCCGCCGCGCTGGAGCAGAGCGAGACGGGCTCTGTCGCGATGGTCGGCGACGGCATCGCGCGCGTGGTGGGCCTTGACAAGTGCATGGCCGGGGAGCTGGTACAGTTTGAAAACGGCGTGTTCGGCATGGCGCAGAACCTTGAGGAGGACGCTGTGTCCGTTGTGCTTCTGGGCGCGGACGACGGCATCCTCGAGGGCGGGCTCGTGCGGCGCACGGGCCGCGTCGTGTCGGTGCCCGTGGGGCCCGCGCTCATCGGGCGCGTGGTGAACGCGCTGGGCCAGCCCATCGACGGAAAGGGCCCCATCGAGACGGACGAGCAGCGCCCCATCGAGTGCCCCGCGCCCGGCATCCTGGACCGCCAGCCCGTCAGCGAGCCGCTGCAGACCGGCATCAAGGCCATCGATTCGATGATCCCCATCGGCCGCGGCCAGCGCGAGCTGATCATCGGCGACCGGCAGACGGGCAAAACGGCCATCGCGGTGGATACCATCCTCAACCAAAAGGACAGCGGCGTTCTGTGCATCTATGTGGCCATCGGGCAAAAGCAGTCGACAGTGGCCGCGCTGGTGGAGGAGCTGACCGCCGCCGGCGCGATGGCGTACACCATCGTCGTCTCGGCCACGGCGTCAGAACCCTCGCCGTTGCAATACATCGCGCCGTACGCCGGCTGTTCGATGGGCGAATACTTTATGCACAAGGGCCGCCATGTGCTGATCGTCTATGACGATCTGTCCAAGCACGCGGTGGCTTACCGCGCATTGTCGCTGTTGATCCGCCGCCCGCCCGGGCGCGAGGCGTATCCGGGCGACGTGTTCTACCTGCACGCGCGCCTGCTGGAGCGCGCGGCGAAGCTCTCCGACGCGAACGGCGGCGGCTCGCTGACGGCGCTGCCCATCATTGAGACGCAGGCGGGGGACGTGTCCGCATACATCCCCACAAACGTCATCTCGATTACTGACGGGCAGATCTTCCTCGAGAGCGAACTGTTCCACGCGGGCGTGATGCCGGCCGTCAATCCGGGGATCTCCGTCTCGCGCGTGGGCGGCAACGCGCAGATCAAAGCGATGAAACAGGTGGCGGGCACACTCAAGCTCGTCTACTCGCAGTACCGCGAGCTGCACGGCTTCGCGCAGTTCGGCTCCGATCTGGACGCCGACACAAAAGCGCGTCTCGCGCAGGGCGAGCGCATCGTGGAAGTGCTCAAGCAGGGCCGCGCGCGGCCGCTGGCCGTGGAAAAGCAGGTGGCCATGCTGTATGCGGTGGTCGGCGGGTATCTCGCGCAGGTGGCCCCGCAGGACATCCGCGAGTACGAAAGCGGGCTGTATGACCGTCTGGACGCGGATGCAGACGGCAGCGCTGTACTGGAGGCCATCCGCGCGACCGGCGCTTTGAGCGACGAGGACAAGCAGCGCCTCGCCGGCGTTCTGGACGCTTATACGCGCGATTTTGCAAAGCTGCACGCCGCGGGCTGACGGCGCTGGGCGGAAAGGGGGTGCGCTATGGGCGGAACGATGAAGGACATCAAGCTGCGCATCAAAAGCGTGGAAGGCACGATGCAGATCACGAAGGCGATGGAGCTGGTCGCATCGTCCAAGCTTCGGCGCGCCCGCGCGCGCATGGAGCGCAGCCGCCCGTACTTTGAAACGCTGTACGCGACGCTGTGCGACATGGCGGCGGCCGACCCGGAGCTGCAAAGCCCCTATCTTTCGCCGAAGGGCGAGGGGAAAGTGTGCTATATCGTCATCGCGGGCGACCGCGGGCTCGCGGGCGGCTACAATGCGAACGTCCTGCGCACCGCCACCGAGGACACGCAAGGGAAAGCGCACTGCGTGCTGCCCGTCGGGCGGCGCGCCGTCGAGTTTTTTGAGCGCAGCGGCAGCGAGATCGTCTCGAAGGCGTTTGCGATGGCGGGCGAACTTTCGGTGAGCGACTGCTTTGAGGCTTCGCGCATGCTGTGCGGCCTGTTGGCGCAGGGGCAGGTGAGCGAGGTGCGGCTTGTGTTCACGCGCTTTGTCTCGATGCTCTCCCAGTCGCCCTGCGCGATGCAGGTGCTGCCCCTTGACGCCGACGCCGCCCGCCTTTCCGGCGAGGCGCAGCACCCGATGGTGCTGTACGAGCCGGACACGGCGTCCGTGTTCGATGCGATCGTGCCGGAATACCTGGCCGGCGTGCTCTACGGCGCGCTGTGCGAGAGCGTGGCCAGCGAGCTGGCGGCGCGACGCACGGCGATGGACTCGGCCAGCAAGAACGCCGAGGAGATGATCGGCGAATTGACGCTGCGCTACAACCGCGCGCGGCAGGGCGCCGTCACGCAGGAGATCACCGAGATCGTGGCGGGCGCGCAGGCGTAAAGATTTTTCGCAGACAATTTTGCGCGCAATAAAGACTAGAAAAAGAATGTGAGGAACGCCTATGTCGGAACAAACGATCGGCCATGTGGCGCAGATCATGGGCCCCGTGCTGGACATCCGTTTTCCGGAGGGGCATCTGCCGGCGCTGAACAACGCCGTTGAACTGGATAACCACGGCAGGCGCCTCGTGGCGGAGGTGGCCCAGCAGATCGGCGACAACATCGTGCGCTGCATCGCCATGAGCAGCACAGACGGCATGGCGCGCGGCGCCGAGGCCGTCGACACCGGCGGCCCCATCGCCGTGCCCGTGGGCGATGCCTGCCTGGGGCGCGTGTTCGATTTGCTGGGCCAGCCCATCGACGAAAAGCCTGCCCCCGAAGGTCTCGAGCGCTGGTCGATCCACCGCGCGCCGCCGCCGTTTGATGAGCAGGAGCCGGCCACCGAGATCCTTGAGACGGGCATCAAAGTGGTGGATCTGATCTGCCCGTATGCCAGGGGCGGCAAGATCGGCCTGTTCGGCGGCGCGGGTGTCGGCAAAACCGTGCTGATCCAGGAGCTGATCTACAACGTGGCGACGGCGCACAACGGCTACTCCGTGTTCACCGGCGTCGGCGAGCGCACGCGTGAGGGCAACGACCTCTATCTGGAAATGGCCCAGAGCGGTGTTTTGAGCAAAACGGCCATGGTGTACGGCCAGATGAACGAGCCGCCCGGCGCGCGCATGCGCGTGGCGCTGTCCGGCCTGACGATGGCGGAGTATTTCCGCGACCGTGAAAACCAGGACGTTCTTCTCTTCATCGACAACATCTTCCGCTTCACGCAGGCGGGCAGCGAGGTGT
>DXGT01000109.1 GCA_019113785.1 Candidatus Ruthenibacterium merdigallinarum | reverse complement strand
AAATAAAAAAGGCCGGAGCCTCCGCTTACGCGAATGCTCCGGTCCTCCATCAGAAAGCGGACGAACTGCCGGTAGATCCGGCAGCGTGGGTAGTCCACCACCTGTTTAATTTGTAATTGATAGGTTGGCATGGCTTTCTCCTTTTTATATATAAGGTATGAAATTGGAAGGGCCAACGAAAAAATCGTTGACTTGAACATCTTGGGGGCTTATGTTATTATTGTATTGTAAAAAGAATCGGCTGGAGGCTTTGTCGATTGGGTTCAGCTGATTGCTCTGAATGGCTTTCGTTGTTCTAAGGCACACAGCATTTGGGATGTTCTCCATTGCTCTACAATGTATCAGTCGATTTTTTGGAAATATTTTACAAAAAATTTTGTTTGGGATTTTTTGTAAAAATGCTCAAAAAAAGGACGGGAAACCGGCCTACAACTTTCTACAACTTTTTTACAACTTTTGCCCCGAACCAGACGGCACAGGAGGACACACTATGGAATCCAAAAAGTTAGAAAAACCTCGTGAAAACGGCACTTTTTCGACCGTACGAGGCGTGATGAAACCGGATGAAGAGGGTAGAAGGGTGTTCCCCACGATGAAGCCGCTGGATATGCCCAAGGCCCCGAAGCTGCCGCTCGGCGAGGCGATGGAACAGCTGCAGGGCGCGGTGGCGCAGCAACTGGAGAAGATGGCCCCGGCGTTCGATTTCTCCAAGGTGAAGGTCGAGCCGCTGTTTGCGGATTTTGTCGATTTCGACACGTTCTCGAAGTCCGATTTCCGCGTGGTGAAGGTGGAGGCCTGCGAGGCTGTTGCGAAGAGCAAGAAGCTGCTGCGCTTCACGCTGGACGACGGAAGCGGCAAAAAGCGCACGATCCTGAGCGGCATCCACGAGTATTACGAGCCGGAGGAGCTGGTGGGCAAGACCTGCGTGGCCATCACGAATCTGCCGCCGCGCAAGATGATGGGCATCGACTCCGAGGGCATGCTGATCAGCGCGGTGTACGAGTACGACGGCCGGGAGGGCCTGAACCTGCTGATGCTGGACGGCAGCATCCCCGCGGGCGCAAAGCTGTATTAAAAGAAGATTTCCATACGCCGAAACAGCGGAAAAAGCGCAATGCATGGGCGGCCCGGCCGGGGCCGCCCATTTTCCATCAGGCAGGGGGCGATGCGCAGTGAACCGAGAAGAACTGGAAAAATATATCCGGGAGCAGTACGGCGCCGAACCGGATCACCCGTGGATGGATTCTCCCGAGTACGCGGTGTTCCGCCATGCGGGCAACAGAAAGTGGTTCGCGCTCATCATGGAGGTGCCGAAAGATAAGCTCGGGCTGCCGGGAAAGGGGCTTTTGAGCGTCGTCAATCTGAAATGCGGCCCGCTGCTGACGGGCTCCCTTCGCGGCAAAGCCGGCTATTTCCCCGCGTATCACATGAACAAGGCCAATTGGATCACCGCCGCGCTGGACGAAAGCGCCGCCGACGACGAGATCAAGATGCTTTTGGATGTGAGCTTTGCGGCGACGGCGCCGAAAAGGCGAAAGCGGGGTTGACGGCTTTCGGCCGGGGGAATATCTAGTCGCAAAAGCCCGTCCCGCGAAGCGTTTTTTGCTTCGCGGGACGGGCTTCCTGCATACAGAAGGCCGTGTCCAGCGGCGCTCTCTTGCGCTTTTTGCCTCAAACGCCGCCGGCTGCGCTTGCGCTTATGATATACTGTCCGAACAAAACGCTTTGTTTTTACGCGCGCGCCTCGGCCGCTGACCGCGCAAAAGCCGCCATCAAAAAGCGAAGGGCGCGTTGCAAAATGAAAACGCAATAGCAAGTTGCACAAAACGACAGACACAACAAAACAAATCGACCCTCAAAGGAAGCCGCCTGGGCTTCTTTCGAGGGTCGATTTTTGCACTGTTTTGGGGGGCAAGCTGTTTTGCAACGCGCCCTTTCTGTGTGTGTTGCGCGCGGGGCGTCACGGCTCGATGACCAGCAGCACGTCGCGGTTTGCGCGCGGGCCGGCGCACAGCGCCTCCACCAGCGCCAGCAGGTCGGCGGCGGGCAATTCGTCGCGGCTTTTGGAAAAATTCGTCCACACCACTTCGATGGCCTCGCCGTAAGCGTGGCGGCCGTGGCCGCCGCACAAGAGCTCGCCGAAGGCGGGGATGCTGCGGCCGAACGCGGAGAAACCGTCGGTGAACACGCTCACGGCCTCGTCGTAAAAGCTCTCGATGTCCCAAAAGCGCTCGCCGTCCAGCACGAAGCGCCGGCGCTTTTCAGCGCGCACGGGAGGCGATCTCCTCTTTGACTTTGGCGATGAAGTCATCCAGCTGCATGCTGCCGATGTTCTCGCCCTTGCGCGTGCGCACGGACACGGTGCCGTTCTCCACTTCCTGCGCGCCCACCACCAGCATGTAGGGGATCTTCTCCAGCTGCGCCTGGCGGATCTTGTAGCCCATTTTCTCGCTGCGCTTGTCGTCGCTGACGCGGATGCCCGCCGCGTCGAGGCGCGCAGCCACGGCGTCGGCATATTCGTGGTGCGCCTCGCTGATGGGCACCACGCGCACCTGCTCGGGCGCGAGCCACACGGGGAACGCGCCGGCGAAATGCTCGATCAGGATGCCGATGAAGCGCTCGATGGAGCCGAACACCACGCGGTGGATCATCACGGGGCGGTGCTTGCGTCCGTCCTCACCGGTGTACTCCAGCTCAAAGCGCTCGGGCATCTGCATGTCCAGCTGGATGGTGCCGCACTGCCACGTGCGGCCGATGGCGTCCACGAGGTGGAAGTCGAGCTTCGGGCCGTAGAACGCGCCGTCGCCCTCGTTCACCTCGTACGTGCGGCCCAGCTCCTCAATGGCGCTGCGCAGCGCGTCCGTGGCCGTCTCCCAGTCGGCCAGCTCGCCGATGTGGTCCTCGGGCATGGTGGACAGCTCGATGTGGTACTCGAAGCCGAACAGCGAGTACACCTCGTCGATCAGGCGCACGACGTTTTTGATCTCGTCCTTGATCTGGTCGGGCGTCATGAAGATGTGCGCGTCGTCCTGCGTGAAGCAGCGCACGCGCATCAGCCCGTGCAGCGCGCCGCTCAGCTCGTGGCGGTGCACAAGGCCCAGCTCGCCCACGCGCAGCGGCAGGTCGCGGTAGGAGTGCGGCTGCGTTTTGTACACCAGCATGCCGCCCGGGCAGTTCATCGGCTTGATGGCAAAGTCCTCCTCGTCGATGACGGTGGTGTACATGTTGTTTTTATAGTGGTCCCAGTGGCCGCTGCGCTCCCACAGTTTGCGGCTGAGGATCATCGGGGTGCTGACTTCCTGATAGCCGGCCTTGTGGTGCACCTCGCGCCAGTAGTCGATCAGCGTGTTTTTCAAGATCATGCCCTTGGGCAGGAAGAACGGGAAGCCCGGGCCCTCCTCCAGCAGCGCGAACAGGCCCAGCTCGCGGCCGAGCTTGCGGTGGTCGCGCTTTTTGGCCTCCTCCAGCATGGCCAGATGGGCCTCCAGCTCGCTCGCTTTGGGGAAGGCCACGCCGTACACGCGGCACAGGCTGTCGCGCGCGGCGTCGCCGCGCCAGTACGCGCTGGCCGTGCTGAGGATCTTCACGGCCTTCACGGCGCCCGTGCTCATCAAGTGCGGCCCGGCGCACAGGTCGGTGAAATCGCCCTGTGTGTAGACGGACAGCTGCCAGCCCTTTTCGGCGTACTCCTCGAGCAGCTCGAGCTTATAGTCCTGCCCGGCGAAGATCTCGCGCCCCTCCTCGACGGTGATGAAGCGCTTTTCCACGGGCAGGTCGGCCTTGACGATCTTTTTCATCTCGGCCTCGATGGCCTCGAACTGCTCGGGCGTGAACGGCTCGGTGCCGCCGATGTCGTAGTACCAGCCGTCGCCGAGCGCCGGCCCGATGCCGAACTTCGCCTGCGGCCACAGATGCTGGATGGCCTGCGCCATGATGTGCGCGGCCGTGTGCCAGAACGCGTGCTTGCCGTCCTTGTCCTCAAAGGTCAGGATCTCCAGCGCGCAGTCTTTCTCCAGCTTCGTGCGCAGATCGCACGCCTCGCCGTCCACGCGCGCGGCGCACGCGGCTTTGTACAGGCCCATGCCGAGGCTTTTGGCCACTTCGGCGGCGCTGGTGCCCGCCTCGTACTGGCGCACGACGCCGTCCTTGAGCGTTACGTTGATCATGTTTGCTTGCGTCTCCTTTCAAAAAACAAAAAAGCCCACCCCGCTACCGTTCCGTAACGGGGTGAGCGACTGAAATGCCCACGGTTCCACCCGAATTACGCGCCTTTTTGCCGGGCGCGTCGCTTGTGTGCGGCTGTAACGGGCCGTGCCCGGCGGGGGTTCGCCCCCGCGCTCCGCGGTGGTAAGGCAGGCGCCCTTCGCAAGGCCGCTCTCAGCGCGCGGCGGCCCTCTCTTGTGCGCGGCATCGTCTGCCCGTTTGTCCGCATCCATGCTTTTGCGGGATGGTTTTTCTAATAATACGCCCTTTCTGCGGCGCTTGTCAAGGGGCGCAGCGCACAAATGTTAACAATTTCTTGACAATCGCGCCCGCGCGTTTTAAAATAAATATGATGATATACTGTAATATTGGGCAGGGCTCAAAGCGTTTGCAGTCTTGCCTTTTTTTGTGATATTCGCTGCCGGCGCGCTGCGCCGGCCAGTTTCGACGACCCGTCTGCCAGCGCGGCTTTGCCCGGTATTACTTTTATTCAGAACATCGGAATAGGAGTTGAACGCATTCATGACGCTACCCATCGTATGGGCTGTGCTCATCGCGCTGGTGTGCGCCGCTGTGGCAGGGGCCGCGTGTTTTTACGCGGGCATGACCTACCGCCGCAAAACTGCCGAGCAGAAGATCGGCAGCGCGGAGGAAGAGGCGCGCAGACTGGTGAACGACGCGGTGAAAGCCGCACAGCAAAAGCGCAAAGAGGCGCTGGTGGAGGCCAAGGACGCCGCCTTGCAGATGAAGGCCGAGGCCGACAAGGAGATCAAGGACCGGCGCAACGAGCTGTCCCGCCAGGAGCGCCGGCTCGACCAGAAGGAAGAGACCATCGACCGCAAGACGGCCGCCATTGAGCAGAAAGAGGAAGACCTGCGCAAGCGCACCGAGCTCGCCAACGCCCGCTTAGCGGAAGTGGAGCAGATCCGCGTGCGCCAGCTCGAGCGGCTGGAGGCCATCGCGGGCCTGTCGTCCGAGGACGCAAAGCAGCTGCTGCTCAACCGCCTGGACGAGCAGCTGGCCCACGAGAAGGCCATGCACATCGCCGCCTATGAGGCCCAGACCAAGGACGAGGCCGACACCATGGCGCGCGAGCTGATCACCCAGGCCATCGCCCGCTGCGCGGCCGACCATTCCAGCGAGGCCACCGTGTCGGTGGTGCCGCTGCCGAGCGACGAGATGAAGGGCCGCATCATCGGCCGCGAGGGCCGCAACATCCGCGCGCTCGAGACGGCCACCGGCGTCGACCTCATCATCGACGACACGCCCGAGGCCATCACGCTGTCCAGCTTTGACCCCGTGCGCCGCGAGATCGCGCGCATGACGCTGGAAAAGCTGATCAGCGACGGGCGCATCCACCCCGCGCGCATCGAGGAGACGGTGGACAAGTGCCGCCGCGAGCTGGAGCTGACCATGAAGCGCGAGGGCGAAAAGGCCGTGATGGACGTGGGCCTGCACGGCGTGCACCCGGACGTCGTCAAGCTGCTGGGCCGCCTGCGTTTCCGCACCAGCTACGGCCAGAACGTGCTCAACCACAGCCTGGAGGTGGCGTACCTGTCCGGCGTCATGGCCGCGGAGCTGGGCCTCAACGTCACACAGGCCAAGCGCGCCGGCCTGCTGCATGACATCGGCAAGGCGCTCGACCACGAGATCGAGGGCAGCCACATCTCCATCGGCGTGGACATCGCCAAAAAATACAAAGAGAACCCCGCCATCATCCACGCCATCGAGGCGCACCACGGCGACGTGGAGGCAAAGACGCCGCTGGCCTTCGTGGTGATGGCCGCCGACGCCATCTCAGCCGCCCGCCCCGGCGCGCGCCGCGAGAATCTCGAGAGCTATATCAAGCGCCTGGAGAGTTTGGAGGAGATCGCCAACAGCTTCGAGGGCGTGGAGACGAGCTACGCCATCCAGGCCGGCCGCGAGATCCGCATCATGGTCAAGCCCGAGGCGATCGACGACGATCACCTCATCCTGCTGGCGCACGCCATCTCGTGCAAGATCGAGGACGAGCTGGATTACCCCGGCCAGATCAAGGTCAACGTGATCCGCGAATCGCGCGCGGTGGAATACGCGAAATAAATGGCGCGCCGCAGCGCGCTGCAAAGGCTTCTTCGGGCCGCCCGAACGGGCGGCCCGTTTTTATGGCTTCTGCCGCCGGGTGGGGCGCCGGGCGCGCCCGCGGCCCCATTTTTGCCCGCCTTTTGTGAAAAAAGTGGCTGCTTCAGCGGGCAAAACACCCGCAAAGGCCTGTTTTTCTCCCTCGCGCCATGCTATAATACAGGCGAGGATGCGCTTTGCGCGGGGCGCTTTCTGCGCAGGCTGCGCCCCAAAAGAGCGCAGAAGGGGATACGCCGCGCAGGAGCGCTTTCGACGTGAAGGAAAGGGGAGAAAAGCATGCAGGAGATCCATCTGAGCGGGCCGGCACCCGTGCTCAACCACCGCGGGGCCGTGCACCCCGGCTGGGCCGAGCGGGGGGACGGCGTGTACCGGCGCAGCGCCGTGAAGGCGGGCGCTGCGCGCTTGCGCGAGTGGGACTGCTACCAGATCATGGACGGGCAGAAATGCCTGCGCCTCTCCTTCGGGCACACGGGCCGCACGGGCGCGGTGCGCGCGGTGCTGCTCGACTACCGCGGCGGCGAGGTGCTGTTCGACTTTCAAAAGCGCTTTGCGCTGCCCTTCGCCCGCCTGGACATGCCCGAGAGCGCCGAGGCCGACAGCGACCTTGTGTACGACGCGGGCGGGGTGTACCTGCGCTTCCTTGTGCGCGGGGACACGCGCTTTCTCAGCTTCCACACCGCGGCGGGCATCTCCGCCGAGGCGGCCCTTGCGCGGCGCAGCCCGTACAGCGCCGTCGTCAACATGCCCTTTGCCGGCGCGCCGCGCGCGTTCTGCCGCAGCCAGAAGATCGCCGGCATGACGGCCAGCGCCAAGGTGGAGGCCGGCGGCGAGCGGTATCTGTTCGGCGGCGGGTCCTTCGCTTTGCTGGACTGGGAGCGCGGCGCCTGGCCCGCGCGCTGCGAGCGGCTGTGGGCCGCCGGCGCGGGCGAAGCCGAGGGCGCGCCGCTGGCGTTCAGTTTTGGCGAGGGGCCGGGCGACACCGCGCGCGGCACCGAGAACATGCTGTTTTACGCGGGCGCGTACACAAAGCTGGGCCGCGTGACGTTCACGTTCGAGCGCGCCGATGCTTACCAGCCGTGGCGCATCGAAGACGAGCGCGGCCGCCTTGCGCTGACGCTGCGCCCGTGCTATGAGTTCGCCGCGCGGCGCGTGCCCCCGTTCACAGACGGCGCGGTGCGCCAGACGTTCGGCGAGGCCGAGGGGCGCGCCGTGCTGGACGGCGGCCGTGTGCTGGAATTCAAAGGCCTGGCCGCCTTTGCTGAGTTGGGCGCCGCGCATTGAAAAAGCGGCGCCGGCGGTGTATAATGGCAACTACGAGAAAAATACGGTCTCCCCGCGGGGGAAATCGAAGGGAAGGCAAATGGACAGACAACACCGGAAAGCGCTGAAAAAGCAGGCGAAGCGCTCGCTGAAAGCGCATTATCTCATCTTTATCGCGGCGTGCGTGTTCGCGGCGTTCCTCGCGGCGGAATTCCGCGGCTCGCTGAGTGTGACGCAGGCGCAAAGCGCGCCGGCGGCGGAGACGTCGGCGGCGGCGCAGCGCAGCGTCGACTTGCAGGACATCTGGCTCGACCTTGCCGGCGGCCGGCTGGAAGAGGGAGCCGCCCTCTCGCAGGAGCTGCAAGAGCAGGAGCTGCGCGATGCGCCCGGCATGGACGGCATGCTGGGGCGCAGCCGCGGCGTGCTGGCCAGCCTTGTGAACGGCGTGTCCAGCGGGTCGATCCTCGTGACGATCGCGGCGGCGGCCGCGTCGCTGCTGGGTTCGGACAGCCTGGGCGGGCTGTGCCTTGTGGCGGGCAGCGCGCTGGTGTTCGTGGCGGTGTGGTTTTTGCTGCAAAATGTGTTCCCGGTCATCGTGCGGCGCATTTTCCTCGAGGGGCGGCTGTACCCGGACGTGCCGTTTCATCGCTTTGCGTATCTGCTGCACATCAAGAAATGGGTGCGCGCCTGCTGGATCATGCTGGTGCGGCGCGTGTACCTGGGGCTGTGGTCGCTGACAGTGGTCGGCGGCGTTATCAAGCGGTATTCCTATTTCCTGGTGCCGTACATCACGGCCGAAAACCCGAGCATGACTGCGCGCGAGGCCATCGGCCTGTCGCGCCGCATGATGGACGGCCACAAGTGGGAGTGCTTTTGGCTGGAGCTGTCGTTCTTCGGTTGGTGGGTGCTGGGCACGCTGACGCTGGGGCTCTCGAACACGTTTTATGCCAACGCCTACCAGACGGCGGCCTTCACCGAGTATTACGCGCACCTGCGCGCGCTGGCGAAGGAGAAAGATTTGCCCGGCGCGCAGCTTTTGAATGATACCTATCTGTATGAGCGGCCGGACGAGGCGCTCATCCGCGAAAAATACGCCGACGTGGTCGCCGTGATGGCCGAGCCGCCCGTGGCGCTGCGGGCCCCGACGGGCTTCAAGGCGGCGCTGGCGAAATATTTCGGCGTGGTGGCCTTCCCGACGGCCGGGGAGCGCCGCTACGAGCAGGACCAGGCGCGCCGTTTGCGCATGCAGCAGCTGTTCGGCGACGTGGAGGGGCGCGAGTATCCCGCGCGCCTGTACCCCATCCCGGAGGAGAACAAGCGCCTGCTGATCGACTCGCTGTACTATGTGCGGCATTACCCGCTGTCGTCGCTGGTGGTGCTGTTCATCGGCTTTTCGTTCATCGGCTGGCTGTGGGAGGTGGGCCTGCACCTCATCACGGCGGGCACGTTCGTGAACCGCGGCTCGCTGCACGGGCCTTGGCTGCCCATCTACGGCGCGGGCGCGGTGCTCATCCTCGTGCTGCTCAACCGCCTGCGCACAAAGCCGCTGGCGCTGTTTCTGGCGGCCGTTGCGCTGAGCGGCGCGGTGGAGTTCGGCACTTCGTATGTGATGGAGCGCCTCACCGGCATGCGCTGGTGGGATTACAGCGGCTATTTCTTGAACATCGACGGGCGCATCTGCGCCGAAGGCCTTCTGGTGTTCGGCCTGGGCGGCATGGCGGTGGTGTACCTGCTGGCCCCGCTGGTGGACAACGCGCTCGAGCGCGTGAACCAGCGCGCGCTCAAAGCGGTGTGCGCCGCGCTGGCCGTGCTGTTCGTCGCGGACGCGGTGTATTCGCAGTTCGTGCCGAACGCGGGCGAGGGCATCACGGACGACGCGGCGACGGCCGCGGTGGAGATGGCGCAGACGGACGCCGCCGACGCGTGAGCGGGTTTTGCGCCGGCGCTTTTGTCGCCAAGGCGTGAGCGCCGGCGCAGGCAATGGGAAAAGCAAAAAAATAATACGCCCTGCGGAATGGGAGAGAATTCTGTCGAAATTTTTGTGCGCGGGCGATTGACAGCGCCGCCCGGTGCGCATATACTTGAAGAAGAAGGCGGCGCATAAGACGCCGCGCCTTGAAAGGAAGGGATCGGTATGGAGACGAACAACGGAAACAACAGCAAAGCGGTCGTGGCGCTGGTGCTGGGCATTTTGGCCATCGTGCTGTCGCTGTTTTACTGGTGGGCCGGTGTGATTTTGGGCATCATCGGCATCGTACTGGGCTCGAAGGCCCGCAAGGAGACGCCCTGCGGCATGGCGACGGCGGGCTTTGTCTGCTCGATCATCGGCCTTGTGCTGGGCTGCCTGTCCATTGTGTGCGTGCTGTGCGCGCTGGGGGCGCTGGGCTCTCTGGCGGCGGCCGGCGCGGCCATGTGAGGATTTTCTGTAAAGAGCAAACGGGCCCGGCCCTGTGGCGGAATGCGCATGGGGCCGGGCCGTTTTGTGTGAGCGGAGGATGCGGATGTACCCGATCGTGACCATTGCGGGCCGCGAGGTCTACACGATGTGGCTTGTGAGCGTGGCGGGCCTGCTGGCGGCGCTCTGCTTTGTGCTGGCGCGCCGCCGGCGCTTCGGCGTGGCGCAGGTGGACGTGACGAACGCCGGCGCGCTGGGGATGGCCGGCGCGGTGGTGGGCGGCAAGGCGCTGTACCTTGTGACGGCCGCGCCCATTTTGTGGCGTGCGCGCGCGGCGCTGCTGGCGCAGCCGCAGCTGCTGTGGCCCGTGCTCGTCTCGGGCACGGTGTTTTACGGCGGGCTGTTCGGCTTTCTGCTGGCGGCGCAGGGCTACTGCCGGCGCTACCGGCTGGATACGTGCGCCTTCTGGGATCTGTACGCCCCGGCCATCCCGCTGTTCCACGCGTTCGGGCGCGTGGGCTGCTTTTTGAACGGGTGCTGCCACGGTATTGTCAGCGAGCGGTTCGGCGTCGCGTTCCCGCACGCGGCGGGCTCTGCCAGCGGCGTGCCGTACCTGCCCGTGCAGCTGTTCGAGGCGGCGGGCAACGCCGTGCTGTTTCTGGCGCTGGCGCACTTTTCCGCGCGCTGTGCCGGGCAGGGGCGCGCGCTGCGCGCCTACCTTGCAGCGTACGCCGTCATGCGCTTCGCGCTGGAATTTTTGCGCGGGGACGCCGTGCGCGGCGTATGGTGGGGCCTGTCCACCTCGCAGTGGATCTCGCTGGGCGTCCTGGCTGTGCTGTGCGCGCGGCGCGTGCGGTGTGCGCGCCGCCGGAGCGGGTGACAAGCGGGAAAGGGCGGTTTGCCCGCCCCGCGCCCGCAGGACGCTGCCGGAACACGGGACGGCGGCCGGAAGCGGGCCGCCGGGGAGGCGGCGCGCGGCACAAAACCGCACGCAGCACAGGCAAACGGCGCGCAGAATAAAACGGCAAACGGCCGCGCCCCCACCGGGGGCGCGGCCGTTCTATGTCCTTTTGCTCTGTGCCGGCTTGCGGCCGTCACTCGCTTTTCTTCCAGGCCTCGGCGGCCTTCTGCGCCTGCTGCTGCGCCTTGTGCGCGGCCAGCATCTCGTCGGTGATGACGGGCACCTGCGAGGTGGACGTGACGAAGATCTTCGAGGGGGGCGGCGGGGCCGGCCACTGGATCGGCTTCACATTCAGCTTGTGCGCGGGCTCGGCCACCTCGGCCGGCTCTGCGGCCGGCTGCGGCGCGGCGGGCATGTCAACAACGGGCGCGACAGGCGCGGCAGGCGCTGCCTGCGCGTTGACCCACATCTGCGCCTCGGCGGGCGGCTGTGCGGCCGGGCGCTGCTGCGCCTGCGCCAGACGCGCCTGCTCGGCGGCGCGCGCCAAAGCGGCCAGATGGGCCTCGTCGCTCTCCGCGGCGGCGCCGCCCGTGCGGGCGGCCTGCGCCAGGCGGATCTGCTCGGCGCGGCGCTGGGCCTCCAGCTGCGCGGCCTGCTGCTGTGCGGCATACGCGGCCTGCTGTGCGGCCAGCTGGCGCTGGCGCTCGGCTTCGGCCGCGGCGGCCTGCTGCTGCGCGGCATAGGCAGCCTGCTGTGCGGCCAGCTGGCGCTGGCGCTCGGCCTCGGCCGCGGCGGCCTGCTGCTGTGCGGCATACGCAGCCTCTTGTGCGGCCAGCTGGCGCTGGCGCTCGGCCTCGGCCTCAGCGGCCTGCTGCTGTGCGGCATACGCGGCCTGCTGCTGTGCAGCGTAGGCAGCCTGCTGTGCGGCCAGCTGGCGCTGGCGCTCGGCTTCGGCCTCAGCGGCCCCGTGCTGCGCGGCGCGTTCCGCCTGCTGCTGGGCCGCCTGCGCGGCCTGCTGTACGGCGCGCTCCGCCTCCTCGCGCGAGCGGCCGGACGGCGTCTGCTGGCGGAACGAGGAGAAGTTGAGCGGCTTCCAGTTGTGCTGCTGGACCGGCGCGGCGGCCGGTTCGGGTGCCGGCATGCTCACGGTCAGGCTGGGCTGCTGCATTTCCAGATCCGCGTCCGCCTCCTCCGCCTCGTCCGCGTTTGGCGCGGCGGCCGGCTGTGGCGCGGCGCGGTTTGCGGGCGGCGCCGGCGGCTGTGCCTCGCCCTCCTGCGCGGGGGCGGTGCGCTGCGGGGCCTGCTTGTCCAGCCGGACGATCTCGGCCAGGGTGCGGATCTCCTGCACCTTGCACACCACCAGCCCCACGATGGCCACCGCCAGCGCGACGGTGCACACCAGCATCGTGATGCGCAGCGCGCCGGAGAACACCGGGCTGCTGACCAGCAGGACGATGCACAGCGCCAGCGCCGCGCCCAGAGCCAGCGCGGTGAGCACCGTCGCAATGATCTTACGGTGCAATTCTTTCTTTGCCATGGGTCACGCTCCAGTAGAGAAAAATCGGTCGTTTTTTATTTGGTGCCGAAAATGCGGTCGCCCGCGTCGCCCAGGCCGGGCACGATGTAGCCGTTTTCATTCAGCTTCTCGTCCAGCGCGGCCACATAAATGTCGACGTCGGGATGCGTCTCCTGCAGGCGCTTGAGGCCTTCGGGCGCGGCGATGATGCCGATGAATTTCAGGTTCTTCACGCCGCGCTTTTTGATCTGGCTGATGGCGTCGCACGCGCTGCCGCCGGTGGCGAGCATCGGGTCCAGCACGATCACCTCGCGCTCGGCGATGTCGGCGGGCAGCTTGCAGTAGTACTCCACCGGCTCGAGCGTCTTTTCGTCGCGGTACATGCCGATGTGGCCCACCTTCGCGGCGGGCAGCAGGGCCAGCATGCCGTCCACCATGCCCAGGCCCGCGCGCAGGATGGGCACCAGCGCCAGCTTGCGGCCGGACAAAACGCGCGTGCGCGCGATGGCGATGGGCGTCTCCACCTCGATCTCCTCGGTGGGCAGATCGCGCGTGGCCTCGTAGCACAGCAGGGTGGCGATCTCGCTCACCAGCTCTTTAAATTCCTTCGTGCCGGTGTTTTTGCTGCGCAGCAGGCTCACTTTGTGCTGCACGAGGGGGTGGTCCATGATCAGAACTTTGCTCATTGTCAAAATCTCCTTTTCTTGTGATCGCGGGGGATCATTCTTCCAAAGCCATCAGTTTCGCCACGCGCTTTGCATGGCGGCCGCCCTCAAACGGGGTGGAAAGGAAAATATCGGCCAGCTCGCACGCGAGGCCCGGCCCCACGACGCGCCCGCCCATGCACAGGGCGTTGGCGTCGTTGTGCAGGCGCGTGTACCGGGCGCTGAACGCGTCCGAGCAGCAGCACGCGCGGATGCCGCGGATCTTGTTGGCCGCCATGCTGATGCCGACGCCCGTGCCGCAGAACAAAAGCGCTTTGCCGCACTCGCCGCGCAGAACGGCCTCGCACGGCGCAACGGCCATGTCGGGATAATCGACGGAATCCTCGCTGTGGGCGCCGAAGTCGCGGCAGATGTAACCCTCGGCCTCGAGGTGCCGGCGGACGGCCTCTTTCAGGGCGTAGCCGCCGTGGTCCGCGCCGAGCGCGACGACAGGTTTTTCCATAAAGTCAAATCCTCTCCTGCTTTTGAATGGTGGAAGGGCCGGGCGCGCCGGGCGCCGCGGCCTCTTTGGCAAGGCGCTCGGCGCGTTCGCGCTGGGCCTGCGAAAGACGGTGGTACTGCGGGGCGAGGGCGTCGGCGTCGCCGAAGGCCTCGGGGTGCGCCAGCGCGCAGCGGCACACGCCCGCCGCGCTGCCAAGGCGCAAGGGCTCGTCCACGAGCACAAGCGGCGCTTTGTCCGCAAGGGCGCCGTACACAAGGTGCGCCCCGTCGCCCATCAGGTATACGGGTGACGCCATCGACTGCACAAGCGGCAAAAGCTGCGCCGCGCCGGCGGCATGATCCTCGCAGAGGCGCCGCACTTTGCCGCCCTGCACGCAGAAGGCCGCGCAGTACACCTCGCCGCGCCGCGCGTCCAGCGCGCACAGCACGCAGCCGTCGACCGGCAGTTCCCACGCCAGCGCCTCCAGCGTCGAGACGCCCGCGCACGGCAGCCCGCGCGCAAAGCACAGGCCCTTTGCCATCGCAAGGCCGATGCGCAGGCCCGTGAAGCTGCCCGGCCCGGCGGTGACGGCGACGGATGTGACGTCGTCCATCGTCAGGCCGGCGGCGCGCAGCGCCCCGTCGCACAGCGGCAGCAGCGTCTGCGAATGCGTCAGCCCCGCGCCCAGCGAAAAGCTCGCCAGCATGCGCCCGTCCCGCCAGACGGCGGCAGCGGCGATCTTGCCGGCAGAGCCGAGCCCAAGAAGCGTCATAGCGCGCCCCCCTCGATCGTGATGCGCCGTTCGTTTTCGCCCGTCGCCTCAATCGAGACGCGCACGGCCGCCTCGCCTGCGAACAGGCCGGGGAAGCGCTCGCTCCACTCGGCGGCCACGACGGCGCCCTCGTCCAGATAATCGTAAAAGCCGGCGACGTCCAGGTCGGCGGGCGTCTGCAGGCGGTACAGATCGAAATGGGCGAACGGCTGCGGCCCGCGGTAGTAGTTCACGATGGCGAACGTGGGGCTGGCCGCTTCGTCCGTGCAGCCCAGCCCGCGCGCAATGCCCTCGCAGAAGGCGGTTTTGCCCGCGCCGAGGCCGCCGGTGAACAGCACAAGGCATCCGGGCGCCAGCGTTTTGGCAAGGCGCTCGCCCAGGGCGACGGTCTCGCGCTTTGAGTGGGTGGTGTAAACGGCCAAGGCCGCGCCTCCTTTTTGCGCCGCGCGCAAAACAGCGCGCCCGATATTCAACTTATTATATAATAAAACGCCGGCGATGTAAAGTGGAAAGACGTGCCGGGCAAAGCGAAAAACCGCGCGCCGCGCGCCGAAAAAGCCTTGCAAACCGCGCGCAAATCGCATACAATATATACCGTATATGCGCTTTGCCGCAGCCCGGCTGCGAAGGCGTTTTACACAGCGCAGGAAGGGCCGCGCAACGTTGCGCCGCGGCCGCGGGGAGGATTTTTGTGAAGGATTTAAGCAGTGAGATCAACCGCCGGCGCACGTTTGCGATCATTTCGCACCCGGACGCCGGCAAAACGACCCTGACGGAAAAGCTGCTGTTGTACGGCGGCGCCATCCAGCAGGCGGGCATCGTCAAGGGCAAAAAGGGCGCGCGCGCCGCCGTGTCCGACTGGATGGAGATCGAAAAACAGCGCGGCATCTCGGTGACGTCGTCTGTTTTGCAGTTCGAGTACAACGGCGCGTGCATCAACATCCTGGACACCCCCGGTCACCAGGACTTCTCCGAGGACACCTACCGCACGCTGATGGCGGCCGACAGCGCCGTGATGGTGCTGGACGCGGCCAAGGGCGTGGAGGCGCAGACCATCAAGCTGTTTAAGGTCTGCGTGATGCGTCATATCCCGATCTTACGTTTATC
>DXGT01000108.1 GCA_019113785.1 Candidatus Ruthenibacterium merdigallinarum | reverse complement strand
GGGCTCGAAAAACAGCGTGGCCAGTTTCTTTCCTTCGCATTTGTGCGCGTAGGCGGCAGGGTCGGCCATGATGCGGTCGGCCAGGGCCAGAAGATCGTCGATCTCCTCCACGGTGAAGTCGAGCGGGCTGACAAGGTGTTTCATCAATGTTCCTCCTTCGGGGTTCGTGCCAGGATGCGCCGCGTCAAGGCTGCGGCGCACAGTATTCCGTGTATTACTATACAACGCCGCGCGCCCCGGCGCAAGGTTTTTTTTGCGCGCCGCGCCGCCGCGCTTGCCGAAAAGCGCATTTCGGCTTATAATGCTTATAAAGTATACGGGGCCTTTGCGCAGGGCAAGGTGAGAACACCGGCGCTGCGGCCGCAGGAAAAGGAGGGTGTGCGCATGGAATTTCACGCGACAAGGCGCGGGTGCGCCATCGCCGCCACATGGCTGGCGCTGGCCGGCGGCGCGGTGATCCTGCTGCTGGCCGGCGTGCGCCCGCTTTTGTTCCTTCTCTGGCTGGCTGTGTGCTACGGCGTGGCCGCGCCGCATCTGTCCTCGTGCCGCGTGCGCATCGGCGGCAACCATCTCACCATCCGCCGCGGCCTTGTGTTTTTCAGCACAAAGCGCATCCCGCTGCGCTTTGTCACGGGGTGCTGGCTGCTGCGCTCGCCGCTGTGCCGCGCCACCAACACCTGTCTGATGATCATTTTCTCCAGCGGCAGCGTCTCGCTTGTGCCCGGCGTGCGCATTGCGGACGCCGAGCGCCTGGCCGAGCGCGTGTCGCACGGGGGTAAGCTGATATGAGGCCCGCGGAGCAGCCGCGCATCTGCGCGCGCCGGTTCCACCTCCTGCACGTGCTGCGTTATTTCCGCTACGGCCTGCTGCTGTGCCTTGTGCCCATCGTGCGGGCGCTGCTGGCGCTGGACGTGCACGCCGTCTTTGCGGCGCTGTACCAGGACGCGCTCATCCTTGCGCTCACCGCCGCGGGCGCGCTGGCGCTGTGGCGCACCACGTCCCTCTCGCTGGAAAACGGCGTTCTGTGCGCCAGCAGCGGCCTGTTTTTCAAAACGCGGCGCGTGTACGCCGCCTCGTCCATCGCGGCCATCGAGATCGCGCGGCCCGTGTACTGCCGCCTGTTCGGGGCCTCGCATGTGACCATCCACCCCAAAAACCTGCGCCGCGGCGCACGGCTGCGCCTGTATCTGAGCCGCAGCGGGGCCGAGGCGCTGGCCGACGCACTGATGCCCGCCCGGCAGGACACCTCGCTGTTCGCGCCCACGGGCTTCGAGCGGCTGAATTTCGTCGTGCTGAGCGCCAATGTGCTGACCGGCTGCGCCTTCGCCGTGATGGCCGCGCGCCATCTGGAGGACGTCTTTGACGATTTCCACCACCTCGCCGCCGAAAACCTCTCGCGCCTGACCGCGCTGGCCGCCCGCTGGCTGCCCGCCGGCCTTGCGGCGCTGACGGCGCTGGGCTTCTGCATCGCGGCCATTACGGTGCTGTACGCATTTTTCCGCACGTTCGGCTTCTCGGTGTGCCGCAACGGCGACGTGCTCATCGCGCGCGGCGGCCTTCTGTCCAAAACCGAACGGCGCATCCGCGTCAGCTGCGTGACGCTGTGCGAAGTGCGCGTCACGCCGGCGGCGCGCCTGCTGCGCCGCTGCCCGGTGTATGTGCGCGCCGGCAGCTTCAACGGCAGCGATATCCCGCTGATGCTGTGCCGCGACGGCGCGGAGGATTCGGTGCAGATGCTGCTGCCCGCCTTCCGCATGCCGCCGATGCCCGCGCCCAGCGCGCAGCGCATGCCGCTGCCCTTTTTGTGGAAGAGCGCGGCGCTTTTGGCGCTGTTCCTGGGCATGACGGGCGTGGCCTTCGCCTCCGAGCGCGCGCTTTTGCCTGTGCCGCTGCTGGGGGCCGCGCTGGCCTTTGCCTCGCTGCTCGTCTCCTTGGAGGGTGTGCGGCGCGAGGGCTTTTGCAAAAACAAGAACCGCTCGCTGTCCGCCTGCTACACAAAGCGCTTCACGCGGCACGATGTGTGCATCCTGACAAGCGACGTCTCGTACTCCATTTGGGAGACGCCGTTCGGCGTCAGCGCGGGGCTGTGCCATTTGACGGCGCACCTTCCGTGCGCGGCGCGCGTGCGCGTGCGCGCAGTGCCCACGCTCTCGGCGATGGAGATCCCGTTCACGCTGTGAGCGCGTTTTCCACAGCGGCGGGAGGGACTGTTGAAATTTCCGCAAAAAGGGGTTTTTTCCATGTACAAGGCAGTTCTTTTTGATCTGGACGGAACGCTGCTCGACACATTGCAGGACCTGGCCGACGCGGCGAACCACACGCTGCGCGCGCTGGGCCTGCCCGAGCATGCGCGCGGCGAGTACCGGCGCATGGTGGGCAACGGCATCCCCAAGCTGATCGAGCGCATGCTGCCCGCGCAAAGCCGCGGGCCCGCGTCGCAGGCGCTGGCGCTCGAGATGTTCCGCCGGCGCTACGCCGCCCACAGCGAGGACGCCACCATCCCGTATCCCGGCATCCCCGCGCTGCTGCAAACGCTGCGCGCGGCCGGCGTGCAGCTGGGCGTCGTCTCCAACAAGGACGACGCGCTGGCCCGGCAGGTGGTGGAGCATTATTTTCCCGGCGTGTTCGACGCCGTGGCCGGCCGGCGCGACGGCGTGGCCGCCAAGCCGGACCCGACGCTCGTCAACGAGATGCGCGAAGGCTTCGGCCGCGCCGAGGGCGAGACGCTGTACGTCGGCGACAGCGACGTGGATGTGTTCACCGCCCAAAACGCGCGCCTTGCGTGCTGCGGCGCATTGTGGGGCTTTCGCACAAAAGAAGAGCTCGCCGGCGCCGGGGCCGACTATCTGGCCGCAAACGCGGACGAGCTTGCACAGATCGTGCTGGGCACGATGTGAGAAACGGACGGCGCAAAGCGGCGCGGCCTTTTGTAAGGCCGCGCCGCTTTGCGTATGCCGCAAGGTATCGTTGTTGTCAAGGCGACTATGCGTTGTCCGCCGCATAGTCGGTCCACAATTCTGCAAACCGCGTCAGCAGCTCGGTGCGGTCGATCTCGCCCGCCAGATACAGGCTCCAGATCTCACCCATACCGGTGCGCACGGTCTCCGGCACATAGGACTGCAGGCTAGCCGCGCTCTTGCCCTCGGCCATCAGCTCCGACAGCTGGGCGCTCAGGCAGCCCACGCGCTCGGCGCTGGCATCGGCGTTGGTGCTGACGGGCAGGCTGCCCATCATGTCCATATACCAGCTGGTGGCCGCTTCGCTCGTGGCCAGCCACTTCAACAGTTCCTTGGCTTCTTCGGGGTGCTCGGTCGTCTTGCTGACGCTCATGGAGATCAGGTCCACCGAGATCTTGTTGCGGTCGGCATCATTGGTCAGAGGCACATACGACTGCACCACATGATCCTCCAGATCCGGGTTGATGTTGCGGATGTTCGCCAGGTTCCAGGAACCCTCGTCCGTGATCATCGCGGCCTTCTCGGTGAAGAAGTCGTTGCGGGCGGTCTGCTTGTCGGTCGTCAGGGCGTCGGCGTTGCCGTATTTCATCGTCAGGTCATAGAAATCGACCATGGCATTCCAATCGGCGTCGTTGACGATGTCCATATCCTCGCCGGCTTTCAGGCTGTCCACATAGCCGTACGGGTCGTCCTTGATCATGGCGGGCACCATGCCGTAGTGGTAGGTGAGCGTCAGCTTATCCTCTTTGTAGTGGTTGATGAACGGCTGAATTCCCGCGGCCTGCAGGTCTTCGCACAGCTGCTCCAGCTCGTCGAACGTGGTGGGCGTGGTCTCCCAGCCGACCTGGTTCAGGTAATCCATATTGTACAGGATGCCGTAGCCCTCGGTGATGAGCGGCACATGATAGAAGCTGCCCTCATAGTAGCCGGCCTCAATGGAATTCTCCGGGATGCCGCCCGCTTTGAGGTCTTCGACAATGTCGTCCAGCGGCATCAGATGCGGGCACCACTGCACCATGCTCTCGCCGTAGTTCACGCCCAGCACGTCCGGCATTTCGTCGGCGGCCAGCTTGCTCTTCAGCAGATCGTTTGCGGTGGAACTGCTGGGCAGCTCCCACTCCAGCGTGATGTTGGGGTGCTCGGCCGTATATGCGGCGCTCAGCTCGTCGATATGGTCGGCCCACTGGCCCAGCGACAGGAAGCAGGTGAGCGTAATCTGCTCGTCTGAGCTGCCCTCTGCCGCCGTCCCGCTGCCGGAAGCCGCCGGCTCGGACGCCGGCTCTCCGCCAGACTCGCCGCCGCCCGAACAGGCAGCCATGGACAGCGCCATCGTCAGCGCCGTCAATAATGCCAATATCCTTTTCATCTTTGATTTCCTCCCTTTCATTTTTTCATTCTGAAACCGGCGATCTGCCGGATCAAAAACCCTTTTCTGTGCCGTCAGCCTTTCACCGCGCCGGCCGCCACGCCCTCCAGCACATTTTTCTGCAAAAGCGTGAACAGGACCAGCATCGGGATCAGCGACAGCGTCAGCGCGCTCAGCGCCGTATCCCACGCGTAGAACGCCTCGTTGAACAGCGCCTGCATCGACAGCTGGATGGTGCGCATCGCCTTTCGCGTCAGCATCATCTGCGTCATCAGATAGTCGTTCCAGTACCAGAAGGTGTTGATGATGGAAAAGGTCATCACCGCCGGCTTCACCAGCGGGAACACCACGCGCCAGAACGTCATGAAGTGCGAACAGCCGTCAATGATCGCCGCCTCTTCGATCTCCAGCGGGACGTTTTTCACCGCGCCCGCCACAAGGAACAGGCTGATGGGCAAGCTGAACGCCCAGAAGCACACAGCCAGGCCGAAGAAGCTGTTCACCATGTGCAGCGTTTTCGTCACCTGCGCGAAGGGGATCATCACCGCCTGGAACGGGATGGCCATCGAGCCGATGAGGAACATGTAGATCGGCTTTGTGATCTTGTTCGGATGGCGTGTGAACCAGTAGCCGGACATCGAGCCGAAAATGATGGGCCCGATGTTGGCCAGGATGGTAATGATGGTGGTATTTTTCAGCGCGTTGCCGAAGTCGATGCGCTCCCACGCGACGAAATAGTTGTCCAGCGAAAAGTTTTTGGGCAGCGCGAACCCGTTTGCCGCGATCTCGCTCATCGGCTTGAACGAGTTCACAAGGATGAAGTAAAACGGCGAGAGCATCACGATCAGCGCCACGACCAGCAGGATGGTGCTCACGGTAAGGTTCACCTTGTTTTTGGTGTACATTACATCTGCACCTCCTTTTTGCTGGTCAGTTTCACCTGCAAAAGCGTCACCGCTATGATGACCAGCGCCATGATGATGGCCTTTGCAGAACCGTAACCGAGCTGGCTCTCGGCGAAGGCCGTCGTGTATACGTTCATGGTGATGGCCTCCGAAGAGCGGTACGGCCCGCCGCCGGTCAGCGAAAGGTTGACGTCGTACACTTTGAAGCTGTTGAGCAGGCTCAGGAACAGGCATTCGGTGATGGCCGGCATCATCAGCGGCAGGATCACATGGCGCAGCTGCTGGCCGGCGGTGGCGCCGTCGATGACGGCGGCCTCGATGTAATCGCTGGAGATGGCGGTGAGCCCCGCCACATAAATGATCATCATGTAGCCGGCAAAGCCCCACGCCTGCACGATGGCCAGCGCCCAGAACGATGTGGCCGGCGTGCCCAGCCAGCTGAGCTGAAATACGCCGATGCCGAATTTTTCGCCCAGGAAGGGAAAGATGTTCAGGAAAATGAACTGCCAGACGAAACCCAGGATCACGCCGCCGATGAGGCGCGGCAGATAGAACGCCGCGCGCATGAAATTGCGGAACGGGATCTTTTTGGAAAGGTTGTACGCCAGCACGAAACCGATCAGGTTGCTGACGATCACGACCACCGCCGTGTTTTCAAAAGTGAACAGCATCGACTTCCAAAAGCGGGGGTCGTCTGTGAACAGGTCGATGTAGTTTTTGAAGCCGACGAAGCCGATCTCGGTGGCAATGCCGTCCCAGTCCGTAAATGAATAGACGACGCCCATGATCAGCGGGATCACTTCGATCACCAGATACAGCAGCAAAGTAGGCCCCAGGAACAGGACGAAATTGAGCGCCATCGTGCGCTTTTTCCTGCGTTTCATCAAATCTGCATCCATTGTGCAAATTCCTCCCTTCGGGGGCTTTTCCCCATGCGCTCGCTCGTTTTTCTCATTATACCGGCTTTTTCTGCCTTGCTGAACGGACGATTTTGTCAAATGAGGGGGACATTTTTGTCCTGTGGGGGAAAAGCGTCTGGATTTTTGCAATTGATGCACTTATAATAAGTTTACTCGCAGAAAGGGGGTGCCGATATGAAAACTTTCACCATACAAAGCAGAGGCAAAAGCATACAGGCCAAGCTTCTGGCACTGATCCTGCTTTCCGTCGGCATTCCCATGCTGGTCTTTATTGTTGTTTTTCAATACTATAGCAGGTCTCAGATCAACGAGCAGTCTTGCAAGATGCAGCAGAGCAGCCTGCAGACGAGCGCCGATGCCCTGCAGCAGCAGATCCAGCTTGTGAGCTACGCCGCGCGCGGCGTATATTTCAACAGCGATGTGCTGGATATCCTTGCCGATCGCGTGGAGATGTCCACCGTCACGCAGCGCCAGGCTGCCGAGGATTATATTTTCAACATGATGCAGACCATTTATTCCGTTGTGCCCGACGCCAGCGTCATCCGTCTGTCCTCTGCGCGCCTCGCCTCCACGTTCTACCTGAATCAGTCATACGACCGCATCATCCTTCCGAAAAACCGGCAGGCGTCGGTCTCCCACATCCGGCCCTATTCCAGCCGCCTTGTGTCCGGCGCAAGCAGCGTGCCCGACGAGTATATAAACGAGCGCGCCGCCTTCACGGTGCGCCTGCCGCTGTACGACCCGCCCTCGATCACCGACTGCATGGGCGAGATCGACATCGTTATCCCCTACAGCCGCCTGGAGGAGCTGTGCGCCGGCATGTTCGACGAACAGGGCGGGGAGGCGCTGTATCTTCTTCTCGGCAAAAATATCCCGCTGTATTCGTCGACCGGCTCCATTCCCAACTGGGTCATGGAACTGGTCGATGACCAAACGCCCGTCAACGTCTGCCTGTACCGGCAGGCCGCGGACGGTTCCACTGCTTTTTACGAACACATCCGGGAAAAAACGGTGGATGTATGGGTCGTGCGCGCCGTCCCCTCCCGGCTGCTGCAGGCGCAGGCCAACAGCTTTGTCGCCGTTTTGCTGGCGCTCCTTCTGGCCGTCCTTGCCATGACCGTCATCTCCCTTGTGCTCAGCACGCTTTCCTTCACGCGCCCGCTCAAAAAGCTGGCCGCCTATACCTGCGAAGTGAACCGGGGGCATCTGGACGCCCGCATCGAGGATTTCATCGTCTATCCCGAACAGGACGAGATCGGCACGCTGGTGCAGGACATCGACGCCATGATGCACACCATCAACCACTATATCATTCGGGAATACCGTTTGTATGCCGCCAACAAGAATATCCAGCTGCAGATGCTGCAGGCGCAGATCAATCCGCATTTCCTGCACAACACGCTGCAATGTCTGGCCGGGGAGGCGCTGGACGCCAATGCGCCGCACCTGTACGGGGCGATTGCCGCCCTGGGCCAGATGATGCAGTATGCCATGGACACAGAGCACATGACCGTCCCTCTTTCGCTGGAGCGCGAATATGCGGCGCACTATCTGAAACTGCAGTGCCTGCGGTTTTCCTGCTCGCTGGACGTCCGCTGGGATATCTCGGACCGGGCCGCCAATGTGCTGGTGCCCAAAATGCTTTTGCAGCCGCTGATCGAAAATTCCATCCGGCATGGCGGCATCCTGCGCCGCCCGGGCTGCTCGCTGCGCGTGTGCGCCGCTTTGCAGGAGGAGGGGCTTCTCATCGAAGTGACGGACGACGGCGACGGCCTTGCGCCCGACCGACTCGCCGCCGTGCAGAAAAGCCTGCGCGCCGTGCGCGAACACTTTATGGATCTTCCCGCGGGCGGGATCAACGGCAAATCGCCCGCCCCGGCGCGGGATGAGGACACGCCGCTGGAGGAGCTGCAAAAAAATGTGCAGATCATGCAGTCCCACATTGGCCTTGCCAATGTTTACGAGCGACTTCTGCTGCATTTTGGCCGCGATTGCCGCATCGACATTCGAGCGCTGGCGCCGCACGGGGCGCAGGTCGCCCTGCACATCCCGCTGCAAACGAACCGAGAGGAGGCGCAGACATGAAGATCCTTTTGATCGACGACGAACCGCATGTGACCCGTGCCATCCGCCAGCTTGTCCCGTGGGAAGAGCTTGGCATCGACGTCATTTTAGAGGCGTTTTCCGGGCGTGATGCCATGCAGCTCATCGAGCGGGAAGACCCGCAGATCGTCCTGACCGATGTGGTGATGCCCGATTTGACCGGGCTG
>DXGT01000107.1 GCA_019113785.1 Candidatus Ruthenibacterium merdigallinarum | reverse complement strand
AAGGCGGATCAGCTCCTGCACGGGCAGCGCCGGGTCCAGCCCGGCCAGCGCCTGCGCGGCCTCCGCGCCCGTGTAGCCCAGGCTGACGAGCGCGGCCGCCGCCTGCCCCGCGCTCGAGGCCGGCGCGGCCACGGCGCCCAGCGCCGTGGCGTCGACACCCGCGGCCCCAAAGCCCTTCATTTTGTCCTTCAGCTCCAGCACGATGCGCTGGGCCAGCTTCGGCCCCACGCCCGGCGCGGCCGTAAAGGCCTTGTGGTCGCCCCCGGCGGCCGCCAGCGCGATGCGCTCGGGCGTCATCACGCTCAAGATGGCCAGCCCCGCTTTGGGCCCCACGCCCGACACCGCCGTCATCATGCGGAAGGCGTCGCGCTCGGCCTTTTTGGAAAAGCCGTACAGCGCCACGTCGTTTTCGGTGATGCGGAAGTCGGTGTACACACGGCAGCTCTCGCCCACGGCGGGCAGCGCGCCCGCCGTGGTGGTGGGGATCTGCACGCGGTAGCCCACGCCCGCGCACTCCACCACGGCCGCGTCCGGCGTCTTTTCCAGTAAGGTCCCTCTGAGTGAATCGATCATGTCGCTCTCCTGTCCGCGGCCGCGCTGCGCGGGCCGCCCCTTGTGTGCAAAATCAGAAATACCCCTGCTGCTGGCGCTTTGTCAGCGTCAGGCCGTACTGGCGCGAGCGGTGGCTGTAGGCATGGCAGATGGCCATGGCCAGCGCGTCGGCCGCGTCGTCGGGCTTTGGCGGCGCGTCGAGGCGCAGCAGCGTGCGCGTCAGCTCCTGCACCTGCCGCTTGGTGGCCTTGCCGTAGCCCGTCACACTCTGCTTGACCTGCATGGGCGTGTACTCATACACCTGCACGCCGAACTTGTGCGCCGCCAGGCGCAGCACGCCGCGCGCCTCCGCCACGGCGAACGCCGTCGTCTTGTTGTTCTGATAGAACAGCGTCTCCATCGCCACGGCGTCGGGCTGCAGCGCGCTCAAAAGGCCGGCAAGGTCGTCGTAAATCTCTCCCAGCCGCGCCTCGAACTGCGTGTGCGAGCGGGTGGTGATGGCCCCGTACTGCACGGGGGAAAGGCGCGCGCCGTCAAAGTCCAGCGCGCCGAAGCCGACGATGGCATAGCCCGGGTCCAGCCCCAAAATGCGCATAACTCCACACCACCCCCAGTATAACTTAGTTAGTATATCACAAAAACGCCCTGTAAACAAGCGGCGGCACGCGGGGAGGCGCAAAGATGATCGACGCTTTGGAGCGCTTTGTGTGGGGCGCGCCGATGCTGGCGCTCCTGCTGGGCGCGCATGTGTACTGGACGGCGCGCACCGGCTTCATCCAGCGCAAAACCGGCCTTGGCATCCGCCTGTCGCTGGCGCAGAGCGAGGGCGAGGGCGACGTCAGCCCGCTGGGCGCGCTGTCCGTCATGCTGGCGTCCACCATCGGCACCGGCAACATCGTCGGCGTGGGCACGGCGCTGTGCCTCGGCGGGCCGGGCGCCCTCTTCTGGTGCTGGCTGACGGGCGTGCTGGGCATCGCCACCAAATACGCCGAGGCGCTCATCGCCGTGAAATACCGCGTCAAAACCGGCGGCGGGCGCGTGCTGGGCGGCGCGATGGTGGTTTTGGAGAAACGCCTTTCCATGCCGCGCGCGGCGAAGGCGTTCGCCGTGTTCACCGTTCTGGCCTCGCTGGGCGTGGGGTGCGGCGTGCAGGCCGGGGCCGTGGCCGCCGTACTGGACGAGGGCTTTCACATCGCGCCCGCCGCAAGCGGCGTTGTGCTGTGCGCGTTGACGGGGCTTGTTCTGTGCGGCGGCGTGCAGAGCGTCGCGCGCGTGTGCGAGCGTCTGGTCCCCGCGGCCGCCGCGCTGTTCGTCGCGTGCTGCGCCGCCCTTTTGTGGCTCAACCGCGCCGCGGCCGGCGACGCGCTGCGCGCCGTCCTCGCCTCGGCTTTCGCGCCGTCGGCGGCACTGGGAGGCCTTGCCGGGCACAGCGTGCAGGCCGCTGTGCGCGCCGGCGTGGCCGGCGGCCTGTTCTCGAACGAAGCGGGCATGGGCTCCGCGCCCATCGCCGCGGCCGCCGCGCGCACGGACGACCCCGTGCGCAGCGCGCTCGTGTGCGCCACGGGCACGTTTTGGGACACCGTGGTGCTGTACCCGCTGACGGGCCTTGCCCTGGTGAGCGCGATGCTCGCGCACCCCGAGCGTTTTTTGTCCGCGCGGGACGGCGGCGCGCTGTGCGCCGCCGCTTTCGCGGCGCTGCCGGGCGGCGCCGCCGCGCTGGCCGTGTGCACGGCGCTGCTGGCGTTTTTTACGATCCTGGGCTGGTCGTACTTCGGCGAATGCGGCGCCAGATATCTGTTCGGGCCGCGCGCCGCGGGGCCGTTTCGCGCGCTCGTGTGCCTGACGGCGCTGGCCGCGACTCTGTGCCGGCTCTCCGCCGTGTGGCAGCTGGCGAACGTGTGCAACGCGCTGATGGCCCTGCCGAACCTGCTGGCGATGGCGCGCCTGCGGGATGAAATTTCCGCCGACACCCGCCACTTTTTTGCCGACCGCGCAGGGCGCTGAGGGCTTGCGCGCGCAGAGCGCCCCGGGCCATGCCCGGGGCGCTCTGTATCCGTACTTGCTTTTCTTTTTGCCCGTTTCACGCCTGCGCTTCGCGCAGTGCCAGCGCGCTGCGGCGCATCGTCTCCATCAGGCTGCAATATTTGTCGAACATCACCACGGCGTACGCCTCGCGCGTGCGCGGCGGCGTGAGCGTCAGCGGGAACATGTGGCGCAGGATGATGTCCCGCTCGGTGTCCGTCAGGTGAAAGGCGCGCTCGGCGTTCTCCAGCGCCTTGCGCGGATGCTCAAAGCCGTGCAGCCGCTCGCCGGGGCTGCGGCGGTAGGTGTGCCAGTCGTACAGAAACAGATCGTGCAGCAGCCCGCCGCGCGCGGCGGCCGCGGCGTCCCACCCGCGGTCGCGGCAGTAGCAGTAGCTCAGATACGACACATTGATGCTGTGGCGCAAACAGCTGGTCGTCCCGTGCTGGATGTACGCGTCCATGCTGCGCACCGCCTCGCTGGCGAGCAGCTCGTCCACAAGCGCGAGGTAGGCCGCGTCATCCGGCACGGCCACGCCGTACAGCCGGCGGCACGCATGTTCCTTTTTCATTTCGCAATCCGCCCCTCTCCGTGTGCGCAGCCCGACGGCTGCGCGTCTGCGCGCTGCACGGCGCGCCGCATGCTCAGGCCAAAGTCCAGCGCGTAAGCGCACACCAGCGCGAAGGCCAGCGCCGCGCCGATGTTCGGCGGGATGCGCGCCACAACGCCGAACACAGCTCGGTGCATCCCCACGAACAGCAGCACGGCGATCACGCCCCAGCCCAGCGTGCTTTGCAGGCACAAAATGCCCTTGTAATTCCAGCGGTGGTTCGTGTAGTCCCACCAAAGCGCGCCGAAAAAGTGCAGCATCAGCCGCGCCGTCAGGTACTCGAACGCCGTGGCCATCACCGCGCCCGCGACGTACAAAACGGCGAGATTGGCCGAGAACGGCCGCAGCAGCGCATAGCCGAGAATGGCCCCGAATCCGTAGATGATGCACAGCGGCAGATGCACAAAGCCGCGGTTCTCCCACACGCCGCGCTCCAGGCGAATGACGACGCACTCCATCATCCAGCCCAGAAAGCTGTACAGAAACAGCGCGTTCACCACGACGTGCGGCGCCACGGGCCGCACATAGAACAGCGACATCCAGTTTTCCAAGACAAACCCCTCCCGGGCCGCAGCCGGCCCCCGCATAAATTTAAGCATAGCATATTCCGGCGCAAAGCGCAATCGCGCCGGGCCTTGACACCCGCATTTCCGCTGCCTATAATGGATGGCAGAGCACAAAAAACCCCGGTTTTTTGCGATAGGTAAGGAGTGTCAGAACTATGAGCGAATGTACGCACAACTGTGAGACGTGCAGCCAGGCGTGCGCCTCCCGCCAGCAGCCGCAGACCGATTTCCATGAGCCGCCCCATCAGCTGAGCAGCATCAAAAAGGTGATCGGCGTGGTGTCGGGCAAGGGCGGCGTTGGCAAGAGCATGACCAGCGCCATCCTGGCGGTGCTTTTGAACCGCCGCGGCTACAAAACCGCCGTGCTGGACGCCGACATCACCGGCCCGTCCATTCCCAAACTGTTCGGCCTGCACGAGCGCGCGCGCGCCGACGACCTGGGCATCTATCCCGCCGTGACGCGCACGGGCATCGACGTGATGAGCGTCAACCTGCTTTTGGAGCACGAGACCGACCCCGTCGTGTGGCGCGGGCCCGTGATCGCCGGCGCCGTGAAGCAGTTCTGGCAGGAGGTCATCTGGAAAGACGTCGACTTCCTGTTCGTGGACATGCCCCCGGGAACGGGCGACGTGCCCCTCACCGTGTTCCAGACGCTGCCGGTGGACGGCATCATCGTGGTGGCAAGCCCGCAGGAGCTGGTGAGCCTGATCGTCGAGAAGGCCGTGAAGATGGCCGACATGATGAACATCCCCGTGCTGGGCGTCGTGGAGAACATGAGCTACGCCGTGTGCCCGCACTGCGGCGAAAAGCTGTATGTCTTCGGCGAGAGCCATGTGGACGAGATCGCCGCGCAGCACGCCATCCCCGTGCTGGCCAAGTGCCCCATCGACCCCGAGCTGGCCCGCCAGGCCGACCTCGGCGTGGTCGAATCCGTTGAGACGACGTGCCTCGACGGCGCAGCCGACAAAGTGGAGAGCCTGCTGGGCTGAGCGCCTCCATCCATAAAAACGAGCGAATCGCCCCGGCCGCTTCAAGCCGGGGCGATTTTTTTGCGTTTTTCTCGGTTTTTTATTTCACGCGCCAGTAGTGCACGCTGTACGGCTCGAGCTGCGAGCCGCCGCCGAAATCGTGAGCGCTGCCGTCGATCAGGTCGTCGGCGCAGCCGGCCTGCGCGTCGAAATGCGCGGTAAAGGGCTGCGCGTCCGCGTTGACGGCCACCAGCACGCGCTCGCCCTCGGCGCTGCGCTCGAAGATCACCTGCCGGTTCGTCAAAAGCACCGTGCGGTACGCGCCGTAGCACAGCGCGCGGCTCTGCGTGTGCGCGCGGGCCAGCGCGGCGATCCATTCGGTCAGCTCATTTTCGCAGGGCGCCGCCACGGCCGGGCGCAGCGCGGCGTCGCCCGCGCCCTTGTCCCCCTTTTCGCCCCACTCGCTGCCGTAATAGATACACGGGATGCCCGGCATGCCGAACAGAAGGCCGTACAGCGGCCGCAGATGCGCAGGATTGGAAAGGATGCTGGCAACGCGCGTGACATCGTGGTTGTCGGCAAAGCACAAAAGGTTCTTTCCCTTGTACAGCGTCCACGGCTCGGCGCCGAACTGGCGCTGCAAGCTGTGAGTGATCTCGAACATGTTCATCGAGTTGAAGCTCGAGTACAGGCCTTTGTAGCACTCGTAGTTCGTGCACGAATCCAGCATCTGGGGGTTGACGCGCTGGTTGTAGTCGCCGTGCAGCATCTCGCCCAAGAGGAAAAAGTCGGGGCGGATGGCCTTGCAGAAATCGTGCAGGCGGCGCAGGAAATCGAGATCGAGGCAGTATGCCACGTCGAGGCGCAGGCCGTCGATGCCAAACTCGTCCACCCAGCCGCGCACGCAGCCCAGCAGATAGTCCACAACGGCCGGGTTGCGCAGATTCAGCTTCACCAGCTCATAGTGCCCCTCCCAGCCCTCGTACCACAGGCCGTCGTTGTAGCCGTTGTTGCCGTCGAAATTCACATAAAACCAGTCTTTGTACGGGCTGTCCCAGCGCTTTTCCAGCACGTCGCGGAACGCCCAGAAGCCGCGCCCCACATGGTTGAACACGCCGTCGAGCACCACGCGGATGCCCGCGCCGTGCAGCGCGGTGCACACGCGGGCAAAATCGGCGTTCGTGCCGAGGCGGCAGTCGATCTTGCTGTAGTCTCGCGTGTCGTAGCCGTGCGCGTCCGATTCAAACACCGGCGAAAAGTACACCGCGCCGACGCCGAGCTTCTTCAAATGGCCGACCCAGCCCTCCACGCGCAGGATGCGGCTCTGCGTCACGCCGTCGTTGTGCGCGGGCGCGCCGCACATGCCCAGCGGATAGATCTGGTAAAATACGCTCTCGTCAAACCACATAAAAAAGACTCCTTCTCCGGCAGGCGCGCGCCTGTCCGGTTTTTTCTTTTAGTATAGCATATTCCGGCGCGTTCGGGCGAGACTAACGGTACAAAACTTTTCCGGGAGGGATGATCCTTTGAATCCGTTCAACGAAAAACCGTCGTGCACCGACGCGCTGTGGATGGACTGGAACGCGCTGTACCCGCAGCCCTACGACAAGCGCGAAGTGGACCCGTACACCCGCGTGCGCATCATTCTGATGACGGGCACGGAGTACGAGGCCGTGTGGTTCGGCCATCAGCTGCACCGCAACTGCCGCGACAACGACATCCGCCGCGCCGTGGCCGCCACGCGCCGCGCCGAACAGCAGCAGCAAAAGCTGCTGGCGTTTTTGAAACCGGCCGACGAGCCGCTTTTGGAGACGACCATCGGCTACGAGCAGCTGGCCGTGGACCTGACGGCCATCTTGGCCCAGCGCGACCCCGACCCCTATGTGGTCAAGGCGATGAACCTTGCGCTTTTGGAGGACTTCGACCACTTGTACCGCTACGCGGACCTGCTGGAGCTTGAGCACGGCGTGCACGCCGAGCGCCTTGTCGGCGGCTACACCGAGATCATGCCCGGGCGGCCCACCATCGCCGAGCACCGCCACCCGTTCGACAGCGTGCGCCGCCCGTGCAATTACAAAAAAGCGCATCCGCTCACGCGCCTGAACACCGCCATCATCACCGCCGCCGAGCAGCAGACGATGAACTACTATATGAACCTGGGCGCGTTCTACGCCTCCGACCGCGGCCGGCGTCTGTATCAGG
>DXGT01000106.1 GCA_019113785.1 Candidatus Ruthenibacterium merdigallinarum | reverse complement strand
GCAAACCTCGACGTGGATCTCTTTCTTCGTGGAACGGGTGTGGATCACATTGCCGCAGGCGCAGGTGATCGTGCACTCCTCGTACTTCGGATGGATGCCATTCTTCACTTGGGTTCACCTCTTTCTGGTTTTGACTTAAGGGGCCATGCTCGATACATGCGCCCATCACAACCTTCTATGGGAGGCTACCAGCATACGCCATCCTGTGCGCATGGAGCAGCCGTCGGAACGATTGCCCAAATAGTATAGCACAATGCGTGTGCTTTGGCAAGCCCCTGGCGGCACTTTTCCACCAGACGCGCAAAAGCGCCGGGCGCGCCCGGCGCTTTTTACGTTTCCGGTTCCGACGCCGCTTATTTCAGCATCGGCTCCACAGCGGCGGCCAGCACCTTCTCCTGCGCCTCGGCCTCAGCAAGATCCTTGCCGCGCGTGGTGAAATACGTCTTGATCTTCGGCTCGGTGCCGGACGGCCGCACGACCACCGTCGCGCCGCCGGCCAGCGTGTAGATCAGCACATTGGCGGCGGGCAGGCCCGTCTCCTCCGGCTTTTTGTAATCCGCCACTTTCTCGACGGCGTAGCCGGCGAACTCCCTGGGCGGCTCGGCGCGCAGCTTCGCCATGATGCCGGCCATCGTCTCCATGCCGGACAGGCCCGGGAACTCATAGCTGTGCACCTTGTTCAGATAGCGGCCGTACTCGGCGTAGATGCGCTCCAGCTCCTCCTTGATGGACGAGCCGATGCTGCGGTAATACGCCGCCATCTCGCAGATCAGCATCGAGCCGACGACGGCGTCCTTGTCGCGCACATAGCTGCCGGCCAGGTAGCCGTAGCTCTCCTCGAAGCCGAAGATGAAGCGCTCCACCTCGCCCGCGGCCTCCAGCTTTGCGATCTGGTCGCCGATCCACTTGAAGCCCGTCAGCACGTTGCGGCACTCGACGCCGTAGTGCTCGGCCACGCGGTCCGCCAGCGGCGTAGACACGATGGACTTCACGCACACCGGGTTTTTCGGCATGGTACCGTTCTCGATGCGGCCCTTGCAGATGTAATCCAGCAGCAGCACGCCCACCTCGTTGCCGCTCAGCAGCTCGTAGCTGCCGTCCTTGCAGCGCACGGCGATGCCCACGCGGTCGGCGTCGGGGTCGGTGGCCAGCATCAGGTCCGCGCCGGTCTGCTCGGCCAGCGTGAGGCCCAGCGCCAGCGCCTCGCGGATCTCCGGGTTCGGATACGGGCAGGTCGGGAAATGGCCGTCCGGGTCCTTCTGCTCGGGCACGACGGTGATGTCCGTGATGCCGATGTCACCCAGCACGCGCAGCACCGGCACAAGGCCGGAGCCGTTCAGCGGGCTGTACACCAGCTTGAGGCCCGCCGTCTTGCACAGGCCCGGGCGCACGCTGCGGCTCTTGATGGCGTCGTACAGCGCCTCGTAGCACGCGTCCTCGACATACTGGATCATGCCGCTGGCAAGGCCCTCCTCAAAGGGCATCGTCTTTGCGCCGTGCAGCACGTCGATGCTCTGGATCTCGTCGTACACGACGGCGGCGGCCTCGTCGGTCAGCTGGCAGCCGTCCGGCCCGTAAGCCTTGTAGCCGTTGTACTTCGACGGGTTGTGGCTGGCGGTCACCATCACGCCCGCGTTGCAGTGGTAATAGCGCGTGGCAAAGCTCAGCGCCGGCACGGGCATCAGCGCCTTGTAAATGCGCACATGGATGCCGTTCGCCGCCAGCACGCCGGCGGTCTCGCGCGCAAACACGTCGCTCTTGATGCGGCTGTCGTAGCTGATGGCCACGGTCTGCGTGCCGCCCTGCGTCTTCACCCAGTTGGCCAGGCCCTGCGTGGCCTGGCGCACCACATAGATGTTCATGCGGTTGGTGCCGGCGCCCAGCACGCCGCGCAGGCCGGCCGTGCCGAACGCAAGGCTCACGGCGAAACGGTCCTTGATCTCTTCGTCGATGCCCTGGATGCTCACAAGCTCCGGGCGCAGGTCAGTGTCTTCCAGATCGGCGGCGAGCCAGCGTTGATACTCCTCTTGATACATACGATAGAACACCTGCTTTCCTGAAATTTCCCCGGCCCGTGCATCCGGTGTCCGGAGGCGTCCTCTTCCCCCTTCCGGCCCGGAGCGCACATGCTGCACGCCCGGCCGGCGCAGAGGCTTTCAGCACTTTAATGATACTGCCGCAGGGGGGCGTTTGTCAATTCTCTCTTGTAGAAATCCGCCGCACAGGCTATACTGAAAAGTAGAAAGCGAAAAGGGGCGGGTTGGATGTTTGCCGAAGTGAACAGTTTGGGCGTGTGGGCGCTGGACGGTTTTGCCGTGCGCGTGGAGGCCGACATCAGCGGCGGGCTGCCGCAATTCTGCATCGTCGGCCTGCCCGACAACGCCGTGAAGGAATCGCTCGAGCGCGTGCGCAGCGCGCTGAAAAACCTCGGATTCACCTATCCTGTCAGCCGCATCACCGTCAACCTGGCGCCGGCCAATGTGCGCAAAACCGGCCCTGTGTACGACCTGCCCATCCTGCTGGCGCTCCTTGCGGCCAGCGGGCAGCTGCCCGCCCTCCCGGCCGACTGCGCCTTTCTGGGCGAATTGTCGCTGGACGGCGCGGTGCGCGGCGTCTCGGGCGTGCTGCCCATGGCGCTGGCGGCGCGCAGCGCCGGCATCAAGCGCCTGTTCGTGCCGAAGGAAAACGCCGCCGAGGCCGCCGTGGTGGAGGAATTGACCGTGTACCCTGTGGCCGACGCCGCGCAGGCCGTGCGCCATCTGCGCGGCGAAGCGGCCATCGAACCCGCTGCGCCCGCGCCGTTCCTGCCCTTTTCGGGCGACGCCGTGCCGGATTTTTCCGACGTGCGCGGCCAGCCCGAGGCGCGCCGCGCGATGGAGATCGCCGCAGCCGGCGGGCACAACATCCTGCTGATCGGCCCGCCGGGCACGGGCAAATCGATGCTGGCAAAGCGCCTGCCGGGCATCCTGCCGCCGCTGCGGCGCGAGGAGGCCATCGAGACCAGCAAAATCTACTCGGTGGCCGGCCTGCTGCGCGCGGGCGGCGGGCTGGTGGGCACGCGGCCGTTCCGCGCGCCGCATCATTCCGTCAGCGCCACGGCGCTGTCCGGCGGCGGCAGCACGCCGCGCCCGGGCGAGGTGAGCCTTGCGCACAACGGCGTGCTGTTCCTCGACGAATTGCCGGAGTTCAGCCGCGACGCGCTGGAGATCCTGCGCCAGCCTCTCGAGGACGGCGCCGTCACCGTCAGCCGCGTGGCCGGCTCGGCCAGCTTCCCGTGCGAAGTGATGCTGGTGGCCGCGATGAACCCATGCCCCTGCGGCTATTACGGTCACCCCACCCGCCAGTGCACCTGCACGCAGTACGCCATCGACCGGTATCTGCAAAAGGTGTCCGGCCCGCTGCTTGACCGCATCGACCTGCACGTCGAGGTGATGCCCGTGGGGTACGACGAAATCTCCGGCGAAGAAAAGGGCGAAGACAGCGCCTCCATCCGCGCGCGCGTCGTGGCGGCGCGCGAAGTGCAGAACGCGCGCTACAAGGGCACGGGCATCTCGTGCAACGCCCGGCTCACCAGCGCGGCGCTGCGGCGCGTTTGCCCGCTGTCCGCGCAGGCGAACACCCTGCTGCGGCGCGCCTTCACCGATATGGGCCTGTCCGCCCGTGCGTACGACCGCCTGCTCAAGGTCAGCCGCACCATCGCCGACCTCGACGGCAGCGAGCGCATCGAGGCGTCGCACATCAGCGAGGCCATCCAGTACCGCAGCCTCGACCGGAAATACTGGTACAGCCGCTGAGGCCCTGGTGCGGAAAATGTGTGAGATCCAAGGAGAAAGCCTCTGCGCGGCGCTGTGCCGCACAGAGGCTTTCTCTATAAGTCATCGAAAAATGATTTCCCTTCGTTTGGTTCCCGCGTACGGCCATTCCCTTGCGTCATTGCAGGCCCATGAAGAACAAAACCAGCGCCAGCACGGGCAGCACGGTCCACGAGACATAGCGGTCCATCAGTTCCAGTTCAGACGGCTCCGCCCCGTCCGCATTGCGCAGCCGCAGGGCCATGCGCCAGCGGAACAGCTCGTCCGCAAACAGGATGAGGACTGCCGTGACGGCGCAGACAAACACCCCCGCCAGCCACACGGGCCACGCGCCCTTATGGGTCAGCGCAGGGCCGGCCATCAGCTCGAGTACCGCGTATGCAGAGGGCTCCAGCGGGTCGATCTCGCTGCCGTTTTCGTCCAGAGTAACGCCGCCGCCCGCCTGCACCGAGATGCCGACGTCCGCCATGCTGCCATCCTCGTTGAACAGCACAAGGCGGTCGCCCCAGCGCGCCGCGCCCCCGCGGAAGATCAGCTCCTGCGCGCAGAAAAGCTCGACGCCCGTCACGCTCTCATCCGCCGCATATTCCTGCGGGACGGCGTCCGGGGCCTGCTCTGCGGTGTAAGGGCCATACACGGCGTCGCCGCAGCGAAATTCCACCGTCTGATCGCCGTACACCGTAAAAGAGGCCGGCGAACCCTCCAGCTTGCCGGAATACACCGTGCCGCCGTTTTCCTCTCTCGGGACGAAGATGGCGTCTTTGTACGCAAAACCCACCCGGGCGGTGGTCGCCGCGTACGCGGCTGCAAACGCCAGAACCATGGCTGTCAAACACAGCAGCACCGCCTTCGGGTAGCGGCCCAAACGTTTGATCCGCTCCATTTCCCCCTCCGTTCTCTGCGCAAAGCAGCCTCATCTGTGCCTCATTCTATCAGAGTCCTCTGCGTTTTGCTATCGGCACACTGTATAAAAATCGCCTGCATTTTCGGTCAGGAAGCCGGGAAAACGCGTTCGCTTTTCCCGCCCGGGAAATAGCGTCCGCCCTCCATATGCCACAGCATTGCGGCGGCCGCCGCGGCGGCGACCGCCTCCGCCAGAGGGAACGCCGTCCAGATGCCCGCAGCGCCCCACAGGCGGCTCAGCGCCCAGCCCAGCGGCACAGTGACCGCCAACTGGCGCAGCAGCGACACCGCCAATGACTGCACCCCTTTGCCCAGCGCTTCAAATACGCCGGAAAAGACGACGCCCACCGACGAGGCCAGGAACCCCAGCGAAATGAGGCGCAGCGCCGTGCAGCCTGCGTCCATCAGCTGTGCGTCGGCGTCAAACAGGTGCAAAAGCCACCCCGGCGCCGCCAGCGAGACGGCCGTGCCCGCCAGCATGATGATCACGGTGCCCGCAAGGCTGTAGCGGATGATGCTGCGCACGCGGCCGTCCTTTCCCGCGCCGTAATTGTAGCTGATCAGCGGGCGCATGCCCTGCACGATGCCGTTGGCCGGCATGTAAATGAACGTCTGCAATTTGTAATACACGCCCAGCACCGCCACATACACATCGGACAGCTCCGCCAAAATGGCGTTCAGCGCGCCGATGAGCAGCGAGGGCATCGTCAGCATCAGCGTGGACGGTATGCCGATGGAGTAGATGCGCCGGACAAGGCGCAGATTCGGCCGCAGATAGCGCGGATGGATGGTCACGCCCGGATTTTTGACGCAGTAGACGATCACATACAGAAAGAAGGCTGCGATCTGCCCGGCGACGGTCGCGATGGCCGCGCCCTTGACGCCCATGGCCGGAAAGCCCAGCAGGCCGAAAATCAAAATGGGGTCCAGCACGATGTTGATGACGCAGCCGCTGGCCAGCAGCACCATCGTCACCTTCATCTCCCCGAGGCCCTGATAGATCTTTTCCATGCCGATCTGCATCAGGCACCCGAACGACCAGCACAGCACCACATACGTGTAGTCGCACGCCTGCGCCAGAACGGCCTCATCCTGCGTGAACAGGCGCAGGAAGGGCCGTGTCACCACAAGCCCCAAAACCACGAACAGCACGCAGTGCACCGCCGTCAGCGCCATGCCCAGCGTGGCCGTCTCGTTGGCGCGCTCGCGGTCGCCCTCGCCCAGGCTGATGGACAGCACCGAACTGACGCCCACGCCCATGCCCACGGCGGCGCTGAGCACAATGTTTTGCAGCGGATACGCCAGCGAAACCGCCGTGAGCGCATCCGTCCCGAGGCGCGCCACATAGATGCTGTCCACGATGTTGTATAAAGACTGCACCAGCATCGACAGCATCATCGGCACCGCCATGCTCGCAAGCAGCGGAAGCACCGGCTGCGTCCCCATACGCGTTCTGCTCTCGTCCATTGCACACCCTCCACAGCAAATGAAAAAGCCGTGCCGCGCCTGTTTGAGATGCTCCAAAACAGGCAAACGGCACGGCTTTTTTGAAAAGCTCCAAAATTGCGGCACAAAAAATGCCGCGGACAGATGTCCGCGGCGCTGGTGACCCGTGGGAGAATCGAACTCCCGTTTGCGGCGTGAGAGGCCGCCGTCTTGACCGCTTGACCAACGGGCCGTAATAAGAGAAAAGAGCCGGCACCTACCTATTTTCCCAGGTCGTCTCCAACCAA
>DXGT01000105.1 GCA_019113785.1 Candidatus Ruthenibacterium merdigallinarum | reverse complement strand
CGGCCATGAGCGTGGCGCAGAGCCTCATTGAAAACGGCTACGTCACGGGCCGCCCCGCGTTCGGCATCCAGGTGCTGTCCATCAGCACGGTGGAGGACGCGCTGCAGGCCGGTGTGAACCAGCTGGGCGTGTATATCGTCTCGGTGGATGAGGGCTCGGCCGCCGAGAAGGCCGGCCTCGAGGCGGGCGATTTGTTCGTGAGCGTGGACGGCAAAGCCGTGACGAGCACGTCGGACGTGACGGGCGCGCTGGAGGGCCGCTCGGCGGGCGACACCGTCGAGGTGCAGGTGGTGCGCGACGGGCGCGTTGTGTCCGTGACGGTCACCTTGCAGGAGCAGACGGCCGCCGCGGCCGCAGGCTGACGGAACAATAGAAGGGAAACGGCCCGGCGCTGTACAGCGCCGGGCCGTTTGTGCCGGGGGATGCGGGCTTGCCCGCATCCCCTGTTTTCTGTTTACAGAGAGAGCGCCACCGTGCGGCCGGTGGGGCGGTAACGCTCGTACACGATGCCCACCATGTCGAACATGCGCTTGGAGGCGATCACCGAGTCGCTGTCGGGGTATTTGTCCTCGTAGTAGATCACTTTTTTGATGCCGCTCTGGATCAGGGCCTTCGCGCACTCGTTGCACGGGAACAGCGTGGTGTAGATGCGCGCGCCGCGCAGGCTGCCCGTGCCGGAGGCGTGGTTCAAAATGGCGTTCAGCTCGGCGTGGCACACATACATGTACTTGGTCTTGAGCGGCTCACCCTCGCGCTCCCAGGGCATGTCGTCGTCAAAGCAGCCCACGGGCATGCCGTTATAGCCCATCGAGAGGATCTTGTTCTCGTCGTTGACGATGCACGCGCCCACCTGCGAGGAGTTGTCCTTGCTGCGCTGGGCGCTCAGCAGCGCCACGCCCATAAAATATTCGTCCCAGGAGATGTAGTCCGTCCGTTTCATTCCGCTCTTCCTTTCCTCATGTTCCACTTTTGCGTCTCAGCCCTCGGCGGGCGCGGGGCGCGCCTGTTCCGGCATGGGGCACAGATAGCCCTCCGGGCAGGTGCGGCGCAGCTCTTCGCGCGCTTTTTCCAGCAGCGTCGGGTCCTGCGCCGCGCGCAGGCCTGCCAGCGCCAGCGCGCGCGCGGCGGCACGCATGCCCGCAAAGCCGTGGCGGCACGCGCTCTGGGCCGTCACCTGCCAATTGTGCCCGCCGCTGCCCAGCGCCAGCGTGGCGCAGTACAGCTGTGCCGTGGGCGCGCAGTAGCTCACGTCGCCCACGTCGGTGCTGCCAGGCTCGCAGCGCGCGGGGTCGTGCACATACGGGGCCGTGACGTCGCACAGCACGCGACCGTCCAGCGCGTGCGCGTCGAGGCCCGCCTCGGCGCAGGTGTTTTCCACGTTCGCGCGCAGCACCTCGGGCGGGAGCGTGGCGGCAAAGCGCGCGGCCAGCGCGCGGTCCTCCTCGTCGAAATCCGGCGCGCCCGTCTCAGCTAGGCACGCGGCCAGCAGCTCGCCCAGCGTGCGGTTGGGCACATAGTCGGAAAAGCCGTCCACCTCGGTGATCGTCAGCTGCGTGCCCGTCATCAGCGCCGCGCCGCGGGCCACGTCGTCCACGCGCTGCTTGATCTGCATCATCTCGCGCACTTTCGGCGCGCGGATGTAGTAGTGCAGGCACGCATGGTCGGGCACGACGTTCGGCGCGGTGCCGCCCGTGTCGCGGTAGGCGTAGTGCAGGCGCGCGCCTGTGGGGATGTGCTCGCGCAGGTAGTTGCAGCCCACGTTCATCAGCTCGCACGCGTCCAGCGCGCTGCGCCCGGTGTGCGGCGCGGCCGCGGCGTGGGCCGTGCGCCCCGCAAAGCGGTACAATACGCCCGTCACGGCCAGCGTGCCCTGCCCCAGCACGTAATTCGCATCGCCCGGGTGCCAGGCGAACACGGCGTCCACGTCGTCGAATGCGCCGGCGCGCGCAAAGAACACCTTGCCGCCACCGTCCTCCTCGGCCGGGCAGCCGTAGCAGCGCACCACGGCCTGCACGCCCAGGGCGGCCAGCACGTCCCGCAGCGCGGCGGCGGCCAGCGCCGCGCCGGCGCCCAGCAGGTTGTGCCCGCAGCCGTGGCCGGCCCCGCCGGCGTGCAGCGGGTGCTGCGCGGCCTCGCCCGCCGCCTGCGACAGGCCGGGCAGCGCGTCGTATTCGGCCAGAAAAGCGATCACCGGCCCGCTCTCGCCCGCCTCGGCGATGAACGCCGTGGGCATGTCCAGCATGCCGCGGCGCACGCGAAAGCCCGCCTCCTCCAGAAATGCCGCCAGCGCGGCGGCGCTTTTTTCCTCGCGCCAGTTCAGCTCGGCCGCCTGCCAGACGGCGCGCGCCGCCTCCTCGGCGCGCGCGCCGCGCTCTTCGACCAGCGCGGCCACAAGCTGCGCGTCTTTTTGCTGCATCGTGCAAACCCCTCTTTTTTGCCAGTATGACATCATTATAATACGCGAAAAGCGGAAAAACAATATTGCATCGCACGCAGCGCTTGCAATTTTGCCCGCCGCAGGGTAAGATGGAAGCAGCGCACAAAAGGGAGGTCGGCAAGCGGTGGAGATCAGTGTGAACAACATGCGCGAGGAGTACCGCAAAGCGCAGAAAAAAGGGCAGAGGGAATTCCGCGCGCGCGTGGCCAAGGGCGCGTACCCGTATTTGCAGGTGCTGGACGAGATTCTGGAGAACACGCAGATCGAGCGTGTGGAGCCGCTGGGCCTTGTGGACATCCCGATGGAGGCCATCGCCGGCACGAAGACCAGCGGGCGCACCAAGGCGTTTGCGGCGAATTTCATGCCGCTGCTGGGCGAGGCGACGGAATTTGCCCGCAAGTGGATGGCGCTGTGCGAGGCGCACATGGAGGAGGGCATCCGCGACCCCATCAAGGCCTATGAATTCATGAACCGTTTTTACGTGCAGGAGGGCAACAAGCGCGTCAGCGTGATGAAGCACTTCGGCGCGGCGAGCATCCCCGGCACGGTGACGCGCCTTGTGCCGCGCCGCAGCGGCAGCAAGGGCAGCGAGATCTATTACGAATTCCTCGATTTCTACGAGGTCACGCACGTGAACTTCGTCTGGTTCAGCGAGACGGGGCGCTTTGCGCGCCTGTTGAAGCTGGTGGACGCGGGCGAGGAAAAGTGGAGCGAGGACACCCGGCGGGACTTTTCCTCCGTGTATTACACGTTCGACGCGGCGTTTGCGCAGCAGGGCGGCAAGAAGCTGCCCATCACCACGGGCGACGCACTGCTGATGTTTTTGGATCTGTATCCCTACCGCACGCTGATCGGCCAGCCGGCGGCCAAGCTGAGCCGCATGCTGGCGGGCCTGTGGCCGGAGGTGACGGCCCTGACGCAGGAGAGCCCGGTGGAGCTCTCCATGCAGCCGGAGGAGCGGCCCGCGCCGCTTTTGACGCGCCTTTTGCCGCTGGAGGTGACGCCGCTGCACGTGGCCTTCGTGCACGAGAAGAGCGCCGACACCAGCGCGTGGGCCTATGCGCACGAGTTCGGCCGCAGCCATGTGGACGAGGCGCTGGAGGGCCGTGTGATCACGCACACCTACGACAACGCGCAGGTGGGCACGAACGACGACGAGAAGATCGAGCAGGCCATCCGCGACGGCTGCGCCGTGGTATTCACCACGACGCCCAAGCTGATGGACGCCAGCCTGCGCGCCGCGGCGCGCCATCCGCAGGTCAAGATCCTCAACTGCTCGATGAATATGCCGCACCCGTCCATCCGCACATATTACGGGCGGCTGTACGAGGCGAAGTTCGTGCTGGGGGCCATCGCCGGCTCGCTGGCGGACAACAACAAGATCGGCTACTTCGCCACCTATCCCATCTACGGCATGCCCGCGAGCATCAACGCGTTCGCGCTGGGCGCAAAGATGGTGAACCCGCGCGCACGCGTGTATGTGCAGTGGACGGCGGACAAGCACTGCGGCGGCAAGGAGGCGTTCGAGCGCCGGGACATCCGTGTGATCAGCGGCCCGGACACCGGCCTTTCGCGCGGCGGGAAGGACTACGGCCTGTACCTGTTGACGCGCGAGGGCGCGCTGCCCATGGCCATGGCCATGTGGCACTGGGGCCAGTTTTACGAGAAGATCCTGCGCAGCATCCTGAACAACACCTGGAAGGCCGACGAGCCCGAGGACGGGCGCGCGGTGAACTACTGGTGGGGCATCGCCTCGGGCATGATCGACGTGCTGACGAGCCGCGGGCTGCCCGCGGGCTGTCGCCGCCTCGCCGACTATCTGAAAAAGGGCGTGTGCGACGGCGTGGTCGACCCGTTCGAGGACGTGCTGTACGCGCAGGGCGGCCGGCCCGTCGGCCCCGAGAGCGGCCATTTCACCCCGCAGGAGATCCTGACGATGGACTGGCTGGCCGAGAACGTGGACGGGGCCATCCCCGCGTTCGACGATCTGATCGACGCAGCGAAACCGATGGTGCGCCTGCAGGGCGTGCGCAAGGAGGACAGAGAGTGAAGATTTTGGCGGTGTCCGACATTGAATCGAAATACCTGTGGGACAGGTTTGAGCCGAATTATCTGGCTGACGTGGACCTGATCATCTCGTGCGGCGACTTAAAGGCCACCTATCTCTCGTTCCTGGCGACGTTCAGCCGCGCGCCGGTTTTGTACGTGTGCGGCAATCACGACGCGGACTACGTCAAGCGCCCGCCGGAGGGGTGCGTCTGCATCGACGACAAGGTGTATACGTTCCGCGGCGTGCGCATTGCGGGGCTGGGCGGATCGATGCGCTATAAGCCGGGCCCGTTCCAGTACACCGAGCGCCAGATGGAACGGCGCGCCTGGCGGCTCGAGGGGCGCATCCGGCGCGCGGGCGGCGTGGACATCCTCGTCTCGCACGCGCCCGTGCGCGGCTGCAACGACGGCAGCGACCTGCCCCACCGCGGCTTTGCGTGCTTCGGCGGCATGATCGACAAATGGCAGCCCCAGCTGTTTTTGCACGGGCACTGCCACTTGAGCTACGGCCATTTCCCGCGCGAGCAGACGCTGGGCGCCACGCGCGTCGTCAACGCGTACGAGCGCTGCAAGCTGGACCTCGACACCCCCGAGCTGCCGCCGCTGCCGGAAAAGCGCCGCTTTTTCTTCTTTTCCAAAATCCGCGGCGCGCGCTGACGGGCGCCAATGAAAAAACGGCCCCGCCGGGGCCGTTTTTTTTGCGCCGCAGGTGACAAAGCGCCCGGCGGGGTGTACAATAAAAAGCGAAGGATGGCGGCGCGGCGCGCCGCAAAAGTTTTGGGAACAGAGAGGAGCGAAACCTATGCAGAGAGTGACGCTTGGCAAAACAGGCCTGTGCGTGAACAAAAACGGGTTCGGCGCGCTGCCCATCCAGCGCGTGGAGATGGAAGGGGCCGTGCGCATCCTGCAAAAGGCGTACGACAGCGGCGTCGACTATTTCGACACCGCGCGCGCCTATTCGGACAGCGAGGAGAAAATCGGCCGCGCGCTTTCGCACGTGCGCGACAAGATCGTCATCAGCACCAAGACGCAGGCGCAGGACGCGGCGGGCTTTTGGGCCGACCTGGAGACGAGCCTGCGCACGCTGAAAACGGACTACATCGACATCTACCAGTTCCACAACCCGGCGTTCTGCCCCGTGCCCGGCGGCGCGGACGGGCTGTACGACGCGGCGTGCAGGGCGAAGGAGCAGGGCAAGATCCGCCACATCGGCATCACGAACCACCGGCTGGCCGTCGCGCGCGAGGCCATCGAAAGCGGGCTGTACGAGACGCTGCAGTTCCCGCTGTCGTACCTTTCGGCGGACGGGGATATCGCTCTGGCGGACGCGTGCCGCAGCGCGGACATGGGCTTCATCGCCATGAAGGCGCTCGCGGGCGGGCTGATCACGAACTCGGCGTGCGCCTACGCGTGGATGGCGCAGCCGCAGTTTTCGCACGTGGCGCCCATCTGGGGCATCCAGCGCGAAACGGAGCTGGACGAGTTCTTGTTGTATCAGGACGCGCCGCCCGCGCTGGACGAGGCGATGCTGCGCCTGATCGAAGCCGACCGCGCGCAGCTGGCGGGCGATTTCTGCCGCGGCTGCGGCTACTGCATGCCGTGCCCCGCGGGCATCGAGATCAACAACTGCGCGCGCATGAGCCTGATGCTGCGCCGCGCGCCGCAGGCCGGCTGGCTGAGCGAGGAGTGGCAGGCCAAGATGAAAAAGATCGAGGATTGCCTGCACTGCAACCAGTGCCGCAAAAAATGCCCGTACGGCCTCGACACCCCGGCGCTGCTCGCCAAAAACTACGAGGATTATAAAACTTTCCTGTAAAGTGCGACAGATAGGAAAAAGGACCCGCTTTTTGGCGGGCCCTTTTTCAATCCTCCGGATGGTATTTGTGGCGCGTGGCTTCACCGCCGCGCAGATGGCGCTCGGCCTTGTTCGTGCGCAGCACGCGGGCCACGCTCTCGTACAGCGTGCGGCTGCGCTTTTTCAGACGGACGGTGAGGTCTTTGTGCACCGTCGATTTGCTGACGCCGAATCTGCGCGCGGCGCCGCGCACCGTGTCGCCTGTCGCCACGACGTATTCTCCCAGCGCGACCGCGCGCTCCTCCGGGTCTCCCTTCATGCCGCAACACTCCCCGCCGCTGTTTACTGCCATGTATATGGCCTGGCGGCGGGGGATATGCCGGCGGGAGAACGCCCGCTGGGAAAAAATGCGCGCTGTGCGCAAAAGAGCGCGGCCGGGGCGTCTGCCCCGGCCGCGCCGGTTTTTTCGATTTGTTTTGCGCCGTTCAGCGCTTTTGCGAGCAGCCTGCGCAGCTGCCGCCGCAGCCCGAACAGCCCGCGCAGCCGCCCTTGCGCTTTGCGCGCAGGATGCTGCGCAGCGCCAGCGCTGCCAGCGCCGCCACGGCGGCGAGGATCAGCCAGTCGGCCAGGGACATACTCTCATCGCTCCTTTACAAAATGGGGGGGGGACGGGCGTTCAGCCGATGAACAGGCTGCCGACCTGGTACACGGCCAGCGCGCACACCCAGGCGATGGCGCACTGCATCAGCGCCACGCACACGGCCGCCCGGCCCGAGCGCATTTCGCGGCGCACAGCGGCGATGGCCGCCACGCACGGCGTGTACAAAAGTGTGAACGTCAAAAAGCTGAAGGCCTGCAGCGGCGTGAAGATGGCGGCCAATGCGCCGCCGAGGTTCGCCACGTTCGTGCCCGTGAGCACGGCCAGCGTACTGACGACGGCCTCCTTCGCGGAAAAGCCCGTGATGAGGGCCGTGGCGGCGCGCCAGTCGGTGAAGCCCAGCGGCGCGAAGATGGGCGCGATGATGCGGCCCAGCCCGGCCAGGAGGCTGGCGGACGAGTCGGCCACGACGTTGAGGCGCGTGTCAAACGACTGCAAAAACCAGATGATGATGGTGGCCACGAAGATGATGGTGAATGCGCGGGTCAGAAAGTCCTTCGCCTTGTCCCACACCAGCAGGCCCACGCTCTTCGGGCTGGGCAGGCGGTAGTTCGGCAGCTCCATCACGAACGGCACGGGGTTGCCCTTGTACAGCGTGTTCTTCATCAAGAGCGCCCACACGATGCCGATCGCGATGCCCATCACATATAAGAGGATCATCACCAGCGCGCCGTAGCGCGGGAAGAACGCCGCGGTGAACACCGCGTAGATGGGCAGCTTTGCGCTGCACGAGCAGAACGGCGTGAGCAGGATGGTCATTTTGCGGTCGCGGTCGCTCGAGAGCGTGCGCGCGGCCATGATGGCCGGCACGCTGCAGCCGAAGCCGATCAGCATCGGCACAAAGCTGCGGCCCGACAGGCCGATCTTGCGCAGGAGCTTGTCCATCACGAACGCTACGCGCGCCATATAGCCCGAGTCCTCCAAAAGCGAGAGGAAGAAGAACAGCGTGACGATGATGGGCAAGAAGCTCAGCACGCTGCCCACACCCGCGAACACGCCGTCGATGAGGAGCGAGTGCACCACGGGGTTGATGCCGTAGGCCGTCAGCCCGGCGTCCGCCGCGGCGGTGAGCGCGTCGATGCCGGCGGTGAGCAGATCGCTCAAAAACGAGCCGATGACGCCGAACGTCAGCCAGAAAATGAGGAACATGATGGCGAGGAACAGCGGGATGGCGAGGTATTTGCCCGTGAGGATGCGGTCGATGGCGACGCTGCGCGCGTGTTCGCGGCTCTCGCCGCTCTTCACCACCGTCTCGGCGCACAGCTTTTCGATGAAGCTGTAGCGCATGTCGGCCAGCGCGGCCTCGCGGTCGGTGCCGAGCTCCGTCTCCATCTCCTTTACCGAGTGCTCGATCAGCTCGCACTCGTTCTGCGTCAGGGCCAGCTGGCGGGTCATCGGCTCGTCGCCCTCCACCAGTTTCGCCGCCGCGAAGTACGGCGGCACGCCCGCGGCCTGGGCGTGGTCCTCGATCATGTGGGCGATGCCGTGCACGCAGCGGTGCACGGCGCCGGTGCAGAAGTCCTGCCGGCGGGGGCGCTCCTTGTGCTCGGCCGCGCGCAGCGCGTGCTCGATCAGCTCGTCGATGCCCTCGTTTTTGGCCGCCGAGATCGGCACCACGGGCACGCCCAGCTCCTCCTCGAGGCGGTTGACGTCCACGGTGCTGCCGTTGGCGCGCATCTCGTCCATCATGTTCAGCGCCACCACCATCGGGATGCCCAGATCGATGAGCTGCATCGTCAGGTACAGGTTGCGCTCGATGTTCGTGGCGTCGACGATGTTGATGATGCCGTCCGGCTTTTCCTTGATGAGGAAGTCGCGCGTGACGATCTCCTCCGAGGTGTAAGGGCTCAGCGAGTAAATGCCCGGCAGGTCGACGACGGTGGCCTGCTCCTTGGGCGGGATGTCGGCGCGCTTGTGGCGCGGGTGGCCCCAGCTGCGCGGGCCGCGGTGGTGCTCGCCGGTGTGGTGGTCGCGGATGATCCCTTCCTTTTTGTCCACCGTGACGCCGGGGAAGTTGCCGACGTGTTGGTTCGAGCCGGTGAGCTGGTTGAACAGTGTGGTCTTGCCGGAGTTCTGGTTGCCGGCCAGTGCGAACACCATCATCCGTCAACCTCCTCCAGCGTGATGTTTTTGGCGTCCTCCAGGCGCAGCGTCAGTTCGTAGCCGCGCAGGTGCAGTTCGATGGGGTCGCCCATGGGGGCGATCTTGCGCACCATCACCACGGTTTTGGGCGTCAGGCCCATGTCCAGCAAATGGCGGCGCAGCGCGCCCTGGCCGCCCACGGCGGCGATGCGGGCCGAGCGGCCCACAGGCAGTTTGTCAAGCGTCAGATTCATACGGGTGCTCCTTCTAAAACGGGGTGAGAAAACGGCGCGCGCCCCTTGTCTGCAAGGCGGCGCCGGGATTTGTTAGCCGGGGCTAATTTCCGCTTTTAAGTTTATCGACATTCCCCGCGCATGTCAAGCGTTTTTGCGCCTTTTTGCGCGCGGACGGGGGCGGAAACCCGCCGTTTTCTTGCGCGCGCGTGCGCGCGGTGGTATAATCGGGGAAAAGCGAAAAAAAGGGGCGGTTTGTATGACGTTTGAAGAAAAGCTGCGCGAATATGCGCGCCTGGCGGTGCGCGCGGGCATTGCCGTGCGCCCGGGGCAGGAGGTGCTGATCCTCGCGCCGCTGGAGACGGCGCCCTTTGTGCGCCTGTGCGCGCGCGAGGCCTACGCCGCCGGTGCGAAGGACGTTGTGGTGGAGTGGAGCGACGACGAGCTCACCCGTCTGCACTACGACCACACGGACGCCGAGGCGTGCGGGCGCTGCCCGGACGGCCTTGCGCAGCGGCGCAACGCATTGGCCGAGCGCGGCGCGGCGATTCTGAGCATCCGCTCGCAGGACCCGGCGGCCCTCGCCGGGGTGGACGCCGCAAAGCCCGCGGCGTACATCAAGGCGCTGCACGCCGAGTGCGCGCCGTTCTATAAGGCGCAGCGCAGCGGCGCCGTGTGCTGGAGCATCATCGGCGCGGCCGGCCCGGCGTGGGCGAAGGCCGTGTTCCCCGGCCTGCCTGAGGACGAGGCCGTGGCGCGGCTGTGGGAGGCCATCTTCAAAACCGTGCGCGTGGGCGAGGGCGACGCGCTGGCCGCGTGGCAGGCGCACCGCCGTTCGTTTGAAAAGCGCATCGCGTGGCTGAACGCGCAGAATTTCACGGCGCTGCATTACCAAAACGCGCTGGGCACCGACATCACCGTCGGCCTGCCCGAAAACGTGCGCTGGGCCGGCGGCGGCAGCGCGGCGGCCGACGGGCGCTGGCACTTTGCGAACATGCCCACCGAAGAGGTGTTCACCTCGCCCGACCGCCTGCGCGCCGAGGGCACGGTGGTGGCCTCGATGCCGCTGAATTACAGCGGCAGCCTTGTGCGGGACTTCCGCTTTACCTTCCATGAGGGCCGCGTGGTCGACTTCGACGCGAAGGAGGGCAGGGAGGTGCTGCGCGGCATCCTGGACGAGGACGACAATGCGCGCTATCTCGGCGAGTGCGCGCTGGTGCCGGCCACTTCGCCGATCAGCGAGATGGGCCTTTTGTTCTACGACACGCTGTACGACGAGAACGCCTCGTGCCATTTCGCGCTGGGCCGCGGTTTTGTGTCGGCCGTCGAGGGCGGCAGCCAGCTGGACGAGCAGGGCCTTCTGGCAAAGGGCATCAACCAGTCGGACGTGCATGTCGACTTCATGCTGGGCACGAAGGACCTCGCCATCACGGGCGTGTGCGCCGACGGGCGGCGCGTGCCGGTGTTTGTGAACGGCAACTGGGCCGAGGGCGTCGAGGGCTGACCGGCGGCGCATCCCGCGGGACAAAAGAAGAGAGGAGGGCGCGCGTGCGCATTCAGATCATCGGCTATTCCGGCAGCGGGAAATCCACGCTGGCAGAGCGTCTGGGTGAGGTGTACGGCCTGCCGGTGCTGCATCTGGACGCGGTGCAGTTCTACGGCAACTGGCAGGAGCGGAGCCTTGCGGAGCAGAACGCGCTGGTACAGGCCTTTTTGCAGGAGCACGAGGGCTGGGTGATCGACGGCAACTACGCCCGCGTGTGCCCGCAGCGCTTTGCCATGGCGGATGTGTGTCTCTTTTTGGACATTGCGCGTCTGCCGTGCCTGTGGAGCTGTGTGCGCCGCTGGTGGCGTTACAGAGGGAAAACGCGCCCCTCGGTGGGCTGCGAAGAAAAATTTGACGCGGAGTTCCTGCGATGGATCCTGCTGGACGGACGCACGAAGGCGCAGCGCGCCGGGCACGAAGCGCATCTTGCGGCGGCAAAGCACGGCGTGCGTCTGCGCACGCGCCGCGAGATCGACGCGTATGTGGCCGCGCTGAAAAGCGGCGCGGGCGCGGCAGAATAGAATATGCAAAACGCGCCGGCGCGCATCATGGGATGCACGCCGGCGCGTCTTTTTATTTTATGCGGTCAATTTCAAGCGAACACAGTCTGCACCAGTACCATATAAAGGATGGTGCCGCCCGCAACGGACAGCAGCGTGCTGCGCCGCCAGCAGTGCAGCGCGGCGACGGCAGCGACGCAGATCAATTCCGGCGCGCCGTGCGGCGGTGCGGCGAAGGCGACGTCCTTGAAGCAGTACACCACCAGCAGCGCCATCACGGCGCTGGGCAGCACGCGCCCGAGATAGTCGAGCACCGGCGGCAGGGGCCTGTCCTTCGGCAGCAGCAAAAACGGCGCGGCGCGCGTGATCTGCGTCGCAAGCACCAGCAGCGCCGTGAGCAAAAGCGCGTGCGTCATGCGCCGTCGCCCCCTTTCGCCGTCCGCTCCAGCGGGCCGCGCAGCGCCAGCAGCACGGCGACGAGCGCCGTCATGGCCGGCAGAAGGAACGACGACGGCCCGAACAGCGCAAGGCACGCGCCCGTTACCGCAAAGCCCGCCAGCGCGGGGCGATGCTCGCGCGAAGAGAGCCACTGCTCGGTGCAGATGGCGGTGAACAGCGCCGTCATCACAAATTCAACGCCGCTCGTGTCAAACGGCACAAGGCCGCCCAGCGCCGCGCCCAGCGCGCCGGCCGCCGTCCAGTAAAGGTGGTCCATCGCGGTGGTGCATGTGTAAAAGCGCGCGGCGTCCGCGCCCGCGGGGATGCGTGCGGCCACATTCACCGAAAACGTCTCATCCGTCAGGCCGAACACAAGGTACGGCGCAAAGCGCCCGCACGCGCGGTAGCGCCCCAGCATGGAGAGCGCGTAGAACACATGACGCGCATTGACGGCCAGCGCCAGCACGAACGTGCCCAGCGGGTCGGCCGCGGCGAGCATCGGCACCGCGGCGAACTGCAGGCTGCCGGCGTAGACGGCGGCGCTCGACAGCGCCGTCAGCCACACGGGCCAGCCGGCCTCGCGCATCAGGATGCCGTAGGCAAGGCCCAAAAACAGATAGCCCGTCAGCACGGGCAGCGTGCAGGGGAAAGCGGCCTTTGCCGCCCGGCGCCAGCGCTCCATGGGCGTTCCCTCCTTTGCGTACGGAATTGTGTGCGGATTTCAGTATAGCACAAACGCGTTTTTTGTGCTATACTCTAGCATATCGGGCAACTTTGGCGAGGCGCAGGGCACGGGATACCGCTGCGGCGCACAGCCTTTTAGGCCCGCCGCACCGCGCTTTGCGCGGCGCGGGCACCCCTTCGCGCTGGCGAGGCGAAGGGGCAAAATCTCTCGCCGAAAGGAATTTTTGCACCATGAAAACAGCAGGAAAAACGAAACGCATCGTCCGCGCCGCGCTGATCGCCGGCATTTATGTGGCCTTGTGCCTTTTGCTGGCGCCGCTGAGCTACGGCCCCGTGCAGGTGCGCCTCAGCGAAGCGCTGACGCTGCTGCCCGTGCTGACGCCGGACGCCGTGTGGGCCGTGACCGTGGGCTGCTTTTTGAGCAACCTGTACAGCATGAGCCCGTGGGACATGCTGTTCGGCACGCTGGCCACGCTGATCGCCGCGCTGATGACGCGCCGCCTTGCGCGCGTGCGCACCAAAGGCCTGCCGCTGGCCGCGGCCGTGCCGCCCATCCTTGTGAACGCCATCATCGTGGGGGCCGAGATCACCTACATCTTCATGCCCGAGACGGCGAGCGTCGGCGTCCTGCTGTTCAATATGCTCACCGTGGGGCTGGGGCAGCTCGTCAGCTGCGCGCTGGGCGTGGCGCTGGTGGCGGCCATCGAGCGCAGCCGCGCACTGGCGCGCTGGTTCGCGGCGTAAAGCGGCAAAGGAGGGCGCGTATGGCGCACATCACCACCGTTATATGGGACTGGAACGGCACTTTGCTCGACGACGTGGCGCTGTGCGCGCGCCTGATCGACACGCTGCTGACGCGCCACGGCTACGCGCCCGTGGGCTCGCTGGAAAGGTACCGGCAGGTGTTCCGCTTCCCGGTGCGCGCGTATTATGAGGACGTCGGGTTCGATTTTTCGCGCCACCCGTTCGACGAGCTGGCCGCGGAATACATGGAGCTGTACACCCCGCAGAGCGAGGCCTGCGGCCTTGTGTCGGGCGCGCTGGACACGGTGCGCCGCCTGCGCGAAAAGGGGCTGCGGCAGGTGATTTTGTCGGCCTCGCGCACGGACATCCTGCGCGCGCAGGTGGCTGCGCGCGGGCTGGACGGCTACATGGACGCGCTGGTGGGCATCGGCGACATCTACGCCAAAAGCAAGGTGGACGCCGGCCTGCGCTGGCTGCGCGAGAGCGGCACGGACGCTTCGCGCGCGCTGCTGGTGGGCGACAGCACGCACGATTTTGAAACGGCGCAGGCGCTCTGCGCGCAGTGCGTCCTGTTCGCGGGCGGCCATCAGCCGGAAAAGACGCTGGCCGCCACGGGCGCGCCGGTGATCGGCCGGCTGGCGGATGTGGAAAAATATTTGTGATCTTTTATAAAAGGACGAACGCAGAGCGGGCGGCCGGGGTTTGAAGTGACCCCAAAAAGTTAGACAATATTTGAAATTTAAAATTGTTTAAGCAACCGATAGGGCTTGCTGTCTGTGAATTGCAGGCGGCAAGCCCTTCAGCTTTGCCTTGATGCGACGGTTGTTGTAGTAG
>DXGT01000104.1 GCA_019113785.1 Candidatus Ruthenibacterium merdigallinarum | reverse complement strand
CGCTCATTCCTATGTTTCATTTTAGCACCCTCGGAATGATATTTCCACCAGTCAGCCACAAAATATTTTACGGAACAGTGGGGTAGCTGTCTGTTCTCTTATTTGTGTTACTTTATGGCACATGAGCATTGGCGCCGGGGATGTCGCGGAGGATCTCGCCCACGGACGGGGCTGTGATGCGGCTGCCGGCAAGCGGGTTTTTCACGCTGATGATGGGTGTCGTCACCTCGGCCTGCACGTCGCTGCGCTCGAACGCAAGGTCGCAGCCCTCCATTGCGCAGCCGACGAGCCGCAGCCCGCGGCAGTAGCAAAGCGGCTGCGTGCCGATGATGCGGCAGTTTTCAAACGTCACATTTTCGCAGTACCAGGCGAGGTATTCGCCCTTCACCACGCTGTCGCGCACCACCACGTTCTTTGCGTGCCAGAAAGCGTCCTTCGTGTCGAACACGCAGTGTTCAAACACGGCGTCCTCGACGTACTGGAACGAATACTTGCCCGTGAGCTTCACATCGCGGAAATACAGATGGCTCGCGCGCAGCATGAAGTATTCGCCGGCGGCGGCGCAGCCGTCCATCTCCACATGGCGGGACGACCAGCCGAACTCGGGCGAAGCGATGTCGCAGCCGCGCAGGCGCGCGCCGTCGCACTCGCGCAGGGCCTTGATGCCGTGCAGCTTTGTATCCTCGATGGCAATGTCCGAGGAATACCACAGCGCGGCGCGGCAGTTGGCCGTGAGCTCGCAGGCGGTCAGCCGGAGGCCGCGGTCATGCCAGAAGGGGTAGCGCAGGTTGAAAAGGCAGCCTTCGGCGGAGATGCCGCGGGCCTCCTTACAGGCGCTCTCCCCGTCGGCGGGGCCGTCAAAGACGCAGTTCTTCAAAAGGATATCCTCGCCCGCGTACAGCGCGCGCTCTGCGTCGAACGTGCGGTTTTCCAGGATCGTCATAAAAAGGGAACCCTCCTAGCCAAAAGGCGAAAAAGCGCCCCGCCGCACGCGGCAAAAGCCGCCGGGCAGGCGAGGCGTTTTGTGCGGTTTACAGCTCGATCAGTTCGTACTCGCGCACGCCGCAGCCCAGCTCGGCCGCGGCCTCGATGGTGTGGATGCCGTTGCGGCTGGTCACGCGCTCCATGAAGTGCTCCTTGCCGGGGTCGTCCGACGCCATGACGAGGTCGATGCAGGCCTGATCGATGGCCACGGGGTCCAGCGAGGCGAGAATGCCGATGTCCTTCATGCACGGGTCCTCGGCCACGGCGCAGCAGTCGCAGTCGACCGAGAGGTTCTTCATCACGTTGATGAAAGCGATCCGGCCCTTGAAGTGCCCGGCGACGCTCGTGGCGGCGTCGGCCATCGCCTCGGGGAACTCGACGGCGCTGGCGTGCTGGTTCCATGTCTCATAGCGGTCGTCCGTCTTGCCGGCCGAGTGGATCAGCGCCTTGCCCGCGCGGGAGGCGCAGCCGATGGACAGCTGCTTGAGCGCGCCGCCGTAGCCGCCCATCGGGTGCCCCTTGAAGTGCGCCAGCACCAGCATCGAGTCGTAATGCTCGATGTTTTTGCCCACGACGTTCTTCTTGAGCACTTTGCCGCCGGGAATGGGCCAAACGGCGTCCGGCCCCTCGGCGTCCATCAGATCGACGGGGAAGTACTTCGTCCAGCCGTGCTCCTCCAGCAGCTGTAAGTGCGAGTCGGTGTTGTCGCGCACGCCGCCGGACGCGTCGCCGTAGGCGGTGTTGCACTCGACGATCGTGCCGTTCACGGCCTCCACCATCGGCTTCCAGAATTCCGGATGCAGGAAATTCTGGTTGCCCTTTTCGCCGGAATGCACCTTCACGGCCACTTTGCCCGGCAGCGAGACGCCCAAGGCGCGGTACAGCTTTACGACCGCCTCCGGCGTGATCTCGCGCGTTAAATACACAGTTGCGCGCATGGGAAACCCTCCTCCACAGTGAGACATCGTTTGAAAAAATATTCTGACACAATGTCAGCATATATAGGATAGCACGCTGCGCGCGCGATGTCAAGGCGCTTTGGCGGCGCGTTTGAAAACGTCAAAAAACCTGCCGTCGGCCGGGGTCGTGGCAGGTTTTTTCGATGGCGGAAAGCATCGCGCATCAGAGATAGACGACCGTGTCCTCCAGCGGCTTGCGCTGGCTGTGCATGGGCAGGGGGCCAGCGCCGGGCGCGGGATAGCCCAGGTCCAGCAGCATCAGCACCTCTTCGTTCTCGGGCAGGCCGAACGCCTCGGCCGCGGCCTGCGGGTCGAAGCGGTTCAGCCAGCAGCTCTCCACGCCGGCGGCCTTGGCCGCCAGCATCATATGGGTGGCCACGATGGCGGCGTCCTCAATGCCGGAGTCGCGCCGGCCGCCCGGATAGGTGTACACATTCTCTTTGTCAAAGGCCACCAGCAGCACGGTGCCGGCGCCGTACCGGCAGGGCGTCAGCGCGTCGATCTTCGCCAGCCCTTCGGCCGACTGCACTACATAGATGCGCTGCTCCTGCAAATTTTTGGCCGTCGGCGCCGCGCGCCCCGCCTCCAAAATGGCGTCGAGCTGCGCTTTTTCCACCTTGCGCCCGTCATACTTTTTGCAGGAGTACCGGTCTTTGACCAGCTGCATGAAATCCATCGTAAACCCTCCCTTTCTTTTGCGGCCGCCGTGCGGCGGCGCTCACAATTCAGCCAGCGCCGTGCGGATGTTGTCGAGCACTTTGCGGCTGAGCAATACGAACGACTGGCGCGTGCGCCCCGCGGACGCGTTGCGGCACACGACGCGCGGCGAGGAGAAAAACGCCTCGCTGACGGGCCCTGCGGCGCCGCGCGTGTCGCACAGGAACCAGTTGCCCTCGCGCGCGGCCCACTTTTCCAGCGCCGCCGCGTCAAAGCCGGGGCCGATGGAGGTGTTGAACAGCACCTTGCCGTCGCCCAGCGCGTCGAATTCCTTTTCGCCCAGCAGCAGCACATTCTTGTTCAGGCTTGTCACCACGACCTGGCTCTCGCGCAGCAGCTCGTCCAGCGGGGTAAAGCGCATGCCGGCGGCCTCGGCGTCGGGCTTGGGCGCGCGGCAGAAATAGCGGATGTTCGCGCCGAACGCGGCCAGCGCGTCCGCCACCATGCGCCCGGACGTGCCCAGGCCCACCATGCCGACGTTGAGGCCCGTGATCTCGACCGGCTCGCCGTACAGGCACGGCCTGTCGTAGCCGTGCAGCAGGCCGATCAGCTCGTGCAGGACATACTCCACCACGCCGCGGTCGCCGTAGTCGCGCACGCCCAACACGCGGATGCCGTGCTCGCGCGCGCAGGCGATGTCCACGTTGGCACTCTCCTCCGAATACAGGCTGCAACACATACCGATGTAGCGCAGCGACGGGCAGCGCTCGATGACCGCGCGGTCGATGCGGCTGGTGTAGCTGAGCAGCGCGGCGTCGGAATCGCCGATGCGCCGCACGATCTCGTCGTCGTCCGCGGGCAGGTCGTCGAACAGCCGCACCTCTTCGGCGTAGCCGCGCAGCTCCTCCAGCGCCTGCGGCACAAGGCCCACGGGCTCGATGGCCGTGAGGCGTTTGAATTTCTCCATTGCGTTTCGCCTTCCTCTCTCAATAGAACACAAGCGGCGAGGCGAGGTTTTGCAGCAGGGAGACAATGCTCCAGCCGGCGATCTCGCTCGTCTCGGAATAGATGTCCACATCGGCGCGCACGCCGGCGGCCTGCGCGGTGATGCGGTGGTCGTCGCCCACAAAGCCCGGCACGCTGGTGATCTTTACACCCGTCTGCCCGGCACCGGCGCTGGCCAGCGCCGCCGCCACCGCCACGTTCACCTTGGTGGGGAACTGCGCAATGGCCTCGCGCGCGCTGCCGTCAAATACGTCGCGCTCCGTCTCGCTGGCCATCAGCTCATCGCTGAACACGGGCGTGCCCTTGAGCGAAGCGGGGCCCTTGTGCGTCCACAGCCGCGCCTCGAGCGCTTCGCCCTTCGCGCGCGCCATCAGGGCCACCGTGCGCAGCACGTCGAAGCCGCCCACCGCGCCGCTGGCGATGTGCACGCGCGTGCCGTTTTCCTGCGCGGTGCGGCGCACCTGCTCGAGGAACGCCTCGTCGGCGAACGCGCCCGCCGAGATGACGACGAGCTGCGCGCCCGTGCGCAGCACGGGGACGGCGATCTCGCGCAGGCCGGGGCCGCCCGCCGTCTCGACGACGAAATCCGGCTTTTCGGCCAGCAGCTCCTCCAGCGTGCGGCAGGCGCGGCAGCCGGCGGCTTGCGCCGTCAGCTGTGCGTGGTCGAACGTGCGGCTGTACACGCCGGCCAAATCGTAGCCCGGCAGCAGCCCGGCCTTCCACGCGCCGGCCACAACGTTGCCCAGGTATCCGCATCCGACGATGCACAGTGTTTTCTTATCCATATCGCTCTCTCCTTTTATCTGTGCGTTTCCTGGCCCGCGCACACGCCGGCGCGCGCCGCGGCGGTGATCGACCGCTCGATCAGCGCGGGCCACAGCGCCTCCAGCGCCTGTGTCTGCGCGGCGGCCAGCATCTGTTTTTCCTGCAGCATGCCGGACAGGCGCGCGCGGCGCGCGCGCTCGGGCTCGCCCAACTGCATCTGGCGCACCGGCGGCGCGGCGGCGTCCTGCGGGTGCACGCCCGCCTCCAGCATGGCCACTTCGCGCGCCAGCGCCTGCTGCAGCAGGCGGTTGTGCTCCAGCTTTTCAAAAATGGCCCACAGCGCGCTGCCGATGCGCTTTTGCTGCGCGCGCGGCGGGTAGTACACCCAGATGCGCCGCAGCCGCCGCTCGTCCAGGCTGGCGCGCGTGGTGTACGCCGGCACGCAGGCGGCCAGCTGTTCGCGCGCAAGGGACGAGCGCAGGTACCCCGCCATATAAAAGCTGTCCAGCGGGCAGCGCGCCTTCGGGCGCAGGCGCTTGGCAAAGCCCGTGAACACCGCGCCCGGCACATCGTGCGCGGCCACGCACGAAAGGCCCAGCTGCCGGGCGGATTCGCTGGTTCGGTTGAGGAAGATATCGCCCTTGCGCACGCTGTACTTTTCCAGTTCCGCCGGCGTGGCCTGCACGCGGGCGGCCAATTGCGCCGGCACGAACGGGCTGTGCACGATGGTTTTCACGTCCAGCAGCGCCGCGCCCTCGTCGAACGCGCCGCGTCCCTTCGTGATGCCTCCGAATGTGTCGTACACTTCGCCCAGCGGCACGCGCTTCCACTCATCTGCCAAAGCCCATCGCCTCCAGCTGCCGTTTCAGGCGTTTGTTCAGCGCCGCGTCCTCCTCCAGCAGGGCGGCCAGCTCCCGCGTGAGGCCCTCCCACTCGGCGTGGGGCGCGCGCTGGCCGCGCACCGGCGCGTCGGTGTACAGGTTCGGGCTCAGCAGGCACTCGTCGGCCGCGGCCTGCGCCAGCGGCACCACGGCGTATTCCGCGCTCTTGCCGGAGAGCGCGCCGCTCTCGAACGAGCGGACGAGGGCGCAGAGCTTTTCGCGCGCGTCCTCGCCGAGCGCGCGCGTCTTGCGCCCGTGCCCGGCCGTCTTGTGCGTCATGGCGCAGGCGTCCAGCAAAAGCAGGTCCGCCAGCGGCGCGCCGCGCTGCAAAAGCCACAGGCTGCACGGCACGCGCGAGTTGTAGAACAGCCCGCCGGGCAGCGCGATCACCGCGCGCACCGCGCCCGCCTGCACCAGCGCCGCGCGGATGGCGCGCTCGCGCTGGACCTGGCTCGTCAGGGCGCCGTTGGGCAGCAGCACGGCCGCGCGCCCGTTTTCGCGCAGATGGCGCAGCGCGTATTGCAGCCATGCAAAGTTCGCGTTCGAGCGGGGCGGCGGCCCGTACGGCCAGCGCGCGGCGCTCTCGTCCTTTGCGCTCTTTGCGCCGCTCCAGCCGGTCTGGTTGAACGGCGGGTTCAGCAGCACGGCGTCGAAGGCGCAGCCGTGCCAGCCGTCCTGCACGAGCGCCGCGCCCGCCGGGGCCAGATGCACCGGCGCGCCGGCCAGCGCCAGCTCCAGCGCGGCAAGGCCCTGCGCCTCGTCGCTGCGCGGCTGCGCGTACAGCGCCCCGCCGCCCGCGCGCCGGCCCGCGGCCAGCAGCGCGCCGCAGGCGCAGTGCGGGTCGTACACGCTGGCGCCCGCGGGCACCGCCAGCGCCGCCATCAGCGCCGCCACGTCCGCGGGGGTGCGAAAATCGTCCCGCGTTTCGCGTCCGGCCCAGAAGGAGAGAAAATCGTCCAGCACGGCCGCGGCGTCGTCGCCCGGCCGCATCAGGTAGGACAGCTGCGCCGCCAGCGCGCCGGCGTCCCACTCCTGCGCGTCGCCCAGCGCCGCGGCAAGGCCGGGGTACGCGGCGCACGCCTGCCGCAGCGCCTCCGCTGCGCGCTGCGGCTGCCCGGCGGCGACCATGTCCCACACGGTGGCCGCCGTCGGCTCGGCAAACGCGCCCGTCTCCTCGTAATCCGCCAGGCGCAGCTGATAGCGCTGGGGATAGTACTGCGCGCTCAGCAGGCGCGCGGCCAGCAGCTGCAGCGCGCCGCGCCAATGCGGCCCGCCCAGCGCTTTGGCCAGCTGCGCGTACAGCGCGCGCAGCGCTTCGTTCTCCGCCAAGGAACACCCTCCTCGCTCGGGGCCGCTGCCGCAAAGGCGGACGGCCCTGTTTTTTTCATTTTACCACAAAACGCGCGTTTGCGCGAGCGTCAAACCTCCAGGCGCACCGCGCTGCCGCCCGTGCGCGCCTTGGTCACGACGATCTGGCGGTCGATGCGCGTTTTCAGCTCGGCCACGTGCGAGATGATGCCCACGAGCCGGTCGCCTGCGGCCAGCGATTGCAGCGCGTCCACCGCCTCGTTCAAGATCTGCTCGCTCAGCGTGCCGAAGCCCTCGTCCACGAACATCGCGTCGATCTGCACGCCGCCCGCGCTGGCCTGGATCTCGTCCGAAAGCCCCAGCGCCAGCGAAAGCGAGGCCACGAACGATTCGCCGCCCGACAGCGACGCCGCCGCGCGCTGCGTGCCGTTGTAATGATCCAGCACGTCCAGCTCAAGGCCGCTCTGGCTTTGGCGGTTGCCCGCGACGGGCCGCCGGCGCAGCTCGTACTGGCCGGCGGTCATCGCCATCAGGCGCGTGTTCGCCCGCGCGACGATGCGCTCGAAATACGTCGTCTGCACATAGGTCTCCAGCGCCAGCTTTTCACGCCCGGGGATCGTGCCGCAGGCAGTGTCCGCCAGCGGTTTGAGCCAGCCCCAGCGCCGCTGCACGCCGCGCGCCTCGTCGTCCAGTGCGCGCAGCGTTTGGAGGGCGGAGGCGTTGCGGTCGATGCGGCTGCGCAGTGCGCGCAGCTGCTCGTTCAGCGCGCCGCGCGCCGCCTTCTTTTCGTCCAGCGCCCGGCCGAGGGCGGCGGCGTCGCCGCCGCCCTGCGCCTGTTCGGCAAGCGCCTGTGCCTGGGCCTGCGCTGTGCGCAGGCGGGCGTCGCAATCGGCCAGCGCCGCTTCGTCGCGCCGCCGGCCCTCGTCCCACGCGGCGGCCTCGGCGCACAGCGCGTCCAGCGCGCGCTGCGCGTCGTCCCGGCTCTCGCCGGGCAGTGCGGCGGCCTGCTCGCGCACGCGGGCCTCGGCGGCCTTGAACACCTCCTGTGCGCGCGCGTGCTCCTGCGTCAGGCGCGTGACGGCGTCGTTCGCCGCCTCCAGCGCCGCCGCGGCGCTCGGCGCCGCGGCCTCCAGCGCGTCCCGGCGCGCGCATTGCGCGCGCGCCGCCGCAAGCTGCACTTCCAGCGCCTCTTTGCGCGCCTTTGTCTCGGCGAGGCCTGCGGCGATGCGCTCGGCAAGGCCGTCCAGCGTCTGCGCGCCCAACAGATCGCGCGCCTGCTGCGCCAGCGCTTCGCCCGCGCGCTGCGTCTGCGCGCGGCAGCCGGCGGCCTCCTCGCTCGCCGCCCGCTCGGCCTTTTCCGCCGTCTCGCGCGCTTTTCGCGCGGCCTGTACGTCCTCTTTGCTGGGCGCGCCCGGCACCGGCTGCGCGGGGGCGGGGTGGTGCTGCGCGCCGCACACCGGGCAGGGCTCGCCCTCGCGCAGCTGCGCGGCCAGCAGGCCCGCCTGCCCGCTCAGGAACGCGCGCTCGCGCGCGGCGAAGGCGCTGCGCGCCTCGTCCGCCCGCTGCGCCGCCTTGGCGTAGGCGTTCTGCGCCGCGCGCAGGTTTTTTTGCAGCGCGTACAGCGCGCGGTACGCGTCGGCCAGGCGTTCGATGTCCTGCGCGTCCTTCTGCGCGCGCCGGGATTGTTCCTCCAGCTGCGCGCACTGCGCCGGCGCGCCGGCCAGCGCGGCGCGCTCGTGCTCGGCCTCTTCGCGCTGCGCGCGCAGCGCCTCGCGTTTTTGCAGCGCCGCGTCCAGTTTCCCGGCGAAAAGCGCCGTCCGGCGCGACGCTTCGTCGCGCTCTTTCCGCCGCGCGTCCAAAGCGTCGTACAACGCGAGGCTCTTGCGGCCGGTTTCGATGGCGACGGTCAGCTCGCGCCGGCGGCCCTCCTCGCGCTGCCAGCGCTCGGCGGCGGCCGCCAGCGCGGGGCGGCGCTGCGTCTCGGCCTCGGCCCGCGCGCGTGCGGCGGCCAGGTCGGCGCGCGCTTTGTCCGCCGCCTGCGCCCGGCCCAGCGCCTCGCGCAGCGCGTCGGCCTGCGCGGCGAGCGCCGCGGCCTGCGCGGCGAGCGCCGCCTCGCTTTCGCGGTCGGCCGCAAGCTGGGCCTCGGCCAGCGCCGCGCCCGCCGCGGCGTCCGCCGACGGCGCGTCCTGCAAAGTTTGCAGCGCGGCCTGCGCCTCGCTGCCCGGCGCGCACCCGACGCTTTGCAGCGCCTGACGCGCGCGCGCGTTCACCTCGTCGTACTGCCTGCGCAGCGCGCCGCTCTCCTCGCGCAGTTTTTCCTGTAGCGTCTGGTAGCAGCGCGTGTGGAAGATCTCGCGGAAGATGCGGATGCGCTCGGCCGTGTCGGCCAACAGCAGGCGCAGGAAGTCGCCCTGCGCGATCATGGCGATCTGGCAGAACTGGCGGCAGTCGAGGCCCAGCAGCTCCGTGACGGCCTGCGTCACCGCGCCCGTCTTTGTGACGACGCGCCCGTCGGGGCCGTGCAGCTCGGCCTCGGCTTTTTCCTCCACCATGCCGCCGCCGCGTTTGGCCGGGCGCAGGTAAGCGGGGTTGCGCCGCACGGTGTACTCCTCGCCGCGGCACGTGAACGTCAGCTGTGCAAATGTGGGCGTGCCGGGCTGCGCGTATTTGCTGCGCAGCATGTCCGCGCTGCGGCTGCGCCCGCTGGCCTCGCCGTACAGCGCAAAGGTAATGGCGTCGAAAATCGTTGTTTTGCCAGCGCCCGTATCGCCCGTGATGAGGTACAGCCCGCGCTCGCCCAGGCGCGCAAAGTCCACCTCCACCTGCCCGGCGTAGGGCCCGAAGGCGCTGACAGTCAGCTTCCTCGGTTTCATGCGCGCCCCTCCTCCCACACGGTCTCGATCAGCCCGTCCAGATACGCGCGCTGCTCGTCGCTCAGCGGCCGGCCGTTCTGCTTTTCGTAAAATTCGCCGAACAGCTCGGCCGGCGTTTTGCTCTGCACCGCGGCGGGGCCGGGCAGCGCCGCGCCCGCGCGCGTGCGCGCGTTGTCGTAATCCAGACGCAGGAGGTTCGGATAGATGCTGCGCAGCTTGCCGACGGCGTCGAGGATCTCCTCCTCGTCCGTCAGCGTGATGTGCAGATAGTCCTGCGTGTTGCTGTGCTCGTAGAAGCTGCGCGCGGTGACTTCGTCGTATGCGCCGCGGATTTCGCGCAGGTCGCGCAGCGGGGCGAGGGGCTCCGTCTCCACGCGCACCGCGCCCTTTTCCGCCATCGTCACCACCGTGACCGATTTCTGCCCGCGCGCTTCGGCCAGCGAATACTTGAGCGGCGAGCCGCAGTAGCGCAGCGTGTCGCGCCCGATGTGCTGCGGGCTGTGGATGTGCCCCAGCGCCACATAGTCGAACGCGTCGAACGCGGCCGCGCTGACGTTGTCCAGCCCGCCGACGTTCAGCTCCTCCGAGCCGCCGGGCGCGGCGCCCGTGACGAACTGGTGCGCCGCCAGCACACAGCGGCCCTGCGGCGCGGGCGAAACGTGCGCCAGCGCCGTGCGCACCGCCGCCTCGTAGCCGTCGATCTCCTCGTCCGGAAAGGCGCGGCGCACCGTGGCTGGCTTCAAAAACGGCAGGAGATAGAAACGCACGGGGCCCCATTCGTCGCGCAGCTCCACGGCGCGCACTTCGCCGTTGTAGGCGGGCGAGACGTACAGGCGGCTTTTGGCCAGCAGTGCGCCGCCGAAGGCCAGCCGCTCGGGCGAGTCGTGGTTGCCCGCGCAGACGAGCACCGCGCGCCCCGCCTGCGCCAGATGCGTGAGGAAGCCGTCCAGCAATTGCACGGCCTCGGCGGGCGGGGCCGCGCGGTCGTACAGATCGCCCGCGATCACCACCGCGTCCGCCTTGCGGCGCGCGGCGATGTCCTCGATCTGCGCAAGGATGTGCGCCTGGTCCTCCAGCAGGGAGAACTCGTTCACACGTTTGCCCAGATGCAGGTCGGACAGATGCAGAAATACCATGGCGGCCCCTCCTTTTTGCCGCGCGCGGCGGCTGTGCCTTTATTGTAGCACACATTTGCGCCCGGCGCTATTGATGCGCGATTCCGTAAGGGAAAAGGCCTTGCGGCGCTTCGCAGTTTTTTGTTTTCTTGTGTCGCCGCGCCCTTGACGCGCGCACATTTCGGCGTATACTGAAGAAAAAGCGCCGCGGCCGGGCGCGCCCAGCGCCGCGCGGGGCAGGGGAGGATGAGGGATATGCCGCTTGCCATTGTGTCTGGCGATATCACCCGGATGCGGGTGGACGCCATTGTCAACGCCGCCAACGAGAGCCTGCTGGGCGGCGGGGGCGTGGACGGCGCCATCCACCGCGCCGCGGGGCCGCAGCTGCTGGCCGAATGCCGCACGCTGGGCGGCTGCCGGACGGGGCAGGCCAAGATCACAAAGGGCTACCGTCTGCCGGCGAAGTACGTCATCCACACGGTGGGCCCCGTCTGGCGGGGCGGCGGGCACGGCGAAGAGGCGCTTCTCGCCTCGGCCTACCGCTCGTCGCTGCAACTGGCGCTGGCGCACGGGTGCGAAAGCGTGGCCTTCCCGCTCATCTCCACCGGCGTGTACGGCTATCCCAAAGCCGAGGCCCTGCGGGTGGCGACGAGCGCCATCGCCGATTTTTTGCGCGCGCACGAGATGGACGTCCGCCTCGTTGTGTTCGACCGGGACGCCTTTCGCATCGACGGCGCGCTGTACGCCGACCTCGACGCCCATCTGAGCCGCAGCAAGGCCCCGGCGCGCCCGCGGCGCGCGTTCAGCGCGCCGGTTTGCGCCGGGGCGGCGGACGGCGCCGTGCAGCCGCCCGCCACGCTGGAACAGGCGCTCGCCCGCCGGGAGGAGACGTTTTCCCAGATGCTTTTGCGCCTGATCGACGAAAAGGGTATGACGGACGTCGAGTGCTACAAAAAGGCCAATCTCTCGCGCAAGCTCTTTTCCAAGATCCGCTCGGACAGCGGATACCGCCCCTCGAAACCCACCGCCATGGCCTTCGCCGTTGCGCTGGAGCTGCCGATGGAACAGGCGTGCGCGCTGCTGCAAAGCGCTGGCTTTGCGTTTTCGCGCGCCAGCGCGTTCGACGTCATTGTGGAGTATTTCATCGCCCGCGGCAAGTACGATATCTTCGAGATCAACGAGGCGCTGTTCGCTTTTGGCCAGAACCTGCTGGGCGGCTGAAGCGCCGGCGGCGTTTTGTCGCCCGCCGGGCGACCTGCAAACGGCAAAAACCCCCTATACTGTACGCGTGAGCCAAAAAGGCGAAGCAGTACAGGACAGGGGGTTTTTCTGATGAAAGAGAATTTGACGGAGCTGGTATTCCTTTTGGATCGAGGCCGGCCTGTGAAAAGGCGTGGCCGGCTTCACGCCTGGCGGCCGCGCTCCCACATCTGGCACAGCGCCCGGTAGAAACGGCGGGCGTCGGCGAGATCCCGCTCGTCCGGGTGGCCTTTCGCAATGCCGCCCACCAGCCGGAAGGGGCCGAAGGTGTCGTAGCCTTTGCAGCCGAATTCCCCCAGCACGGGGCAGCCCTTTTCCGCGGCCACAGCGGCCACGTCCTTCGCGCCGGCGCCTTTGGCCACGCCGTAGGTGTACACGAAAAACACGGGCTTTGCCGCGGGCAGGTACTGCCGGGCGAACGCCTCCACCGCCGGATGGAAGGAAAAGCCGTAGATGCCGCAGGCGAAGCCGACGCAATCGTACCCGTCCAGACGGACGGCCTGGCGTGTGGTCACGTCGATGAGGTCCACTTCGCCCTCGCTGGCCATGGCCTCCAGCACTTTGCGCGTGTTGCCGTGGTGGCGCGAATAGTAACAGATGGCGGTTTTCATATCGTCCCTCCCTGGGTGTTTGGGCCGGCGTCCTCGTCCAGCGCTTCCACCAAAAACGTCACCGGGCGGAACCCGTCGTTGCAGGAGAGCATGGCGGAGCGTGGGTTTTTCATCCAGCCGTCGTAAAAATTCTTCCCGCCGTGGCTCAGCGCCAGCACAAAGGGCGAGAGCGTGTCCCACGCGCTCTGGCAAAAGCCCGCGGGCTTTTGCCAGCCGTCGGCGACGAACGCCTGCCCCACCTGCATATCGCAGGCGTGCTCGATCGGGTTCTCGTAGCGTGCCATCAGATCCTCATATCGGGTGATGCGCATCACGGTGATTTTGCATTTTTTCATGGCGTATCCTCACTCGGGCCGCTCCGGCGCGGGGCAAAGCGGGTTGGGGCGCGCCGGAAGGCGGCGCGCTTTGTGGTTGTGCGCGTTTTGTCAGAGGCCCAGCGCCTGCTCGATGCCGATTGAGCGCACCGCCACCTCGCCGCACAGCGCTTTTGCCAGGCGGTGGCAGGGCTTTGGCGCATGGAACGCGACGGTCACGCCGGCGCGCACGGCCGAAGGCGCGGCCGCGCCCGTGTTGCACTCGACGCCGCTGGGCACGTCGACGGCCAGCACAAGGCCGCCGCACAGGGCCATCAGGCGCGCGGCCGCTTCGCCGTCCGGGGGCATCGGCAGGCGGAACCCTGTGCCGTACACGGCGTCGATGCACACATCCGCCGCGCGCGCCAGCGCCTGCTGCGCCGGATTGCCGGCGTCCAGCGCCTCGCAGGGAAGGCGCATCGCGCACGCGCGCCGGTAATTCTCCCGCGCGTTTGCCGTGGCGGGCTCGCCCTGCGCCAGCAGGATGTGCACGGCAAGGCCGGCCTCGCGCAAAAGACGCGCGATCACAAACCCGTCGCCGCCGTTGTTGCCCTTGCCGCACACGACAAGCGCCCTGCCCGACGGCACGCGCGCCAGCGCCTCCCCGGCGGCCGCGCGCCCGGCGCGCTCCATCATTTCGCCGTAGCGCAGCCCCGCTGCGTCGGCGCGCATTTCCAGCGCGCGCATCTCCTCGCGCGTCACTTCCCGCATGGCGCAGGCCTCCTTCTAGTATCGTTTCATAAAACCGCGCGCTTTGCGCGTCACAATAGGCCGCGCGCCTGCAAAGCGCTCAGCACGGCGGCGTTGTTCAGCTTTTGCGCCATCAGTTCGCGGAACTGGACGGTGCGCTCCCTGCCCTGGCTGCGCAGGGCGGCCATCCTTTCGCTCAACGCCTCCTGCTGTGCGGCCAGCTCTTCGCCCAGCGCCTCAAACGCCGCCAGGCGGTCGGCGGCCGGCCCGGCCCATCCGCCGCCGGCGGCGCAAAGGCCCTCCGCCTCGATCACGGCGCGCCCGTCCGGCCCGGTGTGCGTCCAGTGTTTCATACGCCCTCCTTCGGCGCGCAGCGCCGCAAAACGGCGCGGCAGCCCGCCTCGATGTCGCGGTAGGCGGCGGAAAAATCGCCGGTGTACCACGGGTCGCTGATGTCGCGCGCGGGCCCGCACTCGGCCAGCAGCAGGCCCACTTTCCGCTGCGGGTCGCCGTCAAACAGGCGCTGCAAGGCGCGCAGGTTGGCTTCGTCCATCGCAAAGATCCAGTCGAAGCGGTCGTAGTCCGCGCGCGTGACCGTGCGCGAAGCGTGCGCGCCGCACGGGATGCCGCGGCGCGCCAGCTCCCGGCGCGCGGGCGGGTAGATGGGGTTGCCCCGCTCGTAGCTGCTGGTCGCGGCCGAGTCGATTGTAAATTCCCGCGCAAGGCCGGCCTTTTGCGCCATGTCCTTCAAAACCATCTCCGCCATGGGCGAACGGCAGATGTTGCCCAGGCAGACGAATAAAATGCGTACCAAAGCGTGCGCGGCCCCCTTCGTTCGGTTTGGGCTTATTATAAAACGGGGGCCGCCCGGCCGTCAAGCGGCAGAAAAGTGCGCATTCCCGGTTGACGCGCCGCCCGCGATTTGCTATAATAACCTATGCGTCAAAGCGCCGCCCCGCCGCAAAAGCCCGCGGGCCCGGCGCCGGGCAGCGCACAGGGAGATGTACCCAAGTGGTCGAAGGGTCCGCACTCGAAATGCGGTAGGCGTCTAAACAACGCGCGAGAGTTCGAATCTCTCCATCTCCGCCAAACCCCGGGAGATAGTCTCCCGGGGTTTCTTTATGCAAAAACGCCGGCGTCCCGGGGCTGGAAACGGCACGGCATCCGTGCTATGATAAATGCGTCGAATCAGAGGGGAAAAACTGTTTTTTCGTCGAGTCCCGGCTGCGAAGCTCTGCCGCGGGGCGGAAAAACGATTCCGAACAGATGCACATAAGAAAAGGAGACGCATATGCCCTGTACAACGATTCTGGTGGGCAAGGAAGCTACCCATGACGGCTCCACCATCATTGCCCGCAACGACGACGGCGCCTTTGAAGCCAAGCGCCTTTTGACCCACCCCGCCCGGGAGGGAGCTTCCACCTATAAAACGGTCATCTCTCACCTGACCGTCGCGCCGCCGGAGAAAGCCCTGCGCTATACCGACTGCCCCAACGTGTCCAAGGCCAACGGCGTGTGGCCCGCCTGTGGCATCAACGAGGCCAACGTGGCCATGACCGCCACCGAGACCATCACCAGCAACGCCCGGGTGGTGGGCGCGGACCCCTATGTCCGCTATCAGGGAAAGAAGGGCCGCGGCACGAAAGAGGTGCCCGGCGGCATCGGCGAGGAGGACCTGGTGACCTTGGTGCTGCCCTACATCCGCTCCGCCCGGGAGGGCGTGCTGCGCACCGGCGCGCTGCTGGAAGAGTACGGCACCTATGAGCCCAACGGCATGGCCTTTGCGGACGCCGATGAGATCTGGTGGCTGGAGACCATCGGCGGCCATCACTGGATCGCCCGGCGGGTGCCGGATGACCGGGTGGTGGTGATGCCCAACCAGTTCGGTCTGGACCATTTCGACTTTGCGGACGCTTATGGCGAGCAGAAAGAGAATCTCTGCTCCAAAGACCTGCGGGAGTTCGTGGAGAAGTACCGCCTGGCGCTGGACACCGGCGCGGAGTTCAATCCGCGGCTGGCCTTCGGCTCCCACTCCGACGCGGACCACATTTACAACACCCCCCCGCGCCTGGTTCATGGCCCGGTATTTCCTGCCCCGCACCTATAAGTGGGACGGGGACAGCGCCGACTTCACCCCCGAAAGCAACGACATCCCCTGGTCCTTTGTGCCGGAGCGCAAGGTGACGGTGGAGGACGTGCGGTATCTGCTGGGCTCCTATTACCAGGGAACGCCCTACGACCCTTACGACAAGACCGCCGCCTGCAAGGGCAAGTACCGCACCATCGGCGTGCCCAACAGCGACGTCTGCGGCATCATGCAGATCCGCGGCTATCTGCCGGCGGCCGTTCAGGGCGTGGAGTGGCTGTCCATGGGCGGCAGCGGCTTCACGGCCTGTTTCCCGGTGTACGCCAATGTGACCGAGTTCCCGGGATACCTCAGCGGCACCACCGAAACGGTCTCCACCGACAGCATATACTGGCACAGCCGGCTCATCGCCGCGCTGACCGACGCCCATTTCGGAAAAGCGCTGCTGTTTGACGAGCGGTATGTGAACGCCGTGATGAACCGCGGCCAGCAGCTGCTCTACGAGTACGACGAGAAGGTGCGGCAGGGCGAGCCGGTGGAAATTCTGAAAGAGGCCAACCGCAAAATCGCCGGCATGGTCAAGGAGGAATCGGACAAGGCCCTTGCCCAGATCCTCAAGAACGCCTCCGAGAACATGAAGATCCGCTATCACCGAGGGGACAACTGAGGGACGCACTATATAAAGCAAAGCAGCACCAGCCGCCGCAGCAGCGGGCTGGTGCTGTTTTTTTGTGCTCAAATGAAACGATCCGCGCCGCCTTTCAGTTGGTATCGGGATGCCCCGGCGGCTCAATGCCTTGCAGATGCGCCGGCAGAGGAAGGATGTGCCTCACCCCCCTCCCGGCGGACATTTTATTTATTTTGCGGGTGCTCCACAGGTGCTTTTTCCTGCGAAAATATGTATACTTATTACAAACCATTTCACAAAACCTGTGAAATTAAAGCAAGATGTCGGAAATCGGGGTGCGCTATGAGCACAGATCGCTACGATTTTACAGAACGGGAATTTCAGCTGCATAATTCGGGAGCCAAACTTTTATACATCAGTTCCGCAAAATATAATGGCGACTGGTACAGCTTCCCCCACACGCACAATTTCACCGAAGTGTTTTATGTCATCGGCGGTGCGGGCAAATTCCAGATACGGGATTCCTATTATAAGGTGTCCGTGGGGGACATGGTGATCCTGAACCCGAACATCGAACACACGGAGACCAGCATGGTGGACGACCCGCTGGAATACATCGTGCTCGGCATCCGCGGGATAAAGATGAGCGCCGAACTGGACCCGAAGCAGGATTTCAGCATCATCCACTTCAACGAGGCCGCCGAGGAGATCCAGCGGTATCTGCTGGCCATGCTGCAGGAGGCCAAGAACCAGAGGAACGACTACGAGGAAGTGTGCGGCCATCTGCTGGACATCCTGCTCATCTGCCTGATGCGGCAGACCAACATCACCTCCCGCGTGCAGGAGGCCGACCTGACCCACCAGAACAAGGCCGCCGCGGCGAAGGAATACATCGACGCCCATTTCCGTGAGGACATCGCGCTGGACCAGCTGGCCCAGAAGATCCAGGTCAACAAGTATTATCTGGCCCACATTTTCAGCCAGAGCTACGGGATGTCCCCCATCCAGTACGTCCAGACGCTGCGGCTGGAGGAGAGCAAGTATCTGTTGCGCACAACGGATTTCGCCATCAAGCAGATCGCCTTGATCACCGGCTTCTCGTCGCTGGGCTACTTCTCCCAGCGCTTCAGCAAAGCGGAGGGGATGAGCCCGGCGAAATACCGGGTCATGGCCCAGAACAAGCTCATCGGCGGCACGCAGGAAGAGCCCGCCCGGGAGGACGCGGAGGAAAAAGGCTCCCCGGTCTCCCAGTGAACCACACAGAAAAAACCGTCCCTCTGCCGGATGCCCGGCGGGGGGGACGGTTTCGCTTTTGGAAAAAGCGGCTCAGCGCCAGCGCGCCAGGATGGCGGCGGCCTGCTGCAGGCGGCCGGCCCGCTCGCGGAAGAACCGCTGCAAAGCGTCGCAGTAACAGGAGCGCCCCGGCAGGCCGTCCGCGCCGGTCAGCCGGTCCCGGCGGCAGCCGTTGCGGCACAGCACGTACCAGCGGCAGCGGGCGCACTCCGGCGGCACCGGCGTCGAACACTGCAAAAACTGCCGTGCGGCGGCGCTTTGGGCCATCTCGGCGAAGGTGTTTTCCCCCACCGTGCCCAGCCGCAGCTCGTCCAACACGTAAAAGTCGCAGGGGTACACGCCGCCGTCCCCTTCCACCACGAACTGGATGGAGCACCTGCCCACCATGCCGCAGGCCTCGGGCTGGCCCCCCAGCAGGATCTGCAGCCAGTTGTCGATGTGGCGGATGCTCACATACTGCCCGCTGAGCAGGTCCTGGAACCACAGGTCGAACACGCGGATGAGGAACTCGCCGTATTCCTCCACGGAAAGATGGTACCGCTCCCGCCCGCGCTCCTGGCCCAGCGGCTCCAGGCAGGGGATGAACTGGATGTGGTCCAGCCCCTGCTTGCGGAAAAAGCGGTAGATGCGCTCGATGCTGCGGGCGTTTTTGCCCGTCAGCACGCACAGGATGTTGAAGGTCACCCCGTGCTTTTTCAGCAGCGCCACCGAGCGCATGACGTCGTTGAAGGTGCCGTTCTGCGCCGGGTCGGTGCGGTTGAGGTTGTGCAGCTCCGCCGGTCCGTCCAGCGAGACGCCCACCAGAAAATCGTGCTCTTTGAAAAAGGCGCACCATTCCTCGTCCAGCCGGAAGGCGTTGGTCTGGATGGCGTAGCTGACCTTCACCCCCGGCTTTTCGTGCTTTTTGACCAGCTTCACCACCTGCCGGTAAAAATCCAGCCCGGCCAGGGTGGGCTCGCCGCCCTGAAAGAGGAAGGAGCAGCTGTGCTCGGCAAACTCCATCGCACCGGCGACCACCTCTTCCATGAGCCGCGGCGAGAGCATCCCCTGAAAGCCTTCCTGCCGGTGGCTGGCCACGTCCCGGTAAAAGCAGTAGGCGCAGGTCATGTTGCAGGCGGAGGAGGCGGGCTTGATGAGAACGTTGACAGGGGGCATTCGGTTCACTTCCTTAGTGTTTATAGGCGGCCGGCCCGCCGCGGCTCATTCTTCGTCCAGAATGGCGGGGCGGTACCCTTCCGCTTTTTCGATCCAGTCCAGCAGCCAGCCGCGCAGCTTCCGCTTCGCGTCGGCATAGGCGGGGTCGTCCACCACATTGTGCAGCTGCCAGGGGTCGGCCTTCAAGTCATAGAGGAAGTCGTCGGCGTAGACGTCCGACGCGGCGGTTTTGCCGCCGTCCTTGCCGGGGGCGTAGACGGAATAGAGATAGTCCGGCGTGCGCACGCAGCGCCCCACCCGGCTCTCGGAGATCTGGGCGAACACCCGGTCGGGCCGGCCGGGCTCCTTCTTCTGCACCACGTCCAGCAGGTCCTCGCCGATCATGGCGTCCCCCACGTCCACCCCCGCCAGGGCCAGGATGGTCTTGGGCAGGCTCTCGGTGCTCACCAGCTCCTCCACCGCCACGCCACCCCGGAAGGGGCCGCCCGCGATCACCAGGGGAACGTGCAGGGCGCTGTCGTGGCAGGTGCGCTTGTAGTCGTCGCCGCCGTTCAGGTGCGCGTCCCTGTTGCGGGTCTTGAAGTGAGAGCCGTGGTCGGAGGCGTAGAGGATGACGGTGTTGTCGTAAAGGCCCTTGGCCTTCAGCCGCTCCACCAGGCGGCCCAGGTTCTCGTCCAGGCTGGCGCACTGGCCCAGGTAGTCGGGGTATTCCTCGGCGGCGTTGCCCCCCAGCACCTCCAGGTCGTGGGGCAGAACGAAGTTCTTGAAGCGCTCTTTGGAGCCCTCCGGCCCCTCGTAGTGGCCCCGGTCGTTCTGGTGGTGGGGCTCGATCTGGGAAATGGTCATGAAGAAGGGCTTTGTCTCGTCGCGCACGTCCAGGAATTCCAGGGCCATGTCGTTGATGCGGTCCGCCCGGTAGCCCTTGAAATCGATGTGCCGGTCGTTTTCGTCAAAGACATAGCCGTCGTAGCCGTGGGAGGTGAACTCCAGCACGTCCGCGACCCGCCAGTAGCCGGTGTAGCCGCCCCGCAGCTCCCGGGGCACGGCGGTCACGGTGTGGTCCACGGTGTTGTGGCCGTCCATGTCGCCGTCGCTGGCCAGATGCCACTTGCCCACATACGCCGTCTCGTAGCCGGCCTCCTCCAGATAGTTCGCCAGCGTTTTGACGTTGGCGGGCAGCATGATGTTGTTGCGGAAGCAGCCGGTGTCGGTGGCGTAACGGCCGGTCTGGAACAGCGCGCGGCAGGGGCCGCACACCGGCTGGGGCGAGAAGGCGTTGTCGAACTTCACGCCCTCCCGGGCCAGCCGGTCCAGATTCGGAGTGATGTCCAGCGGCTGGCCGAAGCAGCCGCAGGTATCCCAGCGCTGCTGATCGGTGAAATAAAAAATGATGTTGTATACCATGGGATAACAACTCCTTATTATAATATGCCTGTTTTGAGCCGCCCGGCGGCTGCCGCCAAAAAGCAAACGAACGCCCAAAGCGTTGGCTTTTCGGGCGTTTTTTTCATTATAACATTTGCTTTTGGGGGCTGTCATTGATTATTTGTTGTTTGTTGGCTCCCGGCTGTTGCGCGGGCGGTTTTGGCGAAAAAAGGCGGCAAACCTTGTGAAAACACCGTCAAACCCCTTCCCGCCCATAAAAACGGGGCCGCGGGTGGATTGTGCTGCTTTTGCGATAGTTAATATTTCTTGCTGTGCCTTCCACGGGGCGTTATCGTTTTTTCGGCCTGGAACCGCGGCGGCAGCGGCTCTGCCTCAAAATGCCGAAGGCGGAGAAACCGCTGTTTACAGCTATATTACAGCGTTTTTTTGCAAGGGGCGATTTTGACAATTAATTTATCTGAACTTTGTGACTAATGTATATCGACGAAGAACCGCAAGTTATATATAGTAAAAATATAAAGTCTGCCAAGAATTCGGCAGCACGTTTTATTAAAAAGGAGGACTCCCAATATGAAAAAGGCATTGTCTCTCATTTTGGCGGCTGCTCTTTCGATTGGGCTCGTCGCCTGCGGAGGAACAGGCACCAGCCAGAGCGCGGGCACTTCCACCCCTGCTTCCGGCGCTTCCCAGCCGGCTGCCGGCACCCTGTCCGGCACCATCCGCTACGCTTCCATGTGGAGCGAGACCGAGGCGCAGGCCGACGTGATCAAGGCTGCCATCGAGGAATTCACCACCCTGTATCCCGACGTGGAGATCACCGTTGACTGGATGGGCCGCGACGTGCGCAAGACCATCCAGGCCAGCCTGGACGCCGGTCAGTACGACCTGTGGGATTCTCCCGTGGACGCCGTTCTGCCCAACTACGCCAGCTACGGCTATGACCTGACCGAGCTGATGGCCGCCGAGAACCCCGTTCTGGACGGCAAGACCTACAACGACGTGGCCAACCCCACCCTGATGGAAGCGGTGAAGAGCGCCGGCGTCACCGGAGGTGGCATCAAGGAATGAGCAAAAAGCAGTTCGTGCTGATCATGACCGACACCCAGCGGCTGGACATGGTCAGCTGCTACCAGGACGTGGGCATCAAAACGCCCAACATCGACGCGCTGGCCGCCGAGGGCGTCAAGTTCAACAAGGCCTACACGGTGCAGCCGGTCTGCGGGCCGGCCCGCTCCGCCATCTTCACCGGCCAGTACCCCTGCATCAACGGCTCCTACACCAACTGCGTGGCCCCGGGGCTGAACGTGCGCACCATCGGCCAGCGCCTGGCCGACAAGGGCGTTTACACCGGCTACATCGGCAAGTGGCACCTGGACGGCGGCGATTACTTCGGCCTGGGCACCGCCCCCGAAGGCTGGGACCCCGACGTGTGGTACGACATGCGCAACTATCTGGAGGAGCTCACCGACGAGGAGCGCTATAAGTCCCGCCAGACCAGCACCATGGAAAAGGAGGACATCCCGGAGGAGTTCACCTTTGCCCACCGGTGCGCCTCCCGGGCGGTGGACTTCATCCGCGGCCACGCCGACGAGGACTACTTCCTGGTGGTGGGCTTCGACGAGCCCCACGGCCCCTCCCTGTGCCCCCAGCCCTACGCCTCCATGTACCGGGACTACGACATGCCCAAGCGCCCCAACGTCTACGACACGCTGGAAAACAAGCCCGTCCACCAGCAGGTCTGGTCCGGGCCGCGGCGCTTCCAGGACCGGGAGGCCCTGCGGCTGAACGCCTGGGCGCTGTTCGGCTGCAACAGCTTTGTGGACTATGAGATCGGCCGGGTGGTGGCCGCCATCAACGAGCAGGCCGACCGGCCGGCGGTGCTCTACACCACCGACCACGGCGACATGCTGGAATCCCACAGCATGTACGCCAAGGGCCCCGCCGCCTACGAGGAGATCTGCCATGTGCCCATGATCCTGCGGGGCTTCGGCAAAGGCGAGATCGACACGCCGGTATCACATAGTTAAAGATATTGGTGTCATTCAATCAATTTTGCCGATAAAGCGGTAGAAGATTTCTACCTCCTGCTCCCGGCTTCCGTCCTCGCCCTTGACCGCTTCATGGACAACGATTTTTTCAATCAGCGTATTCAAAAGTTCGGCGGTTAGTTCCGTCGGATTGACATACTGTTTCATCAGCGCAATCCAGTTTTCCGCGTCTGCTACGGTCTGGCTCTCGGCGGCGATAGCGGCTTGAAGCTGTCCGATTTTTTCGTCCAGTTGCGCCTGCTCCGTCTGATAT
>DXGT01000103.1 GCA_019113785.1 Candidatus Ruthenibacterium merdigallinarum | reverse complement strand
TTATCTTGTTCATGGCGAATAGGGTGACACCTGCCTTTTGGTTTTGTCTCGACAACTCAACCTTAACACAGGTCACTCCTATTCGCTATTTATTTCCCTAATTTGTTACACATCATTGTAACACCTACATTGTAAACCGCCGGCGCACGGCGGCCCAGCTTGACAAGGATGGCAGAAAAAGGTATCCTTATAATAAGTGTTTTCTGTTATCCGCGCGCCGGCGGCCCTTGCGGGACGCCTTTGCGCGGAGCGACCGGCGCGTCCCGTGCACGGGCGGTGCGGCGGCTCTGCCGCCGGGAGTTCAGCCTGCGGGGCGCTCATTCCTGACGGCGTCGGGGTCTGCGCAAATAACGACAGCATGAAAAAAGAATTTTTTATAACAAACACGGAGGTTTTATGCAAGAACAAATGAATCATGCAGGCGGCGAAAACAGCCGCGAGAAGGAACGCCGCACGCGGCGCACACAGGCGCGCGCACAGACGGCGCAAAGCGAGAAAAAGCCGCGCACGCGGCGCATTGCCTACGTCGGGCCCGACGGCGGGAAGGCTGCCGCGCCCGAACAGAACAATGCGGCGCGCCGCCCGGCGCCTGCAAAGCCCGCCCGGCGCACAGCGAACGCGGAGAAGGCGGCGCAGGAAAAGCGCGCATCGGTCCCGGTGCCCCGGCGCGGCTTCGGCCCGCGGCGCAAAAAGCAGGCCGGCAGCGCCCCGCAGGTAAAAATTTATCCGCTGGGCGGCCTGGGCGAGGTGGGCAAGAACATCACGCTGTACGAATGCGGCGACGATATGCTGCTGGTCGACTGCGGCCTTGTGTTCCCGGACAGCGACATGTTCGGCGTCGACCTTGTCATCCCGGACTTTTCGTTCGTTTTGCAGAACCGTTCGCGCATCCGCGGCCTCATCATCACGCACGGCCACGAGGATCATATCGGCTCGCTGCCGTATCTTCTGCGCGAGTTCAACGTGCCCGTGTACTCGGCGCGCCTGACGCTGGGCCTCATCCGCAACAAGCTCGAGGAGCACGGCCTGGCCTCGTCGGCGCAGCTGAACGAGATCATGCCCGGGCGCAAATTCAAATTGGGCTGCTTTACCATTGAGCCCATCCACGTGAACCACTCCATCCCGGACGCGCTGGCTTTCGCCATCGAGTGCCCGGCGGGCGTCATCCTGCACACGGGCGATTTTAAAATCGACTACACGCCCATCTCGGGCGGCCCCACCGACCTTGCCGCCATTGCGGCCTACGGCAAAAAGGGCGTGCTGGCCCTGCTGAGCGACTCGACGAACGCCGAGCGCCCGGGTTTCACCGCCACTGAGCACAAGGTGGGCGAGAGCTTTGCGAGCCTGTTCCGCCGCGCGGAGAAAAAGCGCATCGTCATCGCCACGTTCGCCTCGAACGTATACCGCATCCAGCAGATCATCGATCTCGCCGTGGCGGCGGGGCGCAAGGTGGCCGTCTCGGGGCGCAGCATGGTGAACAACACGGCCATGGCGCACGAGCTGGGCTATCTGCATGCGCCCGAGGGCGCGGTGATCGACATCGAGGAGATCAATAAATATCCCCCCGAGAAGATCGTGCTCATCACCACGGGCAGCCAGGGCGAGCCGCTGAGCGCGCTGTCGCGCATGGCCAGCGCCAGCCACCGCAACGTGCGCATCGGCGAGGGCGATTTCATCATCATCTCCGCCAACCCCATCCCCGGCAACGAAAAAATGGTCACGAAAGTGGTCAACGGCCTTTTGAAGCTGGGCGCGGAAGTGATTTATGAATCGATGTACGACGTGCACGTCTCCGGCCACGCCTGCCAGGAGGAGCAGAAACTGATGCTCACGCTGGCGAACCCGCAGTTCTTCCTGCCGGTGCACGGCGAGTACAAGCAGCTGAAAAAGCATGCGATGACGGCGCTGGCCGTCGGCGTGCCGTCGGAGAATATCTACATCGGCGAGAACGGCGACTGCATCATCCTGTCGGCCGACGGTATCCGTCTGGGCGAGCCGGTCACGGCGGGCGCGGTGATGGTGGACGGCCTGGGCGTGGGCGACGTGGGCAGCGCGGTGCTGCGCGACCGCCGCCACCTGTCCGAGGACGGGCTGGTAATCGTCGTCGTCACGGTGGATGGCGCGTCCGGCACGGTGTTGTCCGGGCCGGAGCTCGTCTCGCGCGGGTTCGTGTATGTGCGCGAGAGCGAGGAGCTTTTGGACGGCGCGCGCGCCGCAGTGCGCGAGACGCTGGCGGGGCTTGACCGGCGCGACATGCGCGACCACGGCATGGTCAAGACACGCCTGCGCGAGACCGTGTCGAGCTACCTTTACCGCAAGACCAAGCGCAGCCCCATGATCCTGCCCATCATCATGCAGGTGTGACGCTGCTTTTGGGCGCATAAAGCGCGCAAAAAGGCGCGCAGCGCGCCGGGAAAGGGGGCGTTCAGCCTTGAACAAACGAATGTTGGCGTTGGACACGCTGCTGGCGTTTCTGGTGCTGGCGTGCACGGCGCTGTGCGTGGCGCTGGCCGTTGCAAAGCCCGCGTGGGTGGCGCCGCTATTGGTGCTGCTGGCGGTGATGGCCGCGGCGTTTGCGCTGTGCGTGCGGCGCTTCCGGCGTGCGGCGGGGCGTTTTTTGCGCGCAATGGACGGCGCGGCCGCCTCGCAAAGCGGGCTGGCCGCGCTGCAAGTGCCGGTGCTGGCCATTGAAAAAGGGCGGGCCGCGTGGTACAACGATGCGTTTTTGAACGCGCTTGCCGGCGGGGCCGAGGTGTGCCTGCAGCCGGTGGAGCGGCTTTTGCCGCAGCTGGACCTTGCGGCCTGCGCCGAACCCGGCGGGCAGGACGTGCGCGTCGGCGAGCGCCGCTATACGGCGTATGCGTGCGAGACAAAGGGCGAAGAGCCCGGCGTGACGCTCGTCTATTTCTTTGAGGACACCGCGCTGAAAGCGCAGGCCGAGGAGTACCGCGCCTCGCGCCCGAGCGTGATGATCCTCACGGTGGATACGTACGACGAGATCCTGAAGGAGCTCAAGGAATCCGAGCGCGCGCGCATCGTCGGCGCCGTCGAAGCCGCGCTCGAGCAGTTCATCGGCACGACGACGGGCTTTCTGCGCCGCGTGTCGGCGGCGAAATACGTCGCCGTTGTGGAGGAGCGCCACATGCGCGAGATCGTGCGCGCGCGCTTTTCCATTCTGGACACCGTGCGCGCCATCGGCGCCGGCGAGGACAACGCGAACGTCACGCTGTCCATCGGCGTGGGGCGCGGCGCGCCCACGCTGGCCGAGGGCGAAAAGATGGCCGCGCAGGCGCTGGACATGGCCCTCGGGCGCGGCGGCGACCAGGCCGCCGTGCAGACGAAGGACGGCTTTACATTCTACGGCGGCGTGTCGCAGAGCGTGGAAAAGCGCAGCAAGGTGCGCAGCCGCATTGTGGCGCACGCCATCCGGGATCTGATGGCGCAGGCGGGCGATGTGTTCGTGATGGGGCACAAAATGTCCGACCTCGACGCCGTCGGCGCGGCGGTGGGCATGCAGCGCTTCGCGCGCATCTGCGGCCGGCAGGCGTATGTCGTCGTCGACCGCGAGCGCACGCTGGCGGGCAATTTGATCGACGAGTTCCGCGCCGCCGGCTGCGAGGATTTCCTCACGCCGGAACAGGCCGGCGCCCGCATGACCGAGCGCACGCTGCTGATCGTCGTGGACACGCACCTGCCGTACCTGCTCGAGAGCGAAGCGCTGTACCGCCGGGCGAAGAACACGGTGGTCATCGACCACCACCGCCTGTGCGTGGGGCACATCGAGGACAGCGTCGTGTTCTATCACGAGCCGTACGCCTCCAGCGCGTCCGAGCTCGTCAGCGAACTTCTGCAATACATCGACGCGCCCGACAAGGGCGTGCGCCTCACCGCGCTGGAAGCACAGGGGCTTTTGGCGGGCATCATGCTGGACACGCGCAACTTCTCGCTGCACACGGGAGTGCGCACGTTTGAGGCCGCGGCGTTCCTGCGCCGCGCCGGCGCGCAGACGCAGGCGGCGAAAAAGCTGTTCAATTCCACGCTGGACGACTATGCCCACAAAGCCCAGCTGGTGACGCAGGCCGAGATGTACCGCGGCGTAGCCGTGGTGTGCTCGAAGGACCTGCCGCCCGAGATGAGCGTGGTGATCCCGCAGGCGGCCAACGACCTGCTGACGATCGACGGCGTCGGCGCCAGCATCGTGGCGGTGGACATCGGCAGCCAGATCAGCGTCTCGGCGCGCAGCATGGGCGAGGTGAACGTGCAGGTCATCATGGAGAAACTCGGCGGCGGCGGCCATCTGACGATGGCGGGCGCGCAGCTGAAGGGCATCTCCGTCGAGCAGGCGCGCCAGGAGATCCTCGAGGCCATCGACGAGTACCGCGACGCGCAGGAGCAAAAGACAAAGAAAAAGAACCGGGCCTGAAACAGGGCAAGGCAATACGGCGCCGGACGCCGGAAAAAGGAGAGGGAACGAATGAAAGTAGTGCTCAAACAGGACGTGAAGAACATCGGGAAAAAAGACGGCATGTATGAGGTGTCGGACGGATACGCGCGCAATTTCCTGTTCCCGCGCAAGCTGGCCGTACCCGCGGACGCCGCGGCCGTCAACGAAGTGAAGAGCAAGGCCGCCGCGCAGGAGCATCACCGCGCCGAGGCGCTGGCCGCCGCGCAGGCGCTGGCCGCGCGCATCGACGGGAAAACCGTCTCGGTGAAGGCCAAGGCCGGCAAGGAGGGCCGCCTGTTCGGCTCGGTGACGGCGAAGGACATCGCCGCCGCGGTGAGCAGCGCGCTGGGAGAGACCGTCGACAAGCGCAAGATCGTGCTGGACGGCGACATCAAGGCGTTCGGTACCTACGAGGTGGAACTGAAGGTTTATCCGCAGGTGACTGCGAAGATCCGCGTGGCCGTGACGGAGTGACCGGGACGGACACACAAAAAGCCGCGCACGGGCGCGGCGCGGGCCCGCCGCCCGAAGAAAGCAGCGGGCCTTTTTGATTCTGCGGCCACGGGCCGCGCCATGGGAAGGAGAGAGAGCTATGCCCCGCGAGCGCGAGTTTGCGCCGGCCGCGGCCGGCGCGCCCGCCCGTCTGCCGTACAGCATGGAGGCGGAGCAGGCCGTGCTGGGCGCGCTGATCGTAGACAGCAGCCTGTTCGCACAAGTGGCGGACCTGCTGGAGGCGGACATGTTCTACCTGCCGCAGAACCGCCGCATTTACCGCGAGATCGAGCGGCTGTATTCCGAGAGCGGCGCGGTGGACTTTGTCACGCTGCTGGCGGCCGTGCAGGAGGCCGGCGTGTTCGAGACCGAGCAGGAGGCCAAGGTCTATGTGACGCAGCTGGCCGAGTGGGTGCCCTCGCTGAGCAACATCGAGCACTACGCTAAGATCGTGGTGCAGCGCTACCGCGTGCGCTCGCTGGTCGAGGCCGCGCAGGACATCCTGGAGAGCACGGGCGAGGAGACGGACGCCGACATCCTGCTCGAGCACGCCGAGCGCCAGATCTACCAGATTCGCGCGGGCAGCGCTTCCAACGCGCTGACGGCCATCAGCGACGGCATTGTGGACGCGCTGTCCCATTTGCAGGAGATCAGCGGCCCCAACCGCGACAAATTCCTGGGCATCCCCACGGGCTTCACCCAGCTGGACGCGATGCTCACGGGCCTGGGCCGCTCCGACCTCATCATCCTGGCGGCGCGCCCCGGCATGGGCAAGACCTCGTTCGCGCTGAACATCCTCACGAATGTCGCCAAGCGCCAGAAGCTGGGCGTGGCGATGTTCAGCCTGGAGATGACGAAGGACCAGCTGATCAACCGCATCCTGTCGGGCGAGGCCATTGTGCAGAGCCAGGCGTTCCGCACAGGCAATCTGACGGACGACAACTGGACGGACATCGTGCGCGCCAGCGAAGTGCTCAGCCGCACGCACATCTATCTGGACGACACGTCCCAGATCACGGTGGCCGAGATGAAGGCCAAGATCCAGCGCATCAACCAGGACCCGCGCGAGGGCAACATCGACTTGGTCATCATCGACTATTTGCAGCTGATGAGCACGGGCAAGCGCACGGAAAACCGCGTGCAGGAGATCAGCGAGATCACACGGAACCTCAAGATCATGGCGAAGGATCTGAACGTGCCCATCATCGCCCTGTCGCAGCTGTCGCGTTCGGCCGAGAAAAACCGCACGGACCACCGGCCCATGCTGTCCGACCTGCGCGACTCCGGCTCCATCGAGCAGGACGCCGACTCGGTGCTGTTTTTGTACCGCGACGAATATTATAACAAGGACGAGGACCGCGACGACGTCGGCGGCGTCACCGAGGCCGAGTGCATTGTGGCCAAGAACCGCCACGGTGAGACGGGCGTGGCCTATCTGATGTGGGACGGCGCGCACACGCGCTTCACAAACAAGGATTACTCGCATGGATGAGCGCGCGTGCCCCGCGCCGGAGCGCGCATGGCGCGCCGCCGATGAATTTGCGCGCGCGCAGCGCATGTTTGTGCGCGGCGGCGTGGTGATCGCCGCCCTCTCGGGCGGGGGCGATTCGGTGGCGCTGCTGCGCTATCTGTGCAGCCGGCAAAAGGCGCTGGGCTTCCGCGTGCTGGCCGCGCATGTGAACCACGGCCTGCGCGGGGCCGCCTCCGACGGGGACGAGGCCTTTGCGCGCGCGGTGTGCGCACAGTGCGGCGTGCGGCTGTTCGTGCGGCGCCTCACCCCGCCCGCAAACGCGGGCGAAGCGTGGGCACGCGAAGCGCGCTACGCCTTTTTCGAGCGGCTGGGCCATTTATGCGGCGCGCAGGTGGCCACGGCCCACACGCGGGACGACAACGCCGAGACGGTGCTGCTGCATTTGGCGCGCGGGTGCGCCGTGCGCGGCGCGGCGGGCATCCCGCCGGTGCGCGGGCGCTTTGTGCGCCCGTTTTTGACGCTGCCGCGCGCCGAGCTGCGCGCGGCGCTGCGCGCGCTGGGCCAGCCCTGGCGCGAGGACGAGACGAACGCCACGGCGCAGTATGCGCGCGGGCGCGTGCGCAATGCGGCGCTGCCCGCGCTGTGCGCGGTGCATCCGGGCGCGGATGCCGCCCTGGCGCGTTTTGCCGCGTCGATGCGCGATGTGGCCGATTATCTCGACGCGCAGGCCGCCGCGCTTTTGGAAGCCGCGCGCTGCGGCGCGGACGCGTACGACGCGGCCGCCCTGTGCGCAGCGCCGGCTGCGCTGCGCACGCAGGCGCTGCGCACGCTGATTTTGCGCGCCGGCGCAAAGCCGGAAAAAACCGCCCTGTGCGCGCGGGCCGGCGCGCTTTTGCAGGCGGGCGGCGCGCTGTGCATCGGCGAAGGGGTGTGGCTGTCTGTAAGCCAGGGGCAGCTGCGCGTGTGCCGCAAACAAACGCAGGCGCAGAAAACCTGGCAGGCGCCGCTTTCGCCCGGGCGCGTGGCCGCGCCGGACGGTTCGGTGCTTGAGATCCGGCTTCTGACGCCTGAAATGTGTGAATTTTCTGCGCCGGACGCAAAAAAAGCATTCATTTTTTGCGCGGATTATGATAAAATCAAAACGCACAGCTGTTTCCGCACGCGGCGCCCGGGCGACCGGTTCACCCCTGCGGGGCGAGGCGTGCGCAAGCTTTTGAGCAAGTGGTGCAGCGAGGCGAAAATGCCGCCCGCACAGCGCGGCGCGCTGGCGGTACTCGCGCGCGGCAGCGAGGTGCTGTGGGCGCAGGGCTTCGGGTTTTCCGCCCTCGCCGCCGTCGGAGCCGAAACGAAAACCGCCGTCACCATTACCGTGCGGCAGATGGGAGAATGAATATGAACGACAATATGCACGAGGATATCCTGCGCGTGCTTCTCACGGAGGAGGAGCTGCGCGCCAAGGTGCAGGAGCTGGGACGCCAAATCACGCAGGACTACCGCGGCGGCAGCCTGATGCTCGTCACGGTGCTCAAAGGGGCCGTTGTGTTCCTGGCCGATTTGATGCGCGCCATCGACGTGCCCGCCGAGATCGATTTCATGGTGGTGTCCAGCTACGGCTCGGGCGTCAAGTCCTCGGGCGTCGTCAAGATCGTCAAGGACCTCGACGTGCCCATCAAGGGCCGCGACATCCTGATCGTGGAGGACATCCTCGACTCCGGCATGACGCTGAGCTATCTCAAGGAGCTGCTCGAAAGCCGCGAGCCGCGCTCCATCCGCATCGCCACCCTTCTGGACAAGCCCGCCCGCCGCAAGGTGGATTTGCAGGCCGATTACGTCGGCTATGCCGTGCCGGACGAGTTTGTGGTGGGCTACGGCCTCGACTATGACGAGAAATACCGCAATCTGCCGTACATCGGCATCCTGAAGCCCGAAGTGTATTCGGTGTAAAAGCGCCGGCGCTTTTGCGCCGATCGAGGTGAAACAAATTTGAACAAACGGAAAGGTACCAACGGGCTGATCGTGCTTTTGGTGCTGGGCGTCATCATCATGATGTTCGTGATGACGGCCACCGGCGGCGAGCGCACGCAGTCGCGCAAGTACAGCGAGATCGTCTCCTACTTCGAGCAGGGCATCGTGGACGAGTTCACGCTGAACCCGAACAGCGGCGCCATCGAGATGTATCTCGACACGCAGGCGCTGGAGGCGCTCGAAGAGACCGGCGGGCAGGAAGAGCAGCCCGAGCAGACGAACTCGCTTTTGCCGCAGCTGAACCGCCAGAGCGACGAAACGGTGACGCAGGACGGGCGCACGCGCCTTGTGTACAACCTGCCGCTGCCCAGCCTGTTTTTGAACCGTCTGGACGAGTATAAAGAGATCTGGGAGCAGGCGCACCCCGGCGAAGTGTGGGATTACGACATCCTGCAAACCACCGAGACGCCCATTTGGGTGACGATGCTGCCGTTCATCCTGTTGAGCGTCGTGGTGATGGGCGTGTTCTATTACCTGATGTATATGCAGGCCGGCGGCGGCAAAGCCATGAATGTGGGCCGCGCCAAAGTGAAGGATCAGTCCGACCAGGGCCGGCGCGCCACGTTCAAGGATGTGGCCGGCGCCGACGAGGAGAAGGCGGAGCTTGAGGAGATCGTCGAATTCCTCAAAGACCAGCACAAATTTAACACGCTCGGCGCGCGCATCCCGCACGGCGTGCTGCTCGTGGGCCCGCCGGGCACCGGCA
>DXGT01000102.1 GCA_019113785.1 Candidatus Ruthenibacterium merdigallinarum | reverse complement strand
TCACATAGCCCTTTTCGTCGCCCAGCACTTCGATGGGGTTCGACAGCGTCTTGAAGATGATGCCCTCCTCCTCGGCGTGCTCCACTTCCTCCTTGCGGGCGGGCAGCTCGGCCATGCCGCGGCGGTACACGATGTACACGTTCTCGGCGCCCAGGCGCTTGGCGCAGCGCGCGGCGTCCATGGCCACGTTGCCGCCGCCCACCACGGCCACGTTCTTCGCGTGCTGGATGGGCGTCTTTGCGCCGGGCTTGTAGGCTTTCATCAAATTGATGCGCGTCAAAAACTCGTTGGCCGAGTACACGCCGTTCAAGCTCTCGCCCGGGATGCCCATAAAGCGCGGCAGCCCCGCGCCCGAGCCGATGAACACCGCCTCGTTGCCCATGTCGAACAGATCGTCCACCGTCAGCGTGCGGCCGATGACGACGTCCGTCTCGATGTCGACGCCCATCGCCCTGAGGCCGTCGATCTCGTGGCGCACGATGTCCTTGGGCAGACGGAACTCCGGAATGCCGTACACCAGCACGCCGCCGGGCGTGTGCAGCGCCTCGTACACCGTCACCTTATAGCCCATTTTCGCAAGGTCGCCCGCGGCCGTCAGGCCCGACGGGCCCGAGCCGATCACCGCCACCTTGACGCCGTTGCACGCGGGGGCCTTGGGCACCTCGTCCGAGTGCGCGCGGTGCCAGTCGGCCACAAAGCGCTCCAGCCGGCCGATGCCCACGCTCTCGCCCTTGATGCCGCGCACGCACTTGCCCTCGCACTGGTTCTCCTGCGGGCACACGCGGCCGCACACGGCGGGCAGCGCGCTCGACGCGCTCAACACCTCGTACGCGCCCTCCATGTCCTCCTCGGCCACTTTCGCGATGAAGCCGGGGATGTCGATGCCCACGGGGCAGCCCGCCACGCACGGATGGTTCTTGCAGTGCAGACAGCGCTTCGCCTCGTTCACCGCCATGTCGTAGGTGTAGCCCAGCGCCACCTCGTCGAAATTTTTGCTGCGCACATCCGGCTCCTGCACTGGCATCGGGCACTTGTTCGGGTCCATGTTCGGCATCTCACTCGACCTCCTTTTTCAAAAGGTTGCACGCGGCCTCGCGCGCATGCGCCTCAAACTCGCGGTACATGCCGCCGCGGTGCATGGCCTCGTCAAAGTCCACCTCATGGCCGTCAAAGTCCGGCCCGTCCACGCAGGCGAACTTCGTCTTGCCGCCCACAGTCAGCCGGCAGCAGCCGCACATACCCGTGCCATCGATCATGATGGGGTTCATCGAGACGATGGTTTTGATGTTGTACTGTTTCGTCAGCTGACACACGAACTTCATCATCACCAGCGGGCCAATGGCGATCACTTCGTCGTACTGGTTGCCCTCTTTGATCAGCTTTTCCAGCGCGTTCGTCACAAGGCCCTTTTCGCCCCAGGAGCCGTCGTCCGACATCTTCTCCACGCGGGCGCTCACGGCCTCGAACTCCTTTTCCAGAATGACGAGGTCCTTGTTGCGGAAGCCCACCACGCTGTGCACCTCGGCGCCCAGCTCGTGCAGCTTCTTCGCCGTGGGGTACGCGATGGCGCAGCCCACGCCGCCGCCCACGACGGCCACTTTTTTCAGGCCCTCCAGCTCGCTGGGCGTGCCCAGCGGGCCCACAAAGTCGACGAGGCTGTCGCCCTCGGACAATGCGTTCAGCTCCATCGTCGAGCCGCCCACGATCTGGAAGATGATCGTCACGGTGCCCGCCTCGCGGTCGTAATCCGCAATGGTCAGCGGCACGCGCTCGCCGTCCTCGCTGGCGCGGTAGATGATGAACTGTCCCGGCTGGGCCTTGCGGGCCACCAGCGGCGCGTCGATGACCATCTTCGTCACCGTCGGGTTCAGCGCCTCTTTTTTCAGAATTTTGAACATCTGGGCCGTCCTCCTGCCTGTGTCCTCAGCTTGCGAAAAGGCGAAGCCGCCGCGCAGCTTCGCCTTTCCCGCGAATATCAGCATACATGGATATTGTAGCAAATCACGATTTAGAAATCAATGTCTTTGTCGTAATACACGGCCAAAAGCAGCTTTTCCATATCCTCCTGGCTGGGCTGACGGGGGTTCGAGCCCGTGCAGGCATCCGCAATGGCGTTCGCCGCCACGTCGTGCAGCTTTTCGTTGAATTCGCCCTCGTCGATGATGCTCTTCTCGGCGATAACGCCGCCCTCGCCGTAGTTTTTGATGGCCAGGGGGATGTTCAGCTGGCGGTTCATCTCCCGCAGCTCGGCCACGAGCGCGCGCACCAGCTCATCCGCCGTCTCGCCGGGCAGGCCGATGAAACGCGCGATCTCGGCGTAGCGCTCGGACGCCTCGGGCACTTTCGCGTTGTACTGGATCACCTTGGGCAAATACATGGCGTTGGCCGCGCCGTGGATGATGTGCCCGCCCGAGAAGGCGGCGCCGGTCTTGTGGGCCATCGAGTGCACGATGCCCAGCAGCGCGTTCGAGAACGCCATGCCGGCCAGGCACTGCGCGTCGTGCATGCGGTCGCGCGCGTCCATGTCGCCGTCGTAGCTCTTCTTCAGGTCGTTGTGGATCATCTTGATGGCGTGCAGCGCCAGCGGATCGGTGTAATTGCAGTGCGCCGTAGACACATACGCCTCAATGGCGTGCGTCATGGCGTCCATGCCCGTGTGCGCCGTCAGCTTCTTCGGCATCGTCTCGGCCAGCTCGGGGTCGACGATGGCCACGTCCGGGGTGATGTTGAAGTCGGCCAGCGGGTACTTGATGCCCTTGTGATAATCGGTGATGACCGAGAACGCCGTCACCTCCGTGGCCGTGCCGGACGTAGAGGGGATGGCGCAGAATTTCGCCTTCTGGCGCAGCTCGGGGAAGCTGAACGGGGTGATCAGCTGCTCGAACGTGCACGTGGGATACTCATAGAACACCCACATGGCCTTCGCGGCGTCGATGGGGCTGCCGCCGCCCATGGCGACGATCCAGTCGGGGCCGAACTCGCGCATGGCCTCGGCGCCCTTCATCACGGTCTCGACGGACGGGTCGCTCTCCACGCCCTCATACAGGCGCACCTCCATGCCGGCCTCTTTCAGATAGCCGACGGCCTTGTCCAGAAAACCGTTGCGCTTCATGCTGCCGCCGCCCACGACGACCATCGCCTTTTTGCCTTTCAAATTCTTCAGCTCGGCCAGCGAGCCCTTGCCGTGATACAGATCACGCGGTAAAGTGAAACGAGCCATACAGAAAACCTCCTAAGATCATAAGCAGTTCCGGCGCATCGCCGGGGTCTGACGGGGAAAAACAGGGCAAAAGGAACGGGCGCTCCCACGCCGCACGGGCGGGCCTTTTTCGCCCTTCCCTCTTTTGCTCTGTCCATATCC
>DXGT01000101.1 GCA_019113785.1 Candidatus Ruthenibacterium merdigallinarum | reverse complement strand
CCTGCGCCGCCTGGCGCTGGACGCCGTGCTGGGCTACACGGACGCGCTGCCGGCGCTGCCGCCGTACCTGCGCGTGCTGGGCGCCGGCGAAAAAGGCCGGGCGGTGCTGCGCGAGGCCGCCCCCCGCCTGCCGCTGGGCGCGGGTCTGGCGCAGCTTGCCAAAACGGGCGAGGGGGCGGCGCTGGCCGCACGCGCGCACGCCGCAGCGGCCGACCTCGCCGCGCTGTGCCGGCGCGCGCCCGCGCCGTGCGGCGAAGCGTACACGGGCAAATTCCTGCGCGTGTGAAAACGCCCTTCGCTTGCCGCGGGGAGGCGGATGGCGGCGCAGATGCGCGAAAGTTAAAAAAACTACAGGCGGCAAAACCCTTGTATCTGCGCATCTTTTTGTGTAAAATAAAAGCGATATAGTATAAACCGGGCGCCGTATTTCCTTCGCATATCGATACGTCCCCGCCCGCAAACCATGCCGTGAGGCGCCCGCCGCCGCTGGCGCGGCAAAGCGGCTTCGCGCAGAAGAAAGGATGCGTTTTAAACATGGCCTATCACGTGTTGGACGAGGCGCAGCGCTGCCTCAACTGCAAAGTGCCGCAGTGCCAGAAGGGCTGCCCCATCCATACGCCCATCCCGAAGGTGATCCGCCTGATGCTGGACGGCCACCTCGACGAGGCGGGCTGGATGCTGTTTGAAAACAATCCCCTCACCACGGTGTGCAGCCTTGTGTGCAACCACGAGAACCAGTGCGAGGGCCACTGCGTGCTGGGCCGCAAGGGCGCGCCCGTGCACTTCTCCACCATCGAGCACTACATCTCCAGCACCTACTCCAGCAAAATGGTCAAGGGGCCCGCGCCCTCCAACGGCGTGCGTGTGGCCATCGTCGGCTCCGGCCCGGCCGGGCTGACGATTGCCGTCATCCTGGCGCGCAAGGGTTACCAGGTGACCATCTTCGAGGGCAAGGACAAGATCGGCGGCGTGCTGCGCTACGGCATCCCGGCGTTCCGCCTGCCCAAGAGCGTGCTGGACGATTTCGAGTACCGCCATCTGCGCCTCAAGGACATCAAGGTGCGCCCGAACACCACCATCGGCGGCGCCATCGGCATCGACGATCTGTTTCGCGACGGCTACAAGGCCATCTTCATCGGCACGGGCGTCTGGCAGCCCAACTCTCTGCACATCAAGGGCGAGACGCTGGGCAACGTGCACTTCGGCATCAACTACCTCAACAACCCCGACAGCTACCATCTGGGCGAGCGCGTGATCGTCATCGGCGCGGGCAACGCCGCCATGGACGTGGCGCGCACGGCGCTGCGCAAGGGCGTGCGCTATCTGCAATGCTTCTCGCGCGACGAGGGCGTGGCCGCCTCGAAGCACGAGTTCGAGTACGCCGTGCTCGAGGGCGTCGATTTCGTGTACAGCAAAGCCCCGGTCGAGATCGTCGACGAGGGCGTCATTTTTGCCGACGTCAAGCACAACGAGGACGGCACGAAGGAGCTGGTGCCCGGCTCCGAGAAGCTGTACCCGGCCGACAGCGTGATCATCTCGATCAGCCAGGGCCCGCGCAACCGCATCGTCAACAGCACCAAGGGCATCGAGACGAACCAGCGCGGCCTGCTGGTGACGGACGAGCGCGGCCGCACCACGCGCCCGGGCATCTTCGCCTCCGGCGACGTGGTGAACGGCGCGCGCACGGTGGTCGAGGCCGTGGCGCACTCAAAGACCGTGGCCGAGGCCATGGACGAATACATGCGCAGCCTGCCGGAAGTGCAGCAGATCATGGCGCAGCACGGCGTGCAGCCCGCGCCCGCGCCCGAACAGGGCGGCGAGGGCTGACGCGGCGCATCGGGAAAATTCCAAAAAACACCCGCGGCGGGGCCCTACCGGAGACGAAGGGCCCCGCCGCGCCGCATGGGAAAAGACAGGCGGAAAACGCACAGGGCCGTATTCATAAAAATTTTAAAGGAAGATTGCTATTTTTTAAACAGGATGCTATAATAAAATCAAAATCGGCGCATGTGCGCCGGTGCGTTCGCAAAGTGTGCGGATGTGCAAAAAAAATCACAGGCAGAAAGGTGAGAAGTATCTATGGCACTGACCAATAACAAGCATGTGCTGGACTGGGTGGCGGAGATGGAAGCCCTGATGACTCCCGACCGCACGATCTGGATCGACGGCTCCGAGGGCCAGCTGCGCGCGCTGCGCGAAGAGGCGTTCCGCACCGGCGAGATGACCGAGCTGAATCAGGAAGAGCTGCCCGGGTGCGTTTTGCACCACACGGCGAAGAACGATGTGGCCCGCGTGGAGGACCGCACCTTTATCTGCACCAAGCGCCGCGAGGACGCCGCCCCCATCAACAACTGGATGGAGACCGACGAGATGAAGGCGCTCTTGCTGCCGATGTACACCGGCTGCATGAAGGGCCGCACCATGTATGTCATCCCGTACTGCATGGGCCCCGTGGGCAGCCCGTTCAGCAAGGTGGGCATCGAGGTGACCGACTCGATCTACGTCGTTCTGAACATGGACATCATGACGCGCGTGGGCGTGGGCGCTTTGCGCCAGCTGGGCGACTCGAACGACTTCGTGCGCGGCCAGCACGCCAAGGCGGACATCGACGCCGAAAAGCGCTACATCGTGCAGTTCCCGGAGGAGAACGCCATCTGGTCGATCAACTCCGGCTACGGCGGCAACGTGCTACTGGGCAAAAAGTGCTTTGCGCTGCGCATCGCCTCGTATCAGGGCATGAAAGAGGGCTGGATGGCCGAGCACATGCTCATCCTCGGCATTGAAGACCCGACCGGCCATGTCGATTACATCACCGCCGCGTTCCCCTCGGCCTGCGGCAAGACGAACCTGGCCATGCTGATCCCGCCCAAGGTGTACGCCGACCAGGGCTATAAGGTGTGGACCGTGGGCGACGACATCGCCTGGATGCACATCGGCGACGACGGCCGCCTGTACGCCATCAACCCCGAGAACGGCTTCTTCGGCGTCGCGCCCGGCACGAACGCCAAGTCGAACCCGAACGCGCTGGCCACCACGAAGCGCAACACCATCTTTACGAACGTGGCGCGCAACCTTGACAACAACACCGTCTGGTGGGAGGGTCTGGACAAGAACCCGCCCGAGAACGCGCAGGAGTGGACGGGCGTGCCCGTGCACGGCAAGGAGTATGTTGCGAGCGGCGGCAAGCTGGCGCACCCGAACTCCCGCTTCACGGCCCCGGCCGTCAACTGCCCGTGCCTGTCGAAGGAGTTTGACAACCCCAACGGCGTGCCCGTCACCGCGATGGTGTTCGGCGGCCGCCGCGCCAAGACGGCCCCGCTGGTGTTCCAGAGCTTTGACTGGAACCACGGCGTGTACGTCGGCTCCGCCATGGCCTCCGAGACGACGGCCGCTGCCGCCGGCGCCGTGGGCGTTGTGCGCCGCGACCCGATGGCCATGCGCCCGTTCTGCGGCTACAATATGGGCGATTACTTCAACCACTGGCTCGAGATGGGCAAGAAGCTGGGCGACAAGGCCCCGAAGATCTTCCATGTCAACTGGTTCCGCACCGACGACGAAGGCCACTTCATCTGGCCGGGCTTCGGCGACAACATGCGTGTGCTGATGTGGATGCTCAAGCGCTGCAAGGGCGAGGTGGACGCCGTCGAGACGCCCATCGGCTACGAGCCGCGCCCCGAGGACATCGACATCACCGGACTGGAGGAGGACGGCATCACCGTCGACACCGTGCGCGGCCTGCTGGACGTGGACAAGGCCCTGTGGCTGGAGGACGTCAAGGGTGTCGAGGAGCTGTACGACATGATCGGCGAGCGCGTGCCCGCCGAGCTGCGCCATCAGGCGGCCGCTCTGAAGGAGCGCCTGAGCAAATAAGCGCTGTTTTTTCGCAAATATCCGACAAAAGCGCCTTCGGCCCGCGGGCCGGGGGCGCTTTTTCCTGCCTTGAAATTTTTTCGGCGCGCCTGTCACATTCCGCCCGGTGAAAAGCGTCTAATGGGCGTGATCACAAAAAAGACGAAAGGGGAGAAACCTCGCGTGGAAGAACTTGTCAGGCGCGCGCAGCGCGGGGACGCCGAGGCGTTCGCGCAGCTGATCGAACAGAACAAGAAGGGCCTTTACGCCGCGGCGCGCGCGGTGCTGCACAGCGACGAGGACGCCGCCGACGCCATGCAGGACGCCGTTTTGCAGGGTTGGCAAAAGCTGCCGCGCCTTGCGCAGCCCGCTTTTTTCAAAACGTGGATGACGCGCATCCTGCTGTACCGGTGCTATGATATGCTGCGTCGGCGCAGGCGCACCGTCCCGCTGGAGGAGGCCGCGCAGGCGGCCGGCGCGCCGCACGGCGGCGAGCGGCTGGAGGTGGCCGACGCGCTGGCGCACCTTGCGCAGAGCGACCGGCTGGTGTTGACGATGTTTTACTGGCAGGACCTGCCCACGCGCCAGATCGCACAGACGCTGGGCGTGAGCGAGGCCGCTGTGCGCACGCGGCTTGCCCGCGCGCGCAAACGCTTCAAACAGCAATGGCAGGAAAAGGAGGATGCGATATGAACCGGCAGGAAGACAGGGACGAAATGCGCCGCATGCTGGACCCGGGGCCCGTGCCCGCGTGCGTGGACGAACGGCTGGCCGCGGCCTATGCGCAGCTGCGGAGCCTTCCGCAGGCGTCGGAAAACAGCGCGCCGCCCGTGCGGCGCGCGCACCGGCTGCTGCGCACGGCGGCGGTGGCCGCCGCTCTGTGCGCGGCGCTGTCGGTGACGGCGCTCGCGGCCAGCGGGCAGCTGGCCGTGATGGCGCAGGGCGTCATCGAATTTTTCGCGGGCGACGAGGACAGCAGCCTCGCGTCGATGCAGCCCGCGCTTGAGGCCTATACCGCCGAAGTGGGCGTGTCCGTCACGGACGAGGGCGTCACCTTCACGGTGGACAGCGTCAGCGCCGACGAGAACTTCATCAACCTGTTCGGCACGGTGCACATGGACGGCCTGGCCGACGCGCTGCGCGAAACCGGCGACAGCCGCCGGCAAAGCGATGCCTGGGCGCTGACGCGCATGGGCCTGTATCCCATGGCGCAGATCGACGGGGCGCTGTACGGCACGCAGAACACGCTGAGCGACACGCTGAACGCCTATTTCATCGACGAGGACACCGTGGGCTGGGCGCGGCGCATCGTGCTGGACGGCACGCTGCCGGCGCAGTATGCGATGCAGGTGCTGCCCAGCTGCGCCTCGCAGCCGGACGGCAGCGGCGGGGCCCGCCTTGTGCAGAAGCTGATGGGCCGCGAGGGCGACTGGACCGTCGAAGTGGACGTCGACCTCGGTGCGGCGGCGTCCGCCGCGCGCACGGCGGCGGAGCAGACGCTGGAGTTCGGCGGCAAAAAGCTCGACCTCGTCCGCCTGTCGGTCTCGCCGCTGGGCGCGGTGGCCGTGGTGGACGACCACGACGGGGGCGGCGGCATCCAGTCGCCGCAGCTGCCCGTCGGCCCGCAGGACGGGTATACGCAGCTGCAAAACTACGCGCTGCGCGACAGCACGGGCCGCTGGCTGTATGTGCTGCACCCGGCGGCGTACAGCGGCGGGCGGCAGACGTACGAGCTGACAAGCCCCGACGCGCAGGCGGACGGCGTCACCTTCATCCCGCTCACGCTCGAAGAGGCGCAAAGCGGCGAGGGGACGGCCGCGCTGCGCGAGGGCGAAAGGCTCGAGATGAACGCGCAAAGCGGCTACACGGTTGTGTCCTACACGGCCGAAGAGACGCATGTTTCGCTGACACTGATGCCCTACGGGCCGGGCTGCCCGTCGCTTGCGCTCGACTTGCAGCTGTGCGACGCATCGGGCGCCGCGCTCGGCGACGGCGCGCACGCCAGCATCGTCACCACCCGCACGAGCGACCATTACACGGGCGAGATCACTGTGGAGATCGACTGCGCCGCGGGCGAAGCCGACTTCACGCAGGCGGCCGGGCTGCGGTTTGTGCGCTGGCCCGAGACAACGCTCGACGAGGCGGCCGCCGTCACGGTGGCGCTGCCGTAAACCGGCGCGAAAAAGCGCGAAACGCGCGAAAAAAGAGGGGGCGGCGCGCCGTCCCCTCTTTCTCTATATACGGGAATGCGGACATTTCCGGGGAAAGGCGCCGCATCACAGCCCCTGCATGTCCTCGCCGGACGCTTCGCCGAAGGCCTTCATCTGCGCCCAGGTGGGGATGCTGTCCGCCGCGCCGGGCCGGCTGACGGCCAGTGCCGCGGCAAGGGCCGCGCAGCGCAGGCAGGTTTTGGGCGGCAGGTTTCGCGCCATCGCCGCCAGGAAAAAGCCCGTGAACGTGTCGCCGGCGGCGGTGGTGTCCGCCGCGGTGACGGGATAGGCGCGCTGGTATAAGCGCGCGCCGCCGCTTAGATACGCCGCGCCCTTTTCGCCCAGCGTCAGCACAAGCTGCGCCGCGGGAAAGCGCGCGGCCAGCGCGCGCAGCAGGGCGTCGGCGTCCTGCGCGTCTGCGCCCGTCAGCGCGCCGGCCTCCGTCTCGTTGACAAACAGCACGTCCGCCAGCGCGAGCACGTCGGGCGTGAGCGTTTCGTCGATGGGGGAGGGGTTGAGCGCGACGGCCATGCCCTGCGCCTTCGCGCGGCGCATCGCGTACGGCACGCACGAGGTCTCGTTCTGCACCAGCAGCAGGTCGCCGGGGCCGTATCCCGCAAGGAACGCGTCCACATCCGCCGGCACGGGCGTCCGGTTCGCCCCGCCGTATACGATGATGCAGTTCTCGCCGCCGCACAGCTGGATCACCGCGTGCCCGCTCGCCTCGCCGGCCGTGCGCAGGCGGGAGGTGTCCGCGCCCGCCGCCTCGAGCAGCGCGCGCAGCGGCGCGCCGTCCGCGCCGACGGCCCCCGCGTGCGCAACGTCCGCGCCCGCGCGCCCCAGCGCCACCGATTGGTTCAGCCCTTTGCCGCCGGGCGACTGCGTCAGCGCCAGCGCGCAAATCGTCTCGCCGCCGCGCACAAAATGCGGCACGCGGTAGGTTTTGTCCCAGTTCAGGGAGCCGAAATTCAGAATGCGCATCGCATTCGCCCTCCTTTGCACATCGCTGACAGTTTTTTACAGAACGCCCTCGAGGTCGAACGGCGGGGTGTATTCCTCCTTCGCGCTCGAGCGCTGCTGCATGTAGCCGTCGGTGAGGCCCAGCTCGACGGCGAGGTCCACGGCCCTGCGGTACTCGTAGGTGGAGATGCGCCGCGACAGGGCCTTGTGCTCCTTCGCGCGGTAAAACGGGGTGTACTGGCTCATCAGGCTGGTGAGAAAGCCGCCCTTCGGCAGCTTTTCGGCGAGGAATTCCAGCACGGCGCGCGTGTCGTCCATGCCGCCGGGCAGCGCCAGGTGCCGCACGATCACGCCCTTCTGCAAAAGGCCGTTTTCGTCAAAGCGCGGCGGCCCGGCCTGTTCGCACATCGCCCGGACGGCCTGCGAGGCGACGGCGAAATAATCCGGCGCGCCGGAATAGCGCGCGGAGAGCTCGCCCGAGACATATTTGAGGTCGGTCAGCCACACGTCGACGACGCCGTCCAGCCGGCGCACGGTCTCGAGCGTCTCATATCCGCCGGTGTTGTACACGATGGGAACGGTAAGGCGCGGCTTCGCCAGCTCCAGCGCGTCCAAAATCCAAGGCAGGTACTGCGTGGGCGTGACGAGGTTGATGTTGTGCGCGCTCTGCGCCTGTAAGCGCAGGAAAATGTCCGCGAGATGCGGCACGCTGACGTCCCGGCCGAAATTTTCGGCGCTGATGCGCCAGTTCTGGCAGTAGCAGCAGCGCAGTGTGCAGCCGGAGAAAAACACCGTGCCGGAGCCACGCGTGCCGGACAGGCACGGCTCCTCCCACAGGTGCAAAGCGGCGCGCGCAACGCGCACCTGCGCGCCGCCGCCGCAAAACCCGCGCTCGCGCGTGCGGTCGGCTTTGCACCGGCGCGGGCACAGCGCGCAGGCGGTAGGAACGGGTCTCATCGGGCGTCCATCTCCTTCCAAGGGCGCGCGTGCCCAAAAGCGCGCGGCCGCGCCGTTTTTCTTTCCGTTTCAGTATACCATATCCCGCGAAAATGTGGTACACTGTTAATAAAAGAAGGGAGGCATGCGCCATGCAGGAGGCACAGCGCAAGTTTTTAACGCTGCTTGCAAAGGAATATCCCACCATCGCGGACGCCAGCGAGGAGATCATCAACCTGCAGGCCATCCTCAAGCTGCCCAAGCCCACCGAGCATTTCATGAGCGATCTGCACGGCGAGTACGAGGCGTTTACGCACATTCTGTCGAACGCGTCCGGCGTCATCCGCGAAAAAGTGGATCGCGTGCTGGCCCCGCCGGCGGGCGATGTGCCCGAGGCCGAGCGCGCCGAGTTCGCCACGCTGATCTATTACCCCGCGCAGAAGCTGGCGCAGCTCAAGCCGCGACAGAAGGATCTGGACGCGTGGTACCGCCAGACGCTGATGCGCCTTCTGGACGTGTGCCGCGTCACCGAGTCGAAATACACGCGCAGCTTTGTGCGCAAGCGCCTGCCGGAGGGCTTCAGCTATATCATCGACGAGCTGCTGCACGCCCATTTTGAAGATCACGACAAAGAGGGCTACTACGAGCGCATCCTCTCGTCCATCATCGACATCGGCCGCGCGGACGACTTCATCATCGCCCTGTGCGAATTGATTCGCCGGCTGTCGGTGTACCGGCTGCACATCGTGGGCGACATTTTCGACCGCGGCCCGCGGCCGGACATCATTCTGGACGAGCTGGCCGCCCACTACGCGGTGGACGTGCAGTGGGGCAACCACGACGTCGAATGGATGGGCGCGGCGGCGGGCAGCGAGGTGTGCATCGCCAGCGTCATCCACGTGGCGCTCAGCTACAACAACCTCGAGTCGCTCGAGGACGGGTACGGCCTCAACCTGCGCCCGCTGGCGCTGTTCGCCGAGGAGCATTACCGCGAAGCGGACGTCTCGGGCTTCTGGCCCAAGCTCGTGGGCAGCGCGGGCGAGTACTCCGCGCAGGACCTCGCGCGCGTGGCACGCATGCACAAGGCCATCGCGGTGATTTTGGCAAAGCTCGAATGCCAGGTGCTCGCGCGCAACCCGCAGTTCGGCATGGCCGACCGCGCGCTGCTCGAGCGCGTGGACTTCGCCAGCCAGACCCTGACGGTGGACGGCGTCGAGTACCGCATGTGCGACTGCGACTTCCCCACGGTGGACCCGCGGGCCCCTTCGCGCCTCACCGAGGCCGAGCAGGACGTGATGGCAAAGCTGCGCCAGAGCTTCTGCGAGAGCGAGCGCCTGCAAAGGCACATCCGCTTTCTGTATGCGAAGGGCAGCGTGTACCGTGTGGGCAACGGCATGCTTTTGTTCCACGGGGCCATCCCCATGGACGAGGCCGGCGCGTTCGCCTCGATCACCCTCGACGGGAAAACCTACCGCGGCCGCGCGTGGATGGACCACTGCGAAGCGATGGCGCGCGCGGGCTATTTTGCGCCCGAGGGCAGCGAGGAGCGCCGCAAAGGGCAGGACTTTTTGTGGTACCTGTGGTGCGGGCGTCTTTCGCCGATCTTCGGGCGCGACAAAATGGGCTGGTTCGAAAAGTATTTCATCGGCGAAGAGGCCGCGTGCGTCGAGCGGAAAAACCCCTATTACGCGCACATCGAAAGCGAGGACGCGGCCGTGGCCGAGCGCGCGGCGATGCGCATTTTCGAGGAGTTCGGCCTCTCGCCGGACACGGGCCACATCATCAACGGCCATGTGCCCGTGCGCGCGAAGAGCGGCGAGAACCCCATCAAGGCCGGCGGCAAGCTGATCGTGATCGACGGCGGCTTCTGCAAGGCGTACCAGGGCAAAACGGGCATCGCGGGTTACACGCTGGTGGCGTCCTCGCGCGGGCTCAGCCTGCGCAGCCACAGCCCGTTTGAGAGCACGCAGAAGGCCATCGCTGAAAACCGGGACATCCTTTCCACTGTGAACATTGTCGAGACCACGCGCCGGCGTGTGTGCGTGGAGGACACCGACGAGGGCGAGCGCCTGCGCGAGCGCATCGCCGACTTGAAGGCGCTGGTGCTCGCGTACCGGCAGGGTGAGGTGAAGGAGCTGTCCTGAGAGGCGCCGCATCTGGCAGAAAGGGAGGCAGACGATGAACTATCCGAAGACGCCGGGCATGGAGCTGCCGTTCGAGCGCTGCGCCAATTTCCGCGAGCTGGGCGGCTACCGCGGGCAGAACGGGCGGCGCGTGCGCCACGGCGTATTCTTCCGCGGCCCCGCGCTGACGAACCTTTCCACGGCGCGCGACCGCGCGCTGTACCGCCGGCTGAACATCAAAACCGTGTTCGATTTGCGCCCGTCGTCCGTGCGGCGCGCCTGCCCCGACCCGCTGCTGGACGGCGTCGAGCGCATCGTGGGCGCCAGCGGCGGCACGGGCGTGTTCGGTGCGGCGCAGGAGGCTGCGCCAAAGGACGCGGGCGACGCGATGGCCTACCGCGAGATCCTGCGCGCGGCCGCGCGCGGCCAGACGCCGCTTTTGATCCACGGCGTTTCGGGGCGCGGCGCCACGGGCATCGCCTCGATGCTGCTTTTGAAAATGCTGGGCGTGTCGGACGAGGACGCCATCGGGGATTATCTGCTGAGCAACCGCTACTGCGCGGGCGCGAAGCTGGAGCGCGAAAACGCCGAAAACTTCCTCGCGCGCGTGCGCGCCCGCTACGGCACGTTTGAAAATTATCTCGAGCGGGCGTGCGGCGTCGGGCCGCAGGCCCTTGCGCATGTGCGCGAGCGCTATCTCGAAGCGCCGCAGGGCTGAGGCGCGAAGGAAGCCGACGCGCCCGCCGCAACACGAAAAGGAGAGGGAAAAATCATGTCTACACCGCACATTTCCGCCGCGCCCGGCGATTTTGCCAAAACAGTCCTGATGCCTGGCGACCCGCTGCGCGCGAAATTCATCGCCGAGACTTTCTTTGAAAATGCGAAGCTCGTCACCGCCGTGCGCGGCATGCTGGGTTACACCGGCACATACGAGGGCCGGCCCGTCAGCGTGATGGGCTCTGGCATGGGCATGCCGTCCATCGGCATCTATTCGTACGAGCTGTTCACGCAGTACGATGTGGACAATATCATCCGCATCGGCTCGGCCGGCTCCTACAGCCCGGCGGCCAAGCTGTACGACGTGGTGCTGGCCACGGCCGCGTACTCCGAGTCGAGCTACGCGCGGGTGCAAGGCGGCTGTGAGGGCGACGTGACGCAGCCCAGCCCCGCGCTGTGCGGCGCGCTGCGAGCCAGCGCCCAAAAATGCGGCGTCGCGCTCATCGAGGGCGTGCTGCATTCGAGCGACGTGTTCTACCGCGAGGACAAAACGCCCTACTGGCAGCGCCTGCGCGACGAAAAGGGCTGCATCGCCGTCGAGATGGAGAGCTTTGCGCTGTTCCACAACGCGCGCGTCACGGGCAAAAACGCGGCGTGCCTCGTCACCATTTCCGACAGTTTCGTCACGCATGAGGAAACGACCAGCGAGCAGCGCCAGACGAGCTTCACCGACATGATGCGCGTGGCGCTCGGCAGCGTGGGGGAGGGCGTGTGATGACGCGCGAAGAGAAACTGGCTTTGCTGGAAAAGGCGCGCGCGGCGCGCGCATACGCCTACGCGCCGTACTCCGGTTTTGCCGTGGGCGCGGCGCTGCTGTGCGCCGACGGGCGCGTGTTCACTGGCTGCAACATCGAGAGCGCGGCGTTTGCGCCCACCCAGTGCGCCGAGCGCACTGCGCTGGGAAAAGCCGTGAGCGAGGGCGCGCGCAGCTTTGCGGCCATCGCCGTCGTGGGGGCGAAGCAGGGCTGCGACGGCGGGCCCATCTCGCCGTGCGGCGTGTGCCGCCAGATGCTGGCGGAGTTTTCCGACGGCGGGCTGACGGTGCTGATGGGCGGCACGCGCGCGGGCGACGGCGATTTTACCGAGCGCACGCTGGAGCAGCTCTTGCCCATGAGCTTCGGGGCCGGGGACATGCGCTGAACAAAATACGGCATCGGCGCGCAGAGGGGCGGCCTTTTCGGCCGCATCTCCTTGCGCGCCGCTTTTTACATCTTGTCGATATATGGACAAAAGGTTGCGCGCGCACGCAAAATCTGGTATACTATACAAATGTAAAATTTGGAATGAAAAATTTATTCCGGCAGGAAACCAGAAAAACGGGCGGCGCGCATACACCGGCCGCCTGTAAAAAAGGAGACCGCTGTATGAAAAAACTGCTTGCCCTCGCGCTGTCGGCGGCGCTGGCTTTGGGCGCGCTGTCCGGCTGCGGCGCAAAACAGGCGGAGATCGCCCTTGTCACGGACACAGGTTCCATCGACGACGGCTCGTTCAACCAGGGCGCCTGGGAGGGCGTTGTGACGTATTCCGAGGAAAAGGCCATCTCGCGCCAGTCCTTCCAGCCCTCCGAGCAATCGACCGAAGCGTATGTGCAATCCATCGACCGCGCCGTCGAACGCGGCGCGAAAGTGGTGGTGTGCCCGGGATATCTCTTTGCGGACGCGGTGGCCCAGGCCGCCCAGGCGCACACGGACGTCGCGTTCATCGCCGTGGACTGCCAGCTGCCCGACGCAGCCCCCGCCAACGCGGTGGGCCTTGTGTACGCCGAGGAACAGGCCGGCTTTTTGGCCGGCTATGCCGCGGTGAAGGAGGGCATGACCAGCCTGGGATTTTTGGGCGGCGAGGCCTCGGCCTCGGTTGTGCGCTACGGCTACGGCTTTGTGCAGGGGGCCGAGTATGCGGCCGGCCAGATGGGCCTTGCGGACGGCGCCGTGCAGGTGCGCTACGGCTATACCGGCAGCTTTGAGGCTTCGCCCGAGGCGAAGGACCGGGCCGCCGCCTGGTATGACGCGGGCACGCAGGTGATCTTTGCGTGCGGCGGCGCCATGGGCGAGAGCGTGATCGAGGCCGCCGAGGAGTACGGCACCAAGGTGATCGGCGTGGATGTGGATCAGTCGGCGATGTCCGACGCGGTGATCTTCAGCGCCACGAAAAGCCTGTCCACCTCCGTGTACGACATGATCGCCAGCTTCTACGACGAGACGTTCCCCGGCGGGCAGAACGTGCGCATGGACGCCTCGAACAACGGCGTGGCGCTGACAATGGACACCGCCCGCCTCGGCAAGCTCACGCAGAAGGAATACGACACGCTGTATGCGCAGCTGGCCAGCAACGCCGGCGACATCGCCGCCAACATCGTTGCGACGCCCGCGGAGGATGGCTCCGTCGCTGCCTCCGGCATGCAGCTTGTAAAAGTGATCGTGGACGAGACGGCCTGACGGCCGCGCGTCCATGCGCAGAGGGCGGGCGCTGTCGCGGCGCCCGCCGCGCTTTTTTCAGCAATCCTTTGCGCGCCGCTCGGGGCCAGCTTTGCGCCGGGCGGCCATGGGAAAACACAGACGGATACGAAAGGAGTGCCGCCGATGAGAATGTACGACGTCATTGCAAAAAAGCGGGACGGCGGGGCGCTTTCGCCGCAGGAGATCGGCTTTGCCGTGAACGGCTATGTGCGCGGCGACGTGCCGGATTACCAGATGAGCGCGTTGCTGATGGCCATTTATCTGCGCGGCATGACGGCGCAGGAGACCGCCTGCCTCACCGAGGTGATGGCGCGCTCGGGCGAGTGGGTGGACCTTGGCGCCATTGAGGGCGTCAAGGTGGACAAGCACTCCACGGGCGGCGTGGGCGACAAGACCACGCTGATCGCCGGGCCCATCGCCGCGGCGTGCGGCGCGCGCGTCGCCAAAATGAGCGGGCGCGGGCTCGGGCACACGGGCGGCACGCTGGACAAGATCGAGGCCATCCCCGGCGCGCGCGTCGACCTCTCGCGCGAGGAATTCGTGCGCCAGGTGAACGAGATCGGCATCGCCGTCATCGGCCAGAGCGCCGACCTCGCCCCCGCGGACAAATTGTTGTACGCTTTGCGCGACGTGACGGCCACGGTGTCCAGCATCCCGCTGATCGCCTCCAGCGTCATGAGCAAGAAGCTGGCCTGCGGGGCCGACGGCATTTTGCTGGACGTCAAGGTGGGCAGCGGCGCGTTCATGAAAACGCCGCAGGACGCGCTGGCCCTCGCGCGCGAGATGGTGTCCATCGGCCGCGCGCACGGGCGGCGCTGCGCCGCGCTCGTCACCGACATGAGCCAGCCGCTGGGGCGCATGGTGGGCAACGCGCTGGAGGTGCGCGAGGCCGTGGAGACGCTGCAGGGCCGCGGCCCCGCCGATTTGACGCACGAGTGCGTGGCGCTGGCGGCGAATATGCTGCGCCTTGCCGGCCGTGGCGACGCCGCCGCGTGCGAGGCGATGGCGCAGAAAGCGCTCGCGGACGGCAGCGCGCTGGCAAAGCTGCGCGCGATGATCGCGGCGCAGGGGGGCGACGCGCGCGTCGCCGACGACCCGTCTTTGCTGCGCGCCGCGCCCAAAAGCGCCGAGGTGCGCGCCGGGCGCAGCGGCTGGCTGGCCGCGATGGACACCGAGCGCATCGGCACGGCGGCCGTGCTGCTGGGGGCCGGGCGCGAGAAAAAGGACGACGCCATCGACCCGGGCGCAGGGCTGTGCGTGCTGAAAAAGCCCGGCGACGCCGTGCAGAAGGGCGACGTACTGGCCGTTTTGTACGCGGGCAGCGAAGCGCGCCTTCGCGCGGGCGAGGAGGCCTACCGCGCGGCGCTCGCCTTTGCAAACGAGCCGCAGCCGCAGCGCCCGCTGGTCTATGCCCGTGTGGACGAGACAGGCGCCGTACACGAGACGGCGCAAAATGAATAAAAGAAGAGAGAGGAACCAAAACCATGTCCGACTGCTATGAACTGAACGTGGCGGGCGTCACCCGCCAGCTGCCCATCATCCCCATCTCCCGCGACCTCGCCATCGCGAGCTTCGTCATTTTGGGCGACTGCGAGCTCGTCACGGCCGCCGCGCCCGAGCTGGCGCGCCGTCTGCCCCCGGTGGACTATCTCGTCACGGCCGAGGCCAAGGGCATCCCGCTCGTACAGGAGCTGTGCCGCCTGCTGGGCCATCCGTATTACATCGTGGCGCGCAAGAGCATCAAATCGTATATGGACGAGCCGCTGGTGGACGAGGTGAACTCCATCACCACGCAGAAAACGCAGACTTTGTGCCTGGACGGCAAGGACGCGCTGGCCATCAAGGGCAAAACCGTGGCCATTGTGGACGACGTCATCTCCACGGGCGAAAGCCTGCAGGCCATCGAGCGTCTTGTCGTGAAGGCGGGCGCGCAGGTGGCCGCGCGCGCGGCCATTCTGGCCGAGGGGGCCGCGGCCGAGCGCGACGACATCATCTTTTTGCAGAAGCTGCCGCTTTTCCCGCTGCGCTGAAAGTAAATTTTGTGCGCAAAATGTGCAAGTTTTGCGCAAATCCCGTAAAGTTTTGGGGCCGGCTCTGTACACAGCCGGCCCTTTTGTGCTATCATTAAACCAAAGGCGCCGGCAGGGCGCGCAGGACGGGCAAAGGAGGGGCTGAGATGGAAAGAACCAAGCAATTCGCGATCGAAGAGGACAAGGGCGCATACACCCGCATGGTCGTGCAGGAGGTGTACGAGGCGCTGAAGGAAAAGGGGTACAACCCCATCGGGCAGATCGTGGGGTACCTTCTGTCGGAGGACCCCACCTACATCACCACGCACCAGAACGCCCGCATCAAGATCCAGTCGCTGGACAGGGACGAGCTGCTCAGCGAGCTGGTGCGCTACTACCTGCACGAGTGAAAAAGAAACGGACGCGGCCCCGGCTCTGTTTTCAGAGCCGGGGCCGCGCTGTGTCCGGGCGCGCTCACAGGCGCAGGCCCTTGATGTCCTTGATGCGCGAAAGGATGGTGCTGCAATCGCAGCGCACAACGCCGGGCAGCGGGTCGATCACTTCCGCAATCAGCTTTTCCATCTCCGCAGCGCCTGCGGCGACGGCGTGCACGTGCAGCTTGCACCGGCCCGTCACGCGGTAAATCTGGGTGATCGTGTCGCACGCGGCCAGGCGCTGCGTCACCTCGGCCAGCGCCGCGGGCTGCGTCTCGATCTCGAAATAGCACGACACCGCGCCGCTGATCTTCTGCGGATTGATGACGGCGGTGTATTCCTCAATGACGCCGCGCGCCTCCAGCGCCTGCACGCGCATCTTTGCCGCCACGCGCGAGATGCCCACCTGCTGGCCGATCTGCGAGTAGGTGATGCGCGCGTTTTCGATCAGCAGCCGGACGATTTTCTGGTCCAGCGCGTCAAGCCCTTCCAAAAACAAGGCGGTTCGCCCTCCTTCTTCCGGTGCGCCAAGGCGGCGCGCCGCTCTGCTTTTATTATACCGGCTGTGCGCGTGATTTGCAACTGCGAAGAAGATGATTGACAACTGTTTTATAAAAGTATAAAATAATTACGAAACGTAAAAATAAAATTTCGTATAGAAAGAAGAGGGCGCAGTGAAGGGAGATTTGACAAAAGGGCCGGTCATGGCGGGCATGCTGCGCTTTGCGGTGCCGATGATCCTGGGCAATCTGCTGCAACAGTGCTACAACGTGGCCGACACGCTCATCGTGGGGCGCTATCTCGGGCCGGACGCGCTGGCGGCCGTCGGCTCGGCCTACACGCTGATGACCTTCATCACCTCCATTTTACTGGGGCTGTGCATGGGCAGCGGCGCGGTGTTTTCCATCCGCTTCGGCCAGCGGGACACAGCCGCCCTCAAAGAGGGCATGTGCGCGTCCTTCGTGCTCGTCGCGCTCGTCACGGCGGCGCTCACCGTGCTGTCGTTCGCCGGGGTGGACGGCATCCTCCGCTTTTTGCAGGTGCCCGCGCAGATCGAGGGCATGATGCGCGAGTATCTCCTTGTGATTTTCGCGGGCATCGCGGGCACGTTTTTGTACAACTACTTCGCCTCGCTGCTGCGCGCCGTGGGCAATTCGGCCGCGCCGCTGCTGTTTTTGGCGGTGTCGGCCGTGATGAACATCGCGCTCGACCTCTGGTTCGTGGTGGGGCTCTCGCGCGGCGTGGCGGGCGCGGCCGAGGCGACGATCCTCTCGCAGTACGTCTCGGGCGTTGGGCTTGCGCTGTACACGTTCCTGCGCGTGCCGGCGTTGCGCGTGTCGCGCCGGGACATGCGCCTGCGTCTGTCCCGCGTGCGGGAGATCGCGGGCTTTTCGCTTCTCACCTGCGTGCAGCAGTCGGTGATGAACTTCGGCATCCTGATGGTGCAGGGCCTTGTCAACAGCTTCGGCCCCGCCGTGATGGCCGCGTTCGCCGCCGCCGTCAAGATCGACTCGTTCGCCTACATGCCCGTGCAGGATTTCGGCAACGCGTTCTCCACGTTCATTGCGCAGAACTACGGCGCAGGGCAGCGCGGGCGCATCCGCGCGGGGCTCAGAGGGGCGCTGGCGGTGTCGGTGGCGTTCAGCGTGGCGGTGTCGGCGGCGGTGTGGGTGTTTGCCGGGCCGCTGATGCGGCTGTTCGTCGACGCGTCCGAAACGGCCATCATCGCCGAGGGCGTGCGCTATCTGCGCATCGAGGGCGCGTTC
>DXGT01000100.1 GCA_019113785.1 Candidatus Ruthenibacterium merdigallinarum | reverse complement strand
TTATCTTGTTCATGGCGAATAGGGTGACACCTGCCTTTTGGTTTTGTCTCGACAACTCAACCTTAACACAGGTCACTCCTATTCGCTATTTATTTCCCTAATTTGTTACACATCATTGTAACACCTACATTTTCTCGCCTTTTCTTATTCACCGAAAGCGGCGGTGTAACCCTCGCCGAACATCTGATCGTATTGCAGCATCCAGTGGTCGTCGAACCAGGCCTGCTGCTCCTGCGAAAGCTCGCTGGAAAACGTGCCGTCCGTCTCCACCGTGACGCCGCGCGTGCGCGCGCGGTAACCGTCTGTGAGCTGCTGGGTGAGATATTCGAAATAGAGCGGCTTTTCAAGGCCGTACAGATCCAGCACAACAGGCGAGAGCTCGTAGGCGGCGACGGTGCCGAGGTCTACGGCGCCCGCGCCGTAATTGCTCCAGATGAGCAGGTCTGTCTGGTGCAGCGCGGGGCTGGCGGTGTCCCCTTTTTCAATGGTGCCTGTCTTTTCAAATACCTCGTATCCCGTGCCCAGCGGGTTGTAGTGGTCGCCCCAGAACACGATGATCGTCGGCTCGTCCACATTGCGGAAATACTCGACCAGCTCGCCCAGCGCTTTGTCCGCCTCGTGCACACCGGTGGCAAAGTCCTGCAGCTGGTCGATGGTGTTCTGCGTAAAGCCCGGGTCGCTGACCACCTTCACCGTCTCTTCGTCCGGATAGCGCCCCGCGCTGTAGGTGGTGTGGTTCTGCATGGTGACGGCGTGGATGAACAGCGGGCCGTCCTCCCGCCTGCTCTCGTACTGCTCGATGATCTGCTGCGTCATCTCGTGGTCCGACACAAAGCCGCGGCGCTTCTCCGGCGAGGACATATCCTCGATGGAGATGAATTCGTCGATGCCCAGATGCGGGTATGCGGTATTACGGCTCCACATGCGCGCGTAGTAGCCGTGGATGGCCAGCGTCTGGTAGCCGGCCTGCTTTAAGTACTGCGGCAGCGCGGCCATGTCGCGCGTGACATACTGCTGATAGGGCTTGCTGCCCGCGGGCAGACGCTCGAGCGAAAAGCCTGTCAGCGCCTCGAACTCCACGTCGCACGTGCCGCCGCCGAAGCTGGGCGAGTACACGCGTCCATAGGCCCCCTCCTCCATCAGCGCGTGCAGGTTCGGCGTCAGTTCCCGGTCGAACTCGACGCCCGATAGCCGCGAGACGTCCCAGAACGACTCGTTCATCAGATAGATGATGTTCGGCGTTTTTTCCACGTCGGCCGCATCGGTGCGCGCCACGTAGGAATCCTCATACACAGGCCCTTTGCGCCGCGCCGCGCTCTGCGTGCGCGCGAGGATGGCGTCGACCTCCTCCTGCGAATACTCCTGCGGGGCGTCGAGGTCGAGCACGCGCAGGTTCGTCAGGAAGCCCGTGATGATGCCGTAATTTTTATAGTAACGATCCTGCATCCACATATCCGTGTAGATGTTGAAACGCTTGCACATGTCCTCGTTCATGTAAATGCCGAAGAAAATGCCGGCGCTCAGCGCGGCGCCCGCGCACGCGATCGCCGCACGCCGCCGGCGCGCATGGCGCGGCGCGCGCGGCATTTTGACAAAGACGCCGGCGATGACGACGCCCAGCATCAGCACCCCGATGATCACCATCTGCGGCTCCACAGCGAGATGCACGCTGCCCGCCACGCCCATGAAATCGCCGATCTGCGTAAAATCCCACGGCAGCAGCGGCTCGCCGCGCATTTGCAGCTTAAAGTAATTGACGATGCCCAGCAGATACGCCACGACGCCCAGCGCAAGCGAAGCCGGCCAGTGGCGGCCGAACGCCTGGCTGAGCAGCACGTAGACGCCCACGGCGAACAGCCAGCCGAGGACGAACGCCTGCGGATGCGGCGCAAGACGCTGGGGCCAAAAATCGTCCCCCAGCAGCGTGCCGCGGTGCAGCCATTCCATCGCGACGAAAAAGGCGGTGGGTGCCAGCAGCGTCCACAGCGCGTTGAACCAGACGCTTTGATACCATTTATTTCTGTGCTCGGCGCGCACAAGCGCCGGCGCGTTGCTCTGCATGTTTTTTCATTCCCTCCGAAAGTTGCGGCGCGGCGCTCCTCTCGCTTTGCCGCTGACATCTATTATACGCAATCTGTCAAGCCCCCGCGCCCCCTTCACGCAATTTTCACTCAAATTTAAAAAAATGGCGGCGCGGCGGCTTTTTTACCGCCTGCGTGTGCACCAGCAGCACGTCCTGCCCGATCTGGCGGATGTCCGCCCAGGGGATCATCGTGTCCTCCTCTCGGCCCAGCAGGCCGAACAGCCGCGGCCTGCCGTAGAGGATGATGTGCGTGATGACGGCCGAATTTTCGTCAAAGCAGATGTCGTCCACCCGGCCGAGGTTCTGCCCGCTCGACAGCTCGATGACGCTGCGCCGGCACAGTTCATACAGGATCATAAGCCGCTCGCCCCTTTTCGTGTTTTGTATCAATTTATTCCTATTCTTGCAAAAGGGGTTTCTATGCAGAGAAAAATCGTGTATAATGAGGGCAAGCGATTTCTTTCGAGGTGATTTTTTGTACCGCAACATCATCTTCGACCTCGGCGGCGTATTGGTGGAATTCACCCCGCGCGCATTCCTGGTCGATCATTTTATGAACGAAAAGCTGGAGGACCAGCTGTACGCCATCACGTTCGGCAGCGAGGAATGGCTGCGCCTCGACGCCGGCCTCATCACGCGCGAGGAGGCCAACGCCATCATGCACGAAAAGGGCGCGGCCATCGGCCGCGCGTTTGAGGTGGACGTCATCCTGACCGACTGGTTCGACATGCTCAAGACGCGCGACGACACCGTGCAGCTGCTCAAGCGCCTGAAAAAGCGCGGTTACCGCCTGTTTTACTTATCCAACATCGCGCAGGACGTGATGGATCTTGTCAGCCAGCGCAAGTTTTTCCGTCTGTTTGAGGGCGGCATCGCCTCATGCGATGTGGGCATCACAAAGCCCGACCCGCGCATCTATCAGGCGCTGCTGGCGCAGTACGGCCTGCGCCCCACCGAGACGATCTTTGTAGACGACAACCGCGACAACGCCGCGGCCGCCAGCCGCGTGGGCATCACGGGCCTGCATTACCGCGGGCTGAAGTCCACGCTGGCGCAGATGATCCAGCTGGGCATCTCGTTCGACAAAAAAGCCCCGCCTATCGACCAGCCCGCCGGCGCAGTGAGCGCGACGTAAAAATTGTATCCAACGAAAACGGCCGCCCCCGGTTTTGTCGCGGGGGCGGCCGTTTTGCGTTTGTTTTTCCGTGCGGAAGCCTTGTCACATCTGTTCTCGGATGCGCCGGATCGCGCCTTTTTCCAGCCGGCTGACCTGTGCCTGGCTGATGCCGATCTCCTGCGCCACCTCCACCTGTGTTTTGCCCGAAAGGTAGCGCAGCGCCATGATCTTTTTCTCGCGCTGCGGCAACCCGCGCACGGCGTCCCGGAACTGGATGGAGGAGATCCAGCTCTCCTCCCCGCCCGCGTCGCCCAGCTGGTCCAGCACATACAGCGTGTCCCCGCCGTCCGAGTAGACGGGCTCGTACAGGCTGACCGGTTCCACGATGCTCTCCAGCGCCAGCGTGACCGCGGCTGTATCCGCGCCGATCGCACGGGCGATCTCGGCGGCGGAGGGGTCGCGTCCGAGGCTTTTTTGCAGCGCTTCGCGCGCCTGCATCGCCCGGTAGGCTGTGTCCCGCACGCTGCGGCTCACGCGCAGCGCGTTGTTGTCGCGCAGAAAGCGGCGGATCTCGCCGATGATCATCGGCTGGCCGTAGGTGGAAAAGCGCAGGCCCAGGTCCGGGTCGAAATTGTCGATGGCCTTGATGAGGCCGATGCAGCCCACCTGGAACAGATCGTCCAGGTTCTCGCCGCGCCCGGCGAATTTCTGCACGACGCTCAGCACAAGGCGCAGGTTGCCGTTGATCATTTTCTGGCGCGCCGCCGCATCGCCGCGGTGCGCGCGGCGGATGAGCTCCATTTTCTCCTCCTCGCGCAGCACCGGCAGCTTTGCCGTGTTCACGCCGCATATCTCCACTTTGTGATACTGCATCCGGCCATCCCTCCCGCACAGCGGGAGTATGGGCCGGCGCGGCGCGCACAGTCGCGCGCGCCGCATGCCAATTATTGGGCGGTGTGCTCGAGTTCGCAGCGCAATCGCTTGATGATGCGCTTTTCCAGCCGCGAGATATAGCTTTGCGAGATGCCGATGAGGTCGGCCACCTCTTTCTGCGTGTGCTCGCGCCGGCCCGCAAGGCCGAAACGCAGCTCCATGATGATGCGCTCGCGGTCGGACAGGCGGTTTACCGCCTGCAAAAGCACCTGGCGCTCCGCGTCGCGCTCCAGCTGCGCGCCGACGGGCTGATCGGTGCCCAGCACGTCGGACAAAAGCAGCTCGTTGCCCTCGCCGTCCGTGTTCAGCGGCTCGTCGATGCTGCTCTCCTGCCGCCGGTTCGAGCTCTTGCGCAGATACATCAAAATCTCGTTCTCAATGCAGCGGCTGGCGTAGGTGGCCAGCTTGATGTTCTTGGACGGCACGAACGTGTTCACCGCCTTGATCAGGCCGATTGTCCCGATGGAGATCAAATCCTCGATCGAGGCCGTGCGGCTTTCAAATTTTTTGGCGATATACACCACAAGGCGCAGATTGTGTACGATCAGCAGATCGCGGCTCTCGGCGTCCCCCCGTTCGAGCCCGGCGAACACGACGCGCTCCTCCTCGCGCGAAAGCGGCGCCGGCAAAGTCTCCGGGCCGTTGATGTAATACAGATAATCCGGCAGGCGCACGCAGACCATCAGGTTCTGCCAGTACAGCCGCAGCGCCGTTTTCAGCCAGGCCATCGCTCTCATCGCAAACTTCCCCTTTCTTTTCCCCGCTCACGGCCCCACGATGGCGTCGCAGCCGCCGTCCGCCAGCACCTGCGGCGAAAACAGCACCGTCTGCTCGCCGCGCCTCTCGCCGCCGACGCGCAGGCCCTGCGCGCGCAGCGCCGGGAACGCGCGCACGCCGCCCGCCGTTTTGACCGGCACAAGGAACAAGGGCGGCGTCAGCGCGCCCGACGCAAAATACGCCTCCAGCGCGCGGGCAAGCGGCGGCGGAAGGGCGCTTTTCACCGACGGATAGCTCAGCAGGAACGCCGGACGGCCCGCGATGGGGTCGCGCACATGAAAGCCCGTGTCCACCATGGCGACGCCGTGCAGACGCACGCAGCCGCCGCATTCGAGCTGGACGGAGAACGGCGCGCTCTCCCGCGCCCCCGGCCGGCCGAACGCCGCCTCGTACAGGCGCATGGCAAAATACACCGCCAGCACGCAGCCGATGAGCAAAAGCGGCGGGACGTTGAAATACAGCGTGAGGTTATGTACTTCGATGCCGCCCGCCACGCCGTAATACAGCGCCGCGAACACCACGCCGCACAAGAGCGCGTTCAGCGCCGCATACCACGCCAGCGCGCGCAGAAAGCCCCGCGCGCCCGGCGCGCCGAACGCCGCCAGCACGATCAGGCACGCACTGGCGAGCTTCAGGCCCCACACGGCCCAGCCCGGCAGCGGCGGCAGCAACAGCAGCAGCGCGCTGCCCCCTGCCAAAAGCCCGCCCAGCGCGGTGCGCCAGCGCCGGTAGGCAAGGCCTGCAAGCCGCGCCGTGCACCGCAGCAGCAAAAAGCCGATCACCGCGTTGACGAGCACCAGTACGTCCGCATACACGACACCGCGCATCGCATCCGCCTCCACAGATACAGTGTACGCGCCGCTGCGCGCAATTTATGTCAAACCGGCGCGGCGCAAAGGCGGCAAAGCGCGCAAAAGGCGCGCTGCCGGGTCGGGGCAGCGCGCCTTTTGCATGGATGATGATTTTCAGAAAAACGATACCTGGTTTGACTTCGGCAAGTCGCCCAGCGCGCCGATAGAGGACAGAATCTCCATCACGGCGCTGGAAGCGCCCGTCTCGGTCTGCAATTCGTCGGCGGAGAGGTACGTCTGGCCGTGCATCGTCGCCTTTTCCAGCGCGTTGGCCACGCTGTCGCCCAGGCCTTTGAGCGCCATGAACGGCAGGCGGATCTTGCCGTCCTCCACCACGTACACCTTGGCGCGGCTTTTGCCGATGCGCACCGGCAAAAATTCGTAGCCGCGCTGCAGCATCTCATTGACCACCTGCAAACTGGCGAGGATGTCCTCGTCCTTGGCCTTTTTCTCCTCGCGCAGGCGGGCGTTCACCTCCCGGATGTGCTGTTTGGCCACCTTGGCGCCGCCCACGGCGGCCTCGTAGTCGATGTCCTCGCCGCGCACGGTGAAGAACGTGGCGTAAAACTCCAGCGGATGGTACACCTTGAACCACATCAGGCGCACCGCCGCCATCAGGTAGGCCACGGCGTGGCCCTTGGGGAACATGTACTTGATCTTTTTGCAGCTCTCGAGATACCAGTCCGGCACGCCGTGCTCGCGCAGCATCTCCTCGTCGCCCTCGGGGAAGCCGCCCTTGGCCACCTTGCCCTTTCGCGTCAGCTCCATGATGGTGAACGCCTTTTTCGGCTCCACGCCCTTGTGCAGGAGGTACGTCATAATGCTGTCGCGTGTGCCGATGACGTCCGAGATCGTGCAGATCTTGTCGCGGATGAGATCCTGCGCGTTGCCGTTCCACACGTCGGTGCCGTGCGACAGGCCCGAGATCTGGATCAGGTCGGAAAAGCTCTTGGGCTGCGCCTCAATGAGCATGTTGCGCACGAAGTGCGTGCCCATCTCCGGGATGCCGAACGTGCCCGTCTCGCTCTCGATCTGCTCGGGCGTCACGCCCAGCGCCTCGGGCGAGACGAGCAGCGAGATCACCTTCTGGTCGTTCATGGGCACGCTGGTCATCTTGATGCCGGTCATGTCCTCGAGGTACTTGTACATCGTGGGCACATCGTGGCCCAGCTCGTCCAGTTTCAAAATAGTGTCGTGCAGGTATTTGAACTCGAAGTGGGTCGTGATGACGCCCTTGTCCCTGTCGTCCGCAGGGTGCTGCACGGGGCAGAAATCGTACACATCGTAGTTGCTGGGCACGACGACCATGCCGCCCGGGTGCTGGCCCGTGGTGCGCTTGACGCCCACGCAGCCCTGCACAAGGCGCTGCTCCTCGGCGCGGTTCACTGTGCGCCCGCGCTCTTCGAGGTATTTTTTCACATAGCCGTAGGCCGTCTTGTCCTGCAAACCGCTGATGGTGCCCGCCTTGAACACGTGGTCCTTGCCGAAGATCTCCTCGGTGTAGCGGTGGATGCGGCTCTGCACGTCGCCGGAAAAGTTCAGGTCGATATCCGGCTCCTTGTCGCCGTCAAAGCCCAGGAACGTCTCGAACGGGATTTCGTGCCCATCCACAATGCACTTGGCCCCGCAGATGGGACAGGCGCGGTCCGGCAAATCGAAGCCGTCGGCCACGGAGCTGTCGGTGAAGAATTCGCTCCACTGGCACTGCGGGCACAAATAGTGCGGCGAAAGGCTGTTCACCTCCGAAATGCCGGAAAAGTGCGCGACGGCCGACGAGCCCACCGACCCGCGCGAGCCGACGAGATAGCCGTACTCCTCGCTTTTGAGCACCAGGCGCTGGGCGATGACGTACAGCACGGCGAAACCGTGGCGGATGATGGAGTCGAGCTCGCGCAGAAGGCGCGTCTCGATGAGCTGCGGCAGCGGGTCGCCATAGCGCTGGCGCGCGTTGCGCAGCGTGTCGTTCCAGAGCGATTCGTCCGCGCCCTCGATGCTGGGCGTGTACAGCCCCTTGGGGATGGCGCGCACGTCGTCGTCGATGAGATTCGCGATCTTATTCGGGTTTTCCACCACGATCTCGTACGCCTTTTCCGCCGGCAGATAACTGAACTGGCGCAGCATATCGTCCGTGGTGCGGAAGTACAGCGGCGCCTGGTTGTCCGCGTCGGCAAAGCCGTTGCCCGCCTGCAAGACCGCGCGGTACACGCTGTCCTCCGGCTCGGTGAAGTGCACGTCGCCCGTGGCGATCACGGGCTTGTGCAGCTCTTCGCCGAGGCGGATCACCGTCTTGTTGAACTCCTGGATGCGCTCGATGCTGTCGACGATGTGCTCGCGCAGCATATACTCGTTGTTTCCCAGCGGCTGCACTTCCAGAATGTCGTAGTAGGAGGCGATCTCCTTGAGTTCGGCATAGCTGCGGCCCTCGACAATGGCGCGGTACAGCTCGCCCGCCTCGCACGCCGAGCCGATCAAAAGCCCTTCGCGGTAGCGGTTCAGCAGGCTGCGCGGCACGCGCGGCACCTTGAAGAAATAGTCCATGCTGGCCGCGCTGATGATCCGGTACAGGTTTTTCATGCCCGCCTGGTTCTTCACGAGGATGATCAGATGGAAATTCTTTTTGGCCAGCGCGCGCGCGTTGCCCAGCCCCGTGTTGATCTGCTCGACGCTCGCGATCTCCTTCGCGGCCAGGTCCTCGAGCATCTTTTCAAAAATCTGCCCCAATGCGCGCGCGTCGTCGCAGGCGCGATGGTGCTCAAACGGCGGGATCTCGAGATGCTTGCCGATGGTGTCGAGCTTATAGTTGCGCAGGCCCAGATACAGCGCCTGCGCCAGCGGCAGCGTGTCGATGTACGTCGGCTCGAACGGGATGCCGCAGCGGTCGGCCGCCGCCTTCAAAAAGCGGATGTCGAAGCCGTGCGCGTTGTGCGCGATCAGGATGCGCCCACCGGCCCACTCGAGAAAGGCGCGCAGCGCCTCCTCCTGCCCCGGCGCATCCGCCACCATCTCGTCGGTGATGCCCGTCAGTTCCGTCACTTTCTCGGGGATGTGGCAGCCGGGGTTCACAAAGGTGTTGTAGCTCTCGCCGATGACGCCGTTTTCCACCGTCACAGCGCCGATCTCCGTGATGAAGCAGTCCTTCGGGGAAAGGCCCGTCGTCTCAAGGTCGAACACCACGAACGAGCCTGTCAGAGGCTGCTTCTGGTGGCCGTATACGACGGGCACCATATCGTCGACGAAATAGGCCTCGCAGCCGTAGATCAGCTTGAAGTCCGGGTCTTTTTTGCGGATGTCGTCGGCCGCCAGCATCGCCTCCGGATAACCCTGCACCACGCCGTGGTCGGTGATGGCGACGGCGCGGTGGCCCATCGCGTGCGCATAGCGCACGATGCCGCCCGGGTCGCAGAAGGCGTCCATGCTGCTCTGCTTTGTGTGCAAATGCAGCTCCACGCGCTTTTTCTCGGCCGTGTCCTGCCGGCGCCGGCGCTCGGCCTTCAGCACATCGTAAGGGTAGATCACGTAGTCGCGCTCATAGCGGTCAAACTCGCAGTTGCCCTTGACGATCAGCGTGTCGCCGTTTTTCAAACCGTCCCACGCGCTGCTGTCCTCGTCGAGGCGCATGCGCACCTTCAGGCAGATCGAGCCCGTGTAATCGGTGATGTAAATGGCGTAAATTTTCTGCGAGGTCTCCTTGAGGTCGGTGAAGAACACATCGCCCCACACGGTGACGCGCCCGGCTGCCATCGCGCCGAGATCCTTGAGCGCCGAGAGGCCCTGCGGGCGGAACATGCGCCCCGCCACCACTTTGACGGGCTTGTCCGTGAGGTCGAGCCCGTCCACCTTGAGCGCCGGCTCCTTCGGCTTTGCCTTAAACGCCGCCGCGGGCGCCTTTTGCTGCACCGCCTGCTCAAGGGCCTCGGCGTCCGGCTCGCCGCCCTCGGCCGTCAGGCGGACGGCGGGCGCGGTGCCCGTGCGCCGGCCGATCAGCTCGGACAGCTTTTCCTCAAATTTGATCTGGCGCAGAAGGTTCGTGCCGTTGTGCACGGCGATCTCGACGGCGTCGCCGGTAAAACGCGCCTGCGCGCCGAACAGAAAGCCGTTGAGCGGCAGGCCCTCCTCCTTCAGCTCCTCGGCGAGGTCCAGCACGGCCTCGGGCGTGAGGCGCGTATAGTCAAACAGGCCTTGCAGCGAAACTGCAAAGCCCGGGAACAGCGGCTCCAGCGAGGCGCGCAGGCGCGCGCGCAGCTGCCCCGGCACCGGGGCGAGCGTGCGGTACACCACAGTGATCACTTTCTTCCTGCGGTCCGCCTCCACTCGCTCCACCAGCGCGCCGGCATATCCTTTTGTAAATTCTGCGTCCGCGGAAAACTGCGGCCACAGCTGGGTGAGAAGCGGCTTCATTCTTGCTCAAACGCCCTCTTGCGTCAGTTTTTTTACTTCCTCGCACAATTGCCCGACGATGTCGCCGCGCAGCATGCGCACCTGGCGGCCTTTGATGAACAGCATGGCGCAGTCCTTCCCGCCGGCGATGCCGATGTCGGCCTCCTTCGCCTCGCCCGGTCCGTTGACCACACAGCCCATCACGGCCACCTTGACCGGCTTTGTGCAGCCGCGCAAACGGCGCTCCACCTCGTCGGCGATGCCCGCCACATCGATGTTCGTGCGCCCGCAGGTGGGGCAGCTGATGACCTCCGGCCCCGGCACAAAGTGCCCGGCGGCGCGCAGGATGTCAAAGCCCGCGCGCACCTCTTTTTCGGGCGCGTCGGTCAGCGAGACGCGGATCGTATCGCCGATGCCCTCCAGCAGCAGCGCGCCGATGCCCATAGCGGACTTGATCAACCCCATGCGGTAGGTGCCGGCCTCGGTGACGCCCACGTGCAGCGGATACGGGCACTGCTCGCCCAAAAGGCGGTACGCCTGCACCACCGTGGGCACATGGGAGGATTTGATCGAGATAACGATGTCGTCAAAATCGTGCTTCTCCAAAAGCGCCACGTGGCGCAGCGCGCTGTCCACCAGCGCCTGCGGCGTCACGCCGCCGTACTTTTCCAAAAGGTCCTTTTCCAGGCTGCCGCCGTTGACGCCGATGCGGATGGGAATGCCGCGCGCGCGGCACGCATGCGCCACGGCGCGCACTTTCTCGTCATCGCCGATGTTGCCCGGGTTGATGCGAATTTTGTCGACGCCGGCCTCGGCGCACGCCAGCGCCGCGCGGTAGTCGAAATGGATGTCGGCCACAACGGGCATGGACACGGCGTTTTTCAGCGCCGTGACGATCTTCGCGTCCTGTGCGGTGGGCACGGTGACGCGGATGATCTGGCAGCCCTCCGCCTCCAGGCGCCTGGCCTGCGCCACATTGCCCTCAATGTCGTGCACGGGCACGTTCAGCATGCTCTGCACCGCGACGGGGTTGTCTCCCCCGATGGCGAGCGAGCCGATCCGGACTTCTTTTGCCTTCCTGCGCATCCTTGTACCTCCTTGCTTGTGCCGTCAGGCCGGGATGAGCCGCGTGACGTCGTTGAACGTCGCAAAGAGCATCAGGCCGATCAGCAAAAGGAACCCCGCCGTGTTGACGGCGATCTCATATTTCTGGGCGATGGGCCTGCGCCGCACCGCCTCGATCAGCAAAAACACCAGCCGGCCGCCGTCCAGCGCCGGCACCGGCAGCAGGTTGAATACGCCCAGGTTGATGGTGATGAGCGCCACCAGCAGCATCAGCGATTCGAGCCCGACGCCGGACGCCTCGCCGATGGCCTGCACGATGCCCACGGGCCCGGAGAGGTTGTTCACCGCGATGCGCCCCGTCACCACGTCCGCAAGGCTCAGCACCACCATGCGCGCAAAGGACAGCGTCCAGCGCCCCGCCTCGCTCAGCACATTGCCCACGGTCTTCTCCACCGGGTAGACCATGAAATCCAGCACCATATATTCGACGCCGTCCTCCTCGGCCGTGTCGAACACGACGCCGTCGAGCTGAACCTCTTTGCCGTCGCGCAGGACGGTGAGGTCAGCCGTGGCGTTCTGCGTGCGGGCGAACTCGTAGCTGATGTCGTTGGCGATAAAGCAGCGCCGCCCGTTGACCGCGAGGATGGTGTCGCCCACCTCGAGCCCCTGACGCTGCGTGGCGGCGTCCGGGTAAAACGCGCCCACCGTGCGGCTGAGGATCGACTCCTGCGAGCAGACGACGCCCACCAGCACGGCAAAGCCCAGCAGCAGGTTCATCACCGCGCCGGCCACCGTCACGA
>DXGT01000099.1 GCA_019113785.1 Candidatus Ruthenibacterium merdigallinarum | reverse complement strand
TACCGAATCCGGGCACAGACAGAAAAGCAAAAGAGAATACGAAAAAGGATGCTGCGGCGGGCAAACAGAATGAACATGACATTTTGCGGAAAAAGGAACAGACAGGATCTTTTTATCGGGAAGGTGGAAATCTGGCCATTAAGAGTCATAAACAGCGATATTGCGAGCCAGAATCTACTACAGCCCACCACCCGACAAACGCTCCCGGCAGTCCGCCCGTCTTTTTGCCGCTCTCATATTCCGGGTGCATGTGCGCTTCGCCTCTTTTGACTCTCTGCAGCGCTGCGGACAGTCGGCCGTGTGCGGTGAAAACAGCCCTGTGTGAAAACGACCTCTGCGTAAAAACAGCCCCGCGCGAAACCGGCCGCCGGCGTGCGCTGCGCGCGTCACATCAGCTCGCACAGGATGCTGTTCTGCACAAGGAAGCCGCGCGGCGTCAGGGCGAGGCGGCGCCCGTCGAACCGCGCAAGGCCGCGGTGCGCCAATGTGCGGCAAAACGCGAGACGGCGCGCGTCCCACCGCACGCCCCACTTCGCTTGCAGCGCGTCGAGGTCCAGCCCTTCGGCCAGGCGCAGGCGCAGCATCACCTCGTCCTCGGCAGTTACGGGGCCCTCGTCCGCATACTGCGCCTCGCCGGCGAGGAACGCCGCCGTGCCGCGCGGCGTGGAAAAGCGTCGCGCGCCCATGCAGCTGGCCGCGGCGGGGCCGAGGCCCAGGTACTCCTCGCAGTGCCAGTACGCGAGGTTGTGCCGGCTTTCAAAACCCGGCCGCGCGAAATTCGAGATCTCATACTGTGCAAACCCCGCCTGCGAAAGCGCCCGCACGGCCGCGAGGTAGAAGCCGGCGGCTTCATCGTCGCCGGGCAGGCCTTCGGGCGGCCTGCGGCCGAACACGGTGTCCGGCTCGATCGTGAGCAGATAGCAGCTGACGTGCGTGCACCCGCCTTCGAGCAGAAGCGACAGCGTGGCGTCCAGTTCCGCGCGGGTGTAGCGCGGCAGCGCCAGCATCACGTCGCCGCTGACGTTGTCAAACCCCGCCTCGCGCGCGGCGGCCAGCGCGCGGCGCGCCGCGTCCGCCGTGTGGCGGCGGCCCAGGCGCCGCAGGCTCTCGTCAAAAGCGCTCTGCACGCCCAGCGACAGCCGGTTCACCCCCGCGCGGCGGTACGCGCGCAGGCTCTCGGGCGTGACGGTGTCGGGGTTTGCCTCCAGCGTGATCTCCGCCCCATCTGCCGGGGCGGCCTCCTCCAGCAGGCGCGCGGCCTGGCCGGGCCGCAGCAGGCTGGGCGTGCCGCCGCCGAAATACACGGTGTCGGGCCGCAAGCGCCCGCCGCGCCGGGGCGCAAAGCGGCGCATCTCGCGCACCAGCGCGTCGATGTACGCGTCCGGCACGCCGCCGCGCACCGCCGCGGAGTAAAAATCGCAGTAATAGCACTTCGACGCGCAGTAGGGAATGTGCAGATACAGGGCGAACATGGCTCCTCCTTCGCAGTGCGGTTTCTTCGCAGTGCGGTCTTTATAATTGTATAGTACCCCATTGCGCCGCGCAGCGCAAGCGGGAAAAAGATTTGTAAATTTTCCCCGCGGTGGGGAAAATCGACACTTTATGCGCGAATGTACGGTTGAACATCGGCACAAAAGGCGGTATAATAAAAAGTACTTGTCGGGCGATGCGGCGATGGCGAGAGGGGAGGGGCGCAGCGCGTGGACGAGAGAGAACGCAACGCACGTCTGCGCAGCGCCCCGCAGCGCCCCGCGGACGGCGCGCAAAACGGATACGGCGCGTCCGGAGGCCAGGCGGCGTCCGGCGCAGGCGGGCAGGCGTCCCGCACAGGGCAGCGAGCGCATGGCGGGCGCGTGGACTACGGCCAGACCGCGCAGACGCGCGCAGGGCGAAGCAGCTCTGCCGGACGTGTGGATTACGGCCAGACCGCGCAGGCGCGCACGGTGCGAAGCGGCTCTGCCGGACGTGTGGACTATGGTCAGACCGCGCAGACGCGCGCGGGGCGAAGCAGCTGCGCCGGGCGCGTGGACTATGGACAGACGGCGCAGACACGCACGGGCGGCTACGCTTCCGGTCAGCGCGCGCAGGATGGCCGCGCCTACGGTCAGAGCGCCTACGCCGGGCAGACCGGCGCCGGCCGCGCTTATGATCGGAGTGCGTCGCCGCGCAGCGCGCAGGGCGGGGCCGACTACGGCCAGACTGCGCCGTCGCGCGCGGAGCAGAGCGGCTGCGCGTCCAGACAGAGCGCATCCGGCGGTCCTGCCGGGCGCGCCGGCTACAGCCAGACCGCGCAGACGTCCCGCACGGGCGGCTACGTTTCCGGCCAGAGTGATTACAGCCAGCGCACAGGACAAAATGACGACAGCCGGGCCGCGCAGCCGCGCGCCGGACAAAACGCCTACAGCCAAACCGCACAGATGCGCAGCGCGCAGGATGGCCGCGCCTACGGCCAGACGCCGCGCAGCGCGCAGGGCCGGGCCGCCCGCGGCCAGAGCGCATCCGGCGGTCCTGCCGGGCGCGCCGGTTACGGCCAGAGTGCGCAGACGCGCGCAGGGCAGGGCGGCTACAGCCAAGCGCCGCGCAGCGCGCGCGGCGCGGGCGGGCCGTATGCAGCGCCCGGCGCGGGCGGAACCGAAAGGCGTCGCCCCGGCGCGCCCCGGCGCAAAAAAGGCTTTTCGATGCCCACGGGCGGCGCGTTCTTCGCGTGCGCGTTCGCGGTGATCCTGCTTTTGTCCGGCGTCATCACAGCCGTCATCGAGGCCCCCGGCATGCTGGCCGCCGCAGGGAGCACGTCCGCGTCCGCCGCGGCCGACAGCGCCGCGCAAAGCGGCGGGCAGGCGGCTTCGGACGGGCAAAATGGGGAGGCCGCCGGCGCGCAGCTGGGCCCCGTGCGGCAGGATACGCTCGTCATGCAGCCCATCACGGCGGCGCTGATGGCCCAGCCGGAGAACGGCCGCGTGGACATGAGCTATTTCGACGACGCGCTGTTCGTGGGCGACTCGCTCACCCAGGGCTTCCTCACCTACACGGCCAACGGCTTTGAAAATGCCAGCTTCGCGGCGTACATCGGCGCGTCGCCGCGCACGTTCATCAACGGCACGGCGCAGAACGCCGCGGGCGAAACCGTGCGCCCCATGGACGAAATCCTTGCGGCGAACGCGAAAAAGGTGTATATTCTGCTTGGGACGAACGCGCTGGAGACGAGCACCGACGAGGCGTTCCTCAAATATTACGGCGATTTTCTCGACCTGCTGCTCGAGCAGCTCCCGGCGGACACGGTGTTCTATCTGCAATCCATCCCGCCGGCGTCGGCGGAAAAGGCGGCCGCGGACGAAAAATTCGCCCTCAGCCGCATCCAGAGCGTGAACGACGGCATCGCCCAGCTGGCGTACAGCCGCGGGATGCACTATGTCGACCTCACGGCGGCGCTGTCGGACGAGACGGGCGCGCTGCGGGCGGACTATGCCGCCGGCGACGGCCTGCACATGAACGCGCAGGGCTACGGCGCGTGGCGCGAGGTGCTCATCACCCACACCGTGCACAGCGCGGACAACCCCTACCTGCCCGGCTCGCCGTACTACAAGGCCCCGGCCGCGTAAAAGGGAGGACGGCGCCTCCGGCGCGCTTTCGCAGCCCTTTTTATGGTAAAAGCCGCGCCGCGCGGCGCATCCGCATCCCCACAAGCCATTTCTCAGAAGGAGCAGTAACCTTGGCACAGCATCAGAAAAAACCCACCCCCAAACAGAAGAAAGCCGCTGCGCGCCGGCGCGCCGTGCTGGCGCAGGGCTGCATGGCGCTGGTGATCCTCGCGCTTTTGTTCGGCAACTGCTACGCCGTGGCGCGCATGTTCGCCGGCCAGCCCGTGCTGTCCGTCACATGGCCGCAGGGCGGGGAGAGCGCCTCCGCGCCCGCAAGCGAAAGCGCGGGCAGCGCGGCCGCCGAGCCCGAGAGCGCCCCGAAAGCCGACGAGGCGTGGGACACGATGGAGGCTTTGCCCGCCACGGTGAACGCGGGGCAGAGCCCGGCGGCCATCAGCTCGCTCTTGGCCGTGCCGGAGAACGGCAAAGTCAGCCTCGAATATTTCCGCGACGCGCTGTTCATCGGCGATTCCGTCACCGAGGGCCTGGCCATTTACCCGCCGGTCAACACGGTGGCCACCGTGTTCGGCATCCGCAGCGCCTCGCCGCAGACGTTTTTGAACAACGGCTCGGTGTACGACCACGGCCGCAAGGTCGAGGTGCCCGCCGTGTGGGACGCCATCGCCGCCACAAGCCCGGGCAAAATCTACATCATGCTGGGCACGAACTCCATCGTCGGCAACCCCGAGGACGACAGCTTCCTGCACTATTACGACGAGCTGCTGACGAAGATCAGCCAGACTTTCCCCGGCGTGCCCGTGTACGTGCAGAGCGTCTCGCCCGTGACGAAGGCGTGCGCCGAGTACAACACGAACTACTCGCTGTCGCGTTTGCACACGCTGAACAACAAGGTGGCGCAGCTGGCGCTGGCGCACGGGTATTACTTCGTGGATATGCACGAGGCCCTCGCCGGGGACGACGGCTACCTGCCCGACTCGCTGGCCGCCTCGCTGACAAACCCCGCCAGCGGCATGCACATGAACCCCGACGGCTACGCCCAGTGGATCGACTACTTGCAGCGCCACACCGTCTACAGCCCCCTGAACCTGCCCTACGTGGAGACGCTGCCGTACGTGTGAGCGGCGCGGCGGCCCTGCGCAAGGGTATGAGGCCGAAGGCGCTGCAATACTTTCTTATAGATGTGGGACGGTAAACCTATCGCCGCTTGCAGAGCTCCTCGTCACGCTTTTTCCGGGCCTTTTTGGCGCGCACCGCTTCATCTGCGGAGATTTCGCCGCCGGCATGCTGCTGGCGGCCGGGGCGGGCGCGCTTGCGTCCGGCTGGGACGGCGGCGCGCTGCGGCCGCCGGCGAACGCTGACGTGCTGGCTGCGGCCCCGGCCGCGTACAGCGAGCTGCGTGCGCTGACGGCGCAGAGCGCGAGGGAATCAACACAAAAGGCCGGCGCCTTTGCGAAGCGGTTTTACCCGCTGGCAAAGCGCCGGCTTTGTGCGCCGATATTTGCTTTTTTCTTTTGCAGGCGGCCCGCGGAATGCACGCTCAGCGCGCAAAGCGCGCCGGCGTTTTTCGCGCCAAAAGCGCGAGGGAGGCAAGTTTCCCGTTCCCGCTCTCTGATAATAGTGCGGGGCGGCAGCACTCCTTGCTGTCGCCCCTTGATTGCCTATCTGCAAAGGCGGGCGGGGCTGCGGGCGGCGGCGCGTATGCGCTGTTCATCTTGACCGCCCGCTGGCTCGGCTGACTTTGCTATTCCAGAAGTCGTATTTATCTTGTAGTACGATGTTTGCACATTCCCGTTTTACCGCATTTAGGACAGGTCAATCTGCGTTTTGTCAAAGTATGATAGCTTTTTACATACTCATTCATGCTCGGAACAAAAAGTTCTTTACAATGAGGACATTCAAAATAACCAGCCTTAATTTCAAGCATTGCGCCCGCCGCTATGCCCGCTACCGCCACTAAAGCAGCACCCACAATCAATATGATTCGTACCACCGTAGGCAGATCAATATAGGATGCTATTACTATCAGGGCGCATACAGCAATGACCGTGATTGCGACGGTAATGATACACAACGCCATTCTTTTCCTATTTTCTTCGTTTTCTTTCATTAAGTTCATCATATTTCCCTCCGCTTTCTTTTGATAATCAGTTGAGGAAACCTTTTCACCCGAAAGCAAATCATTGACAGTAATATCCAATGCCGCACACAATGGTAGCATGAGAGAAACTTCGGGAAGTCCTTTTCCACACTCCCATTTGGAAATTGTTTTGTCGCTAATGGAAAGTGCGTCGGCAAGTTGCCTTTGGGTAAGGTTCAGTGATTTTCTTGATTCGGCTATAAATTTGCCGATTCGGATTTGATCCATTAGTTTCTGTCCTCCTTTCTGCCCTTATTGTAGATGATGGGGAATTTAATAAACACACACGGAGCGTAGAGTTCCTTATATCTGCGGGCTATCTACGGAGCGTAGACCTTAATTTTCCCCTTGCTCTGCCCTAAAAGTATTATATCATTCAGATGTAAATTGTACATTGCTTTCTCTTTGTTACACGGAAATAATGGGTTGCTGTCTATCAAATTCTTGTGTGTTACTTTACGGCACATGAGCATTATCATTGGGAATGCAGCCCAGGTGCAGCAGGCGCCGGACGCGGCACTTCGCCAGGGGCCGCCGGCCGCCATGCCTGAAAAATCGGGCGGCTGAAACGTCCGGCAGGTTTCCATTTTAGAACGAGAGGCCCTCGATTTGCCGCGCGCGTTCCCGTCCGCCGCCTCGGCGTTTTTTCTCGTCAATGAACACGCCCCCGCGCGCTCCGGTTTGGAGCGCGCGGGGGCGTGCCGCTGCCTGGGGGAGAAAGACGGGAAAGATTTCCAAGACCGTGACGTGCAAAAATGCAGCGTTCAAAAGCGCAGAGCGCAAAAGTGCAATGCTCAAGGGCGCAATACTCAAAACGCAGCGCGCAAAGACGCCCCGATTGCGGCGTTTTAAAATTTCCTTCCCGCCTCTTCGGGGCGGGCCGCGCCCGGCGGGCGTATTCCGCGCGGCGAATGGCGGGGGCTTTTGCCGGGCGCAGCACGTCAAAACGCGGCAGGGCGCGGGGTTTTCGCCGTCCGCCTGTGCTCCGGCGCGCGGCGCGAGGCCGCTGCGCCCCGCTTGGGGACAGTGAAAGAATGCGCTGCGCGCCGGGCCGCCCCTTTGGGCCGGCGAGGAAGATTCAGAACGATGCAATTGCGTTGTTCAAAACATCCTTCGCAGCGTTCAAAAGTACAGCAATTGCGTTGCCCCCGCTTTCCCCGCTCGTCCCGCCGCATCCCCCGTTACATCCCCCTCAGTCGATCACGGTCGGCGTGCGGCCGATGCCCACGACGGCGGAGGTGATTTTGCGCCAGCTGTTGCACCCGCAGATGCCGTCCGCCGTAAGGCCCACGGCGCGCTGGAAGGCCTTGAGCGCGTTTTCCGTGTTCGCGCCGAAAATGCCGTCCAGCGTGCGCGTGGAATAGCCCAGCGCGTTGAGCGCGTCCTGCAAAACCAGCACGTACGTGCTGCGGCTTGAACGGCGCACGGTGGGGTAGCCCGCCGTCGTGTTCGGGCAGGCGGGTTTGCCGTAGCGGCGGTCGAAGTGCACCCAGCGCGGCGTCATGTCGATGGGCTCCACATAGCCCCAGGCCTTCGTGGCCACGGCGGCGTTGCGGATCTTGAGACGCTCGGAGCTGGACACATTCTGTCCAACATCAAAGGAGACACCCGCGTAGTGCTGGCTGGCGGTGCCGTGGCCGCCCTCCCAGATGCGCTTGAAGGCGTAGCCGATGTAGATGCCCTTGCCGTAGCGCCGCCGCGTCAGGTTCCACGACTCCATCGCCGCCACGGTCGTCCACAGCGTGGGGCTGTTCGAGGAACCGCGGAATTCCCGCAGGCGCATGGTGTTGTCGTAGGCGTAGGGCATGGGGTCGTTTTCGTTCAGGGTGTAGCGCAGCAGCTTGTTGCTGTACGCGTCGTATACAAATACTTTGGCCATGATTCATCCCTCCATCGCGACGTAGTTGAAGATGGCGTCCCAGGTGGCGCGGTCGACAAAGCCGGTGACGGGCAGGCCGAAGCCCTGCTGGAAATCGCGCACGGCGGCGAGCGTCTCTTCGCCGAACACGCCCGTCTCGGGCACGAAGGGCGCGGCGCAAAAGCGCGCGGCGATGGCGTTCATGCGCTGCTGCAGCGCCAGCACCGCCGCCCCCGCGCTGCCCTGCGCCAGCACAAAGCCCGGGTATTCGCCCGCCGCGCCCTTCGCCGGGGCCGCGGCCGCGAGCGCGAGGCACGCCGCCGCCAGCGCGTTCCACGTCTTTTCGCCGGCTTCGCCCGTCACGGCAAGGCCGGCGAGGCGCTGGAAGCTCTCGAGCGAGCGCTGCGTCTCTTCGCCGAACACGCCGTCGGCGGGGCCCACGGGCAGCACCTCGTCGCAGAAAAAGCCCGTGAAGGCCAGCATGAACTGCAACAGCTGCACGGCCGTGCCGTCCTGCCCGCGGCGCAGCACGTAGCCCGGCCAGGCCAGACGGCGCAGCGCCGCCAGCGGGCCGTCCACGCGGCGCAGGCGCTGGAACTGCGCGTAGATGCTGTCCCACGTGGCGCGGCCCACCACGCCGTCCACGGTAAGGCCCGCCAGCTGCTGCCACGCGCGCACGGCCGCGGCCGTGGCGCGCCCGAACACGCCGTCCACCGCGAGGGCGGGGATCTCGGGGTAATACGCGCCCAGCAGGTACAGGTAGTACTGCACCTCCTTGACGGCGGCGCCGCGGCTGCCCTCGCGCAGCGGCGTGCCGGGGTACTGGCCCGGGCGCTCGCCGGGGGCCAGCAGGCCGCTTGTCACGTCGGTGTACGCCTCGTACAGCTTTTCCCAGGTGGCGCGGCCCACCACGCCGTCGGCGGCAAGGCCGTACTGCGTCTGGAAGGCCGTCACGGCCGCGGCGGTGGCCGGGCCGAACACGCCGTCCACCGCGAGGGCGGCCCCGTCTGCGATGCGCAGCCAGAACTGCACGCGGCGCACGGCGTCGCCGCGGCTGCCCGGCCGCAGGGCCGTGCCGGGGTACGCGCCCGGGCCTGTGCCGTCCGCGTCCGGCGGGCGCGTGTCGTTTTCCAGCAGCACGTACTCGGCGTACAGCTTTTCCCAGGTGGCGCGGCCCACCACGCCGTCGGCGGCAAGGCCGTACTGCGTCTGAAAGGCCGTCACGGCGCGCTGCGTGCCCGCGCCGAACACGCCGTCCACCGCGGGCGCGGGGATGGCCGGCGCGAACTGCGCCAGCTCCGAGAGCCAGAACTGCACCTGCTGCACGTCGTCGCCGCGGCTGCCCAGCCGCAGCGCCCGGCCCGGGTACACCCCGGCCTCGAGGCTGCCCGAGGGCCGCTCGCCCTCGCTGGTCAGCTCGGCGAGGTCCTTCACCGAGACGTAGATGTAGCTGATCTTATACCACGTCGCCCGGCCCACGACGCCGTCGGGCGAGAGGTCGAACTGGGTCTGGAACTTTTTGACCACCTCGGCGGTGTCCTCGCCGAAGGTGCCGTCCACCGCGAGGCGGCCGAAGAAGGGGTAGTCCTGCGCGATGCGGTTGAGCTGGCGCTGGATGGTGCGCACGGCGCTGCCCGTGCTGCCGATGCGCAAAGGCGCGCCGGGGTAGCTCTCGGGCACGTCGGCGATGTTGTCCGTGCGCACGAGCTCGAGGTCGGCCCCGTAGTAATACTGCAAAATCTGCAGCGCGTTTTTGCCCTGCTCGGCCAGCGTTTTCGTGCCCCACTGCTTCATGCCGGGGCACGTGACGCTCTTGCCGTCGCAGTACTCGGTGTAATAGGGGTTGACGGTGCCCTCCTTGCGCGCGTAGGTGTCGAAGATCTCGTCCGTGATGCGGCTCATCGGCTCGAAGATGTCGCGCCCGTGCACATAGTACTGGTCGTAGCTCGTCGAGTTCGTGATGTCGAACGCATAGCCCTTGCTCTTGTACCACTCGGTGTAGATGCGGTTCATCGCAAGGCTGATCTGCGCGTGGATGTTCGCGCGCAGGCTCTCCTCGGGCCAGGTGGGGTACACCTCGCTGGAGGCGACGTTCTTGATATAGTCGCGGAAGCTGACGGTGACGTCGCGCGCGCTGGCCGCGGGGCGGCCCAGGTGCACGGTGATGGTTTTGGGCACCACGGGCTGGATGAGCACGGCGGGCACCGCCGCGCAGGCCGCGGCGGGTGCGGGGCCGCTGCCCGCGTCCCCCTCGAACAATGCGTGCGCGGGCACCTCGTACACGCTCTCGCTGCGGGCAAGGCCCGTGCCTGCGGGAATGAGCTCGAATTCCATCAGGCTCAAAACGCCGTCGAACACCTGCGCGCCCACGGTGCGCGCGCTCGAAAAGCCCGGCGCCTCGACGGCGACAGTGCACACGGCGTAGGGCCGCTGCGCGCTGCTTTGCGCCAGCGAGAGAGCGCGCGGCGGGCACGGCACCTCGAACGGCCCCGCGTTGCCGCCCTCGTCCGCCGCGGCTGTGAGCACTTCGCCGCTTTCGAGCGTCACGGTCACGCGCGCGCCGGGCACTGCGCGCGCCTTGCGCGCGGTGTACGCCGTCACTTTCAAGCGGCCCGTGCCGGTTTCATAAGTCATATAAAACGCCTCCTTTCGCCGTCAGCGTATGAGAAAATTTTTGCGCGTGACACTCGCGCGCCCCTTCCTTTTTTGCGCGTTTTCGGCTATACTGGAGTACAGGACAAAAAACGCGTGCAGCGGGAGGCGCTTTTATGGACATCATCATTGAAAACGAAAATTTGCGGGCCGCGGTGTCGACGCACGGGGCCGAGCTTGTCAGCGTGGTGAACAAGGCCACGGGCGAGGAGATGCTGTGGACGGCCGACCCCGCCGTGTGGGACCGGCACGCCCCGCTGCTGTTCCCGTACTGCGGGAAGCTGAAGGACGGCCGCTTTTCCCACCGCGGCACGGTGTACGAGGGCGGCCAGCACGGCTTTGCCCGCGATATGGAGCACACGGTGGAGGCGAAAGCCCCCGCGAGCGTGACGCTGGCGCTGGAGGCGAACGCCCTGACGATGGCGCGCTTCCCGTTCGCGTTCAAGCTGGCGACGCGCTACACGCTGCGCGGCGACGTGGTGGTGTGCGAGGTGCGCGTGTACAACGACGGCGACGAGGAAATGCCCTTCGGCCTGGGCTTCCACCCGGGCTTTATCTGCCCGTTCGACGCGCAGCATAAAACGGAGGACTACGTGCTGCGCTTCTCCGAGCCCGAGACGCCCGAGGTGATCGAGACGGGCGAGGGCGACGGCCTTGTGACGGGCCGCCGGAGCGTGTATTTCCGCGGCGAGAGCGAGATCGCGCTGACCGACCATCTGTTCGACCGCGACAGCATCTGCTTTTCGGGCCTGCGCTCGGGCTGTTTGAGCATTGTGGAGAAGGACACGGGCCGCGCGGTGCACGTGGACATCGCCGGCTTCCCGTATGTGCTGATCTGGAGCAAAAAAGGCCCGATGCGCTTTGTGTGCATCGAGCCGTGGCTGTCGCTGCCGGACGCGCGCGACGCCTCGGGCGAGTGGGCGGATAAGCCCGCCGCCGCGGTGCTGGCCCCGGGAGAGACGTTCAAGACGGCGCTGCGCATGCGCTTTGCGCGCTGAAAAGCGCGCGGGCGGCTTTTGCGCGCGGCGCTTCACACCGCAGAAAACAGGGCGGCGCGGCGACGGAAGGCCGCGCCGCCCGCCTTTGCGCCATGGCGTTTGTGAAAAACGACGGAAAAAGACAAATTTTTTTGGCGGCCGCCGCGCCCGGCGCCCAGCGCCCGGCGCACAAAGCCGCATTTTGCCGGGAGATTTCACCCGTTTCACACAGAAAGCACACAGGCGCGCAGTATGATAGGGCGCAGGAAAAAACGGGGGCGCGGCCCCATGGGAGAGAGAGGACATGAACAAGAACATTGTGCGCAAGCTGAAACTGATGCTGCGCCCCACCAGGAAAAAGGTGATCGTCGCCGTGGCCGTGGTGGCCGTGGCGGGCGTCGGGCTGTATGTGAACAGCCGTGTGCGCCGCGCGCAGCAGGCGCTCGCCGGCGCCGTGCAGCAGGCGACGTACCGCACCGTGACGCTCGAGCGCGCGAGCCTTTCCGACAGCGTCACCGTCACGGGCACGGTGGAGAGCGGCGACGTGGCGAACGTCACCACGCAGCTGACGGCGACCGTGGACGAGATCCTGGTGCAGGTGGGCGACACGGTGCAGGAGGGCGACGTCATCTGCACGCTGGATTCGTCCGATCTGGAGGACCAGCTGGCGAAGCTGCGCGAGCAGCAGTCCGACACGGGCGAGAGCGCGCAGCGCAGCGTGGAGCAGGCCGAAAAGAGCCTCGCCACCGCGCAGGAGAACTTGACGGACGCGTACAACGCCTACGCCTCCGCGGTCAGCGCGCTCGAGACGGCGCGCGCGGCGTGGCGGCCCGCGTACGAATCCATCAAGGCGTACCAGACGGCCTACGACAACGCCCTCGCCGCGCAGGCCGCGGCGGGCGCGGCGCTCAACGGCGACGCGCAGCTGCTGGCCGCGCAGGTTGCGCAGCAGAATGCGCAGACGGGCGTGACGAGCGCGCAGCAGCAGGTGGATACGGCGAAAAAGGCGCTGGAGGAAGCGCAGAAGAACGGCGGCGACACCGCCGCGGCGGCCAGCGCACTGGACGCGGCGAACGCGCAGCTGGCCGCGGCGCAGAGCCAGCTGGACGCGGCGAACGCCCAGTATGAGACGGCGCTCGCCGGCGCGCAGAGCCTTGCGGACGCGTACGCCAAGGCCACCGCCGCGTGCGAGACGGCCAAGGCGCAGCTCGACGCCGCGAAGGCGAACTGCAATTACGAGGCGTTATACCAGACGTATTCCTCGGCCGACCAGGCCTGCATCAATGCCGAGACGGCGTACAAGCAGGCGCAGTCGCAGGCCGACAGCGCGCAGAATCAGCTCGACTCGGCGAAGGAGCAGCTTGACAGCGACGCCATCGCCGACCAGATCGAGGAACTCGAAGAGCAGATCGCCGACTGCACCATCCGCGCCACGGCGTCGGGCACCATCACGAGCCTGAACGCCACGGTGGGCTCGATGGCCTCGAGCAGCACGGGCACGGCGCTGGCCACCATCCAGGACACGAACGCGCTGAAGGTGGCCGTCACCATCGACGAGAACGACATCAAGAAGGTGGCCGTAGGCCAGAGCGCCGTCATCAAGAGCGACGCCACGGGCGACGCGGAGATCGCAGGCACGCTGACGCAGCTGTCCGTCACGTCGTCGGGCGCGCAGGCCATGGGCCAGAGCACGGCGGGCTTTTCCGCCGAGGTGACGGTGAACAGCCCGGACAGCGGGCTGCTGATCGGCCTGTCCGCGCAGGTGGAGATCATTTTGTCCGAGGAGGAGGGCGTGTTCAGCGTGCCGTATGACGCCGTGGAGACGGACGAGGACGGCCAGAGCGTCGTGTACGCGCGCAGCAGCGAGGACGAGGACTGGCAGGCCGTGCCCGTCACCACCGGCATGGAGACGGATTACTACGTCGCCATCTCGGGCGAGGGCCTTGCGGAGGGCATGCAGGTGCGCGTGCCCATCGGCGAGGGCGAAAGCACCGATGCGCTGACGCAGATGATGGAGTCGATGCAGGGCGGCATGGCGAACGCTGTGGCCATGCCCGCCGCCGGTGGCGGCCAGCCTCCCGAGGGCGGCGGCCCGCAGGGCTGACGGAGGCGCAGTATGGCTGCAAAAGAGATCATCCGCATGACGAACATCGTCAAGCGTTTTTACATCGGCCAGCCCAACGAGCTGGAGATTCTGCACGGCATCGATCTGACGGTGCGCGAGGGCGAATTCGTGGCCGTGGTGGGCGAGTCCGGCTCGGGCAAATCGACGCTGATGAACATCATCGGCGCGCTGGACAGGCCCACGGAGGGCTCGTACATTCTGGACGGCACCGACATTTCGACACTGGGCGACAAGGCGCTCTCGCACATCCGCTGCACGAAGATCGGCTTTGTGTTCCAGACGTTCAATCTGATCCCGCGCACGTCGGCGCTCAAAAACGTGGCGCTGCCCATGATGTACGCGGGCCGCGGCGGCGCCGAGCGCACAAAGCGCGCAAAGGCGCTGCTCGAGTCCGTCGGCATGGGCGAGCGCATGAGCCACAAGCCCAACGAATTGTCGGGCGGGCAGAAGCAGCGCGTGGCCATCGCGCGCGCCATGGCGAACGACCCGTCCATCATCCTGGCCGACGAACCCACGGGCGCGCTGGATTCCAAAACCGGCCGCCTGGTGATGGATCTGTTCCACGAGCTGCACGAAAAGCACGGCAAGACCATCGTGCTCATCACGCACTCGCCGCAGCTCGCGAGCGAGTGCGAGCGCATCATCACCATCTCCGACGGGCAGATCGTCGGCGAGCGGGAAGGGGGCGGGCGGCGTGCTGCTGTTTGAAAATATCTCCATGGCCGTCTCGGGCCTTCTGGCGAACAAGATGCGCGCGCTGCTCACCATGCTGGGCATCATCATCGGCATCGGCTCGGTCATCGGCATCATGACGGTGGGCGACAGCCTGCAAAGCTCCGTCACCGAGAGCATGCAGAGCATGGGCGCGAACAACATCACGGTCAGCGTCACCACGAAGGACGAGGACGACGAGACTGACGGCGGCCTCACGCGGCTGTTCATGCCGTCCGACCCGTCCGACGAGGATCTTTTGACGGATGAGATGATCGACGATTACCGCACGGCCTTCGGCGACGAGGTGTACGCCGTCAGCCTGACGGAGTCGGTGGGCTCGTACACGGCCGAGAGCGGCGGTGAGAGCGCGCCCGTGAGTATCACGGGCGTCAACAACGAATACCAGGCCGCCGAGGACCTCGAGCTTATGCGCGGGCGTTTTTTCACCGACGAGGACGCGCAAAAGGGCCGCAAGGTGGCCGTCGTCAGCGACGTGCTGTGCGACGCGCTGTTTGCGGGCAAAGAGCCGATCGGCCAGTCGTTCACCGTGGCGGTGGGCACGAACGTGTACACGTTCTACATTGTGGGCACATACGAGTATGAGGACATGGGCCTCGGCATGTTTTCGAGCGACACGCCCACCACGTCCATGTACATCCCGCTCACGGCCGCGAAGGACATCACCCACGCGGCAAAGGGCTATTCCAGCATCACGGTGGTGGGCGCCGCGGGCGCGGACACGCAGAGCCTTCTGCGCCGCACGCAGGGCTTTTTTGAGAGCTACTACACGCGCAACAACGCCTACACGGTCTCGGCCTCGAGCCTCGAGAGCATTGTGGACGTGATGAGCGAGATGCTCGGCACGCTGTCCACGGCCATCGCGATCATCGCGGGCATCAGCCTTGTGGTGGGCGGCATCGGCGTGATGAACATCATGCTCGTGTCCGTCACCGAGCGCACGCGCGAGATCGGCACCCGCAAGGCGCTGGGCGCGACGAACGGCAGCATCCGCGTGCAGTTCATTGTGGAGAGCGTCATCATCTGCCTCATCGGCGGGGCCATCGGCATCGGCGTGGGCACGGCGCTGGGCGCGTTCGGCGCGAACCTTTTGGGCTACGCCGCGCGCCCCAGCGTGCGGGCCATCGTCGTGGCCGTGTCGTTCAGCGCGGCCATCGGCGTGTTCTTCGGCTACTACCCCGCGAACAAGGCCGCAAAGCTCGACCCCATCGAGGCGCTGCGCTACGAATGACGCCCGGAAGGGGAAAACAGGCGCGCTGAAAAATAAACATGCGGCAGCCCCTTGCACACCGATACTGTCCCCCATCATGCGTCAACCCCACATCCGGCAAAGCGCAAAAAGCAAACGCCGCCCGCCTGCGAAAAACAGCAGGCGGGCGGCGTCGTCTTTCGATATGGCTTTTACGGTTTTCCCCCGCCGGGCGAATTTTCCGCGCCGGGCAAAAACCGGCGGATTTTTTCCTCCATGGCGGCGGCGTCGGCGCGCGGGACGTGCGCCTTGGCCACATAGCCGTAGATGCGCCCGGCAAAGCGGGCGAACGGCGGGCAGAGTTTGGAGAAGGCCTTCGGGTCGAGATGCACGGCGTACATCGCGTGCACGCCCGCGAGCGCGAAGAATTTCAGCCAGTTGAAGTGCGGGCGAAACGGCGGGGCGAACGGGTCGTCGCGCGGCGGGTTTTTGTATACGTCCTCGAGCAGGTCCGCCATGCGCACGCAGGCCGGCGTGTCGGACGCGTCGAAATACCCCTCGATCACGTCCTTTTCAATGGGGAAGGGGGCGGCCTCGTCCGCGGCCGCGGCGGCAAAGCCGGCGTAATCCGTCACATAGCGCGCGCCCTTGTAGATGACGGGGTCGTACTCGTGCTCGATGGGCACGGGCCGCAGGATGTGGCAGCTCTTGCCCGCGAAATACACCTCCGCGATGGCCGTGCTCATCCAGATGAAGATCTGGTCGGCCGCCACGATCCACTGCTTGACGCTGTCCGCGAAGATGACGCGGAAATTCGGCCGCTTTTTCGCCAGCGCCTCCAGCGCGGGGCTGTTCCACTCGGACGGGTGGCGGCGGTACACCAGCTGCACCTCCGGGTGCTCGCCGAGATAGCGGTCGAACCAGTCGAGCGTCTGCGCCATGCTGACCCGGTTCGTTTTCGCAAAGCCCGAAAAATCCTCGCCCGCCATGTCGGACAGCTCCTTCACCTCGTCGTCCGACATGCTCGCGTAGCCGAAGCTCGAGATATACAGCATCAGCTTTTTGTTTGGGTCGAGGCCGAACCGGCCGCACAGCGCGGCCTTGTCGAGGAAATAGCCCGAAAACTGCGGGCGCAGGAAATCCATCATCACGGCGCCCGTCACGGGGCAGTTTTTCTCCTGCATGCCGTGGGCGACGAGGCGCTGCTTCGTGCGCTCGCCCCAGCAGGTCTGGACGCAGCGCTTGGCGTTGCCGTTAAAGTTGAACCACGCACCCTCCTCCTGCGTGTCGCTGAGCATCTGCTCCCAGTGCAGGTTCACCACCTTGCGGCACACGCCCACGTTGTTGTACACGTGGCTGTTGATGGCCTCGTCGTCGTACATGCAGCTCGACACCAGCACCTCGGGCTTGGCCCAAAAGCGCCGGCGCAGCTGCTTGCGGTCCAAAAGCTGCTGGATCTCCACACGGTAGCCCCGGCGCTCAAGCTCCAGCTTCAACAAAAGCAAACTCTCGTACTCGCGCACCACGTGCTCGTACAAGATCAGAAAATCCGGCCGGCTCATGCCATCACTTCCTCAAATAAAATCCGGGTGTATTCGGGCAGGCCCGTCACGATGTCGAGATGGAACCCGTCGTAGAACTGGTCCTCGGTGAAAGTCACGGACGGCTCGTACTCAAAATCCAGCACGCGCGCGCCCGTGGCGGCGAGCGTCTGCTTGATGTAGGCAAGGTCGTCCCAAAGCGCCAGGCCGTCGAACACATATTCGCGGATGGCCCCGTCCACGGGCGGCATCACGTAGATAAGGCGGATGCCCTTTTCCTCGCACACCTGCGCCAGGGCCGCCACGGCGGCGAGGTTCTCCTCGTTGACGGCGTAGCCCTCGCACACGCCCGCAATGGTGCCGGCGTACTCGATGAGGTTGCGCCGGTAGGGCAGCGGCGCGCCGTTTTCGTCCACATAGTCGGCGTCCGTCCAGTGGCCGGTGTCGGTGGCCTCGCCCACGATGTAGGAGGGGTCCATCCAGTGCTTTGCGTTCTCGAGGATGTTTTGCAGCATGTCGGCGTTGTAATTGAAATTGAACAGGTAGGCCACGGGGTTTTGCACGGCCGTGAGGATGGCGTCGGTGCGGTTGCGCGCGTCGCCCTCGCGCAGCGTGTAAAAGCTCGCCTCGAACACGACGGTGTCGATGTCCGGGTTTGTCCTGAGCGCCAGTTCGAGCAGATCGACGCTCTCGTTCATCGACGCGCCGCCGAACGCGAGGTTCGACCACGGCCGCCCCGTCACCTGCTCGACGAGCGCCATGTCGAAGTGCGCCATGCGCGAATCGCCCAAAATCACGGCGTCCTGCGGGTCCTCAAGAAAGCGCTTGACGCGCGTGACCATGCTGTTGTCCGCCGTGACGGCGCCGTTCACGCCGAAATAGTCGGCCGGGTCGAACGCGACGAACACGCCGAAGTACAAAGCGAAGGGGAGCGCCAGCAGGAAAAGGCGCAGCAGCAGTTTTTTCAAAAGCGCGCCCTCCTTTTAAAAGTTCTGGTACAGGGTGTTCGCCGCCGTGGCGAAGTACCCGTTGTTCAAAAGATACCCGGCGAACACCATGCCCGCGAGCAGATAGTACAAAATCCAGCGCCGCGCCCGCGGCAGGGCCATGGCCGCGCCGGCAAGGTCACCCCCGGGCGCTTTGAAGCGCCGCCAGAAATCGCACAGAATGCACGCCGCGCACGCCGCCAGCGTGAAGGCCAGCGCCGCGTACACGAGCAGCGCCGTCTGGAAGCTCTCGTTGTACGCCGCGAACACGGCGTCAAAAAGCCCTGCGAGCGACGCGTTTTGAAACTGCGCCGCCAGCAGGTAGAGCGCGTCGGACACGCTCTGCGCGCGGAAGAACACCCACGCCAGCTGCACCAGCAAAAACGTCGCGGCCCAGCCCAGCGCGTCCGCCGCGCGGCGCTTTCCGGGGCCTTTGCGCCGGGGCAAAAGCGTCTCGGCGCACTGGTACGCGCCGTGCAAAAGGCCCCACACAAAATACGTCAGGCCCGTGCCGTGCCAAAGGCCGCTCACGGCGAAGGTGGCCAAAAGGTTTACGCACTTGCGCGCGCGGCCCTTGCGGTTGCCGCCCAGAGGGATGTACACATAGTCGCGCAGCCACGAGGACAGGCTCATGTGCCAGCGGCCCCAGAACTCCTTGATAGAGCGCGCAAAATAGGGCGTGTCGAAGTTTTTGTTCACGCGGATGCCGAGCAGCTCCGAGACGCCCAGCGCCATCAGCGAGTAGCCCGCGAAGTCGAAATACAGCTGGAAGCCGTAGGCGAGCGCGCCCGCCGTCAGCGCAAGGCCCGTGTAGCTGCGCACGTCGCCGAACACGGCGTTCGCGTAAATGGCCAGCAGGTCGGCCGCCGCCACCTTGTAAAGATACCCGAACGCGATGGTGACAAGGCTGTGCGCGGCGCGGTTTGCGTCAAAGCGGCGCGGCGCTTCGAGCTGCACCAGCAGATTGTCCCCGCGCTCGATGGGGCCCGACAGCACGCACCCGAAATACCCCACGAACAGCGCCGCGCGCACAAAGCTGCGCTCGGCCGCGTATTTGCCGCGGTAGACGTCGATGAGGTAGCCCAGCGCCTGCAAGGTGAAAAAGCTCAGGCCCAGCGGCAGCGCCAGCGTAAAGCGCTGCACGGCGGCCGAAGCAAAGCGCAGCAGCACCAGCGCGCCCAGCGTCGCGGCCGCGCCCGCGGCCATCCAGCCTTTGCGCGCCGCGCCCGAGGATTTTCCAAGGCGCAGGCCCACGGCCCACACCGCCGCGCTTGCCGCGATGAGCAGCGGCAGCCACGCGGGCGTGGTGAACGCGTAAAACGCCCAGCTCGCCAGCAAGAGCGCCGCGTTCTGCCAGCGCGCGGGCACGGCGTAGTACAAAAGGGCCGCGGCCGGCAAAAAGATCCAGAAGGACAGGTCCATGAACGTCATCGCAAAACTCCCGTGCGCGCCGCCATGCCGGCGCGCGTTTTTTTTCGCAGCGCGCCGGCAAAGGGCGCGCGCTTTTTCTTTCGCCCGCTTCGCAAAAACCCGGCGCAAACGGCGCGCGGGGCGAAGTAAGGGGCGCAAAAAAGCTCCTTCCTCATTATAAAGTCCGGCGGCGGGTTTGTAAACCCTCGCGCGCAAAGGCAAAAATCGCGCCGCGCAGGTTGCCATCGGGGCCGAATTGTATTATACTATCTTATGATTATGGGCTTTTGGCGGCCCGGCGCGGCCCTGTGCGGCGCTTGCGCGAAAGAAACCGCCGCGGCCCATGCGCACAGCTGCAAAACGCTCGCAAAAAAGGAGAAAACGATATGTCCAACACTGTCATGGTCACCGGGGCCGACGGCTTCATCGGCAGCCACCTCACCGAGGAACTCGTGCGCGCGGGCCACCGCGTGAAGGCGTTCTGCTATTACAACTCGTTCGGCAAATGGGGCTGGATCGACACGCTGCCCGCCGAGATCAAAAACGAGATCGAAGTGTTCATGGGCGACGTCCGCGACCCCAACGGCGTGCGCACCGCCATGAAAGGGCAGGACGTGGTGTACCACCTGGCGGCGCTGATCGCCATCCCGTTCAGCTACCACTCGCCCGACAGCTATGTCGACACGAACATCAAGGGCACGCTGAACGTGCTCAACGCCGCGCGCGACACCGGCACGCAGCGCCTGCTCGTCACCTCCACCAGCGAGGTGTACGGCACCGCGCAGTATGTGCCCATCGACGAAAAGCACCCCTTCCAGGGCCAGAGCCCGTACTCGGCCACGAAGATCGGCGCCGACCGCCTGGCCGAGAGCTTCTACCGCAGCTTCGGCCTGCCGGTCACGATCGTGCGCCCGTTCAACACCTACGGGCCGCGCCAGTCGGGCCGCGCGGTCATCCCCACCATCATCACGCAGCTTTTGTCCGGCGCCAAGGAGATCAAGCTCGGCAGCCTCACCCCCACGCGGGATTTCAACTACGTCAAGGACACGGTGGCCGGCTTCATGGCCATCGCGGCGTGCGACAAGGCCATCGGCGAGGAGATCAACATCGCCACCGGCCGCGAGATCAGCATCGGCGAGCTGGCGCAGGAGCTGATCCGCCAGATTAGCCCCGAGGCGCGCGTCGTGTGTGAAGAAGAGCGCATGCGCCCGGAGAAGAGCGAAGTGAACCAGCTGCTCGGCAGCGCCGCCAAGCTGCGCGCCATGACGGGCTGGGCGCCGAAATACACGTTCGAGCAGGGCCTCGCCGAGACCATCGCCTGGATCCGGGAGCACATGGAGAGCTTCCGCGTGGGCGTCTACGCGCTGTGAGGGGCGAAAGCGGCGCAAAGCGCGCGCTGGACGGCGCAAAGCGCCTTTGGCAGAAAAGCGGCGTGCGCTGGGCGCTGGGCTACGCGTTCATCCTCTTGTGCGGCGCGGCGCTCGTGTACTACTGGCGGCTCGAGTACGGCTTTGCCTACTTTTCGCCGGGCACGGCCACGCTGCTCGTGTGCGCGTTTTTCAGCGCGATGTACCTCGCGGTGTTTCTGTGCGCGCATTTTGTGCGCCAGCGCCTCGCGGTGAAAACGGCCGTGCTCATCTTCTGCGCGGGCGCGTGCTTCGCCGCGGCCAACCCGCCCCTGCAGGCGCCGGACGAGACGATGCACTTCGTGCGCAGCTACGCGCTGGGCATGGGCGATTTCACGTTCGACCAGAATAAGGACTACCCCGCCGACGTCGACGCGCTGGCCGCGGCGTTCCCCGGCTTTTACAACCAGGAGCTGATCGCGCCGGGCACGGCCTCCATGACGGACGGCTTTGAGCGCTACCGCGCCATCCTCGACGGCGAGGAGGCCGCCGCGCCGAACGCCAGCACCGTCACGCAGCAGTTTTTCTACTATCTGCCGCAGGCCGCCGGCATCGCGGCCGGGCGGCTGTTCGGCGCCGACGCGCTGGCGTGCCTGTATCTGGCGCGCGCGGCGAACCTCGCGTTCTACGCGCTGCTGTGCGGCGCTGCCGTGCGCCTTGCGCGCCGGTACCTGCCGGTGCTCATCGCGCTGATGGCCTCGCCCATCGCGCTGTTCATCGCGGCCTCGTGCAGCCCGGACGCCATGTTCCTCGGCGCGTCGTGGGTGTTCCTCGGCGTGTGCCTTTCGGGCGCGCTCACCCAAAAGCGCGCCGCGGCGCTGGCCGCGTGCTTTGCGGCCATGTTCTACATCAAGTTCACCGCCGTGGGCATGCTGCCGCTTTTGGCGCTGCTCGCGCCCGAAAAGCAGGGCCTTGCGAAAGAGGAGGCAAAGCGCGCGAGGAAAAAGCTCCTCGCCGCGGCCCTCGCGTGCGCGGCGGCGGCGTTTGTGCTCTATGAGGCGCTGTCGGCGTACACGGCGCTCGCCAGCAACTACGGCCGCGTGCCCTACGCCGACACGGGCGTCGACCCGGCGGCGCAGCTGGCCTTCATCCTGCAAAACCCCGTGCGCTACGCCGCGGTGTTCGTCTATTCGCTCTACCGCGACAAAGCCAACCTCTTCTCCGCCGGCTCGTTCGGCTGGATGGACATGAGCGTGCCGTTCGTCAACTACTTCACGCCCATGGTCTGGCTGTTTGCGGCGGGGCTGTGCGCGTGGGAGGCCGCGCAGGAAAAGCTGCGCAACATCTGGCTGATGGGCGTGTGCGCGGCGCTTTTGTACGCCACGACGTACACGGGCATGTACCTCACCAGCACGCCCGTCACGCTGCCGGAGATCAACGGCGTGCAGACGCGCTATCTGCTGGGCGCGTTCTTCTGCGTGTTCGCGGCGGCGGCGGCGCTGCTCGGCCGCACGATGGCCTTGCAGGACGCGCAGCGCGCAAAGGCGCAGAAAACGCCCCCCGCGTGGCGCATGCTGCACATCTCTTACTGCTACGCGGCGCTGAGCGCCATCCTGCTGTTCCAAAGCTATTACCTGGGGCCCTGACGCGCCGGGCGCGGCAGGCGCGGCCTTTTGAACGAAAACCCGAACGAAAACCTGAACGAAATAAGGAGTTTTTCCGTTTTGACTGCCTGGATCGAATCGATCGTCACCTTTGCGGCGCTGTGCGCGCAAAGCGCCTTCCTCGCCGGCAAAACGCGCCTGCCCGCGGGCGCGGCGCCGCTGGCGGCGCTGTGCGGGGCCATTCTGTGGCTCTCGGGCGCGGGGTGCCTCAAGCTGCTTTTGCCCGCGGGGGCCGTGTGGTTCGCGCTGGCGGCGCTGGCGGCCGCGTGGTGTTTTAAAAACCGCGCGCGCCTTGCACAGAAGGCGCTCGTCGCGCCGTCCACCGTGTTCTTCGTGCTGGCGGGCGCGGCCATCATCACGCTGTTCGCGCTGCGCCAGCCCGTGTTCACCGAGTGGGACGAATTCAGCTTCTGGGGCATCGCGCCCAAGGTCGTCAAGCACACGAACCTTTTGTACACCGTGGTGGACACCGAGATGCGCGTCACCTCGTACGCGCCGGGGCTCGTGATGCTCAGCTACCTGTTCCAGTACCTCGGCGCGTCGTTCGTGCCGTGGAAGGTGTACGCCGCCTACGACATCCTGCTGTTTGCCATCTACGCGGCGGCGCTGTCCGGCCTGAGGAAAAAGCACTGGCCCGCGGCCGCGCTCGGCGGCACGGTGCTGGTGCTGCTGCCGTACCTGCTCACGGTGTACACGCGCGTTTTGTACCTCTGCACCGCCTACCTCACAAGCTACGCCGACATCCCCATGGGCCTTCTGTTCGGCGCGCCGCTGGCGCTGTATTTCGCCTCGCGCGAAAAAAGCCCGGCGCTGCTCGTCACGGCGGGGCTGGCCGTGGCCGTGACGTGCCTGTCGAAAGAGATGGGCTTTGCGCTCGCGCTCATCGCGGCGGCGCTACTCTGCTTTGACCTGCTGTTTGTGCAAAAGCGGCAGGACGTGCGCCTCCTGCGCTTTTCGGGCCTGCCGGCAAAGCTCTTCTGGTGCGCCGCGCTGTGCGCGTGCGCCGTCGCGCCGTATGTGGTCTGGGCGCTGTACCGCTCGTCGCTCTCGGGCGTCAGCGCCACAGAGCTTGGCGGCGACCAGAACATGACCATGTTCCAGATGCTGTTCACCGGCGTCGCCGAGCTGTGCGGCGTCGGCCGCACCGAGCGCTTTTCCCGCGTGATGGGGCAGATGTGGCAGGCGTTTTACACAACGAGCCTGTCCGAGTTCCAGCTGGGCCTGCCCGGCGCGCTGGGGCGGCTCTTCAACGGCTCGGGCGCGGTGATCGCGGCCGTCACGCTGGGCGTGCTGGCGCTGGCGTGGTGGTACGCCGGCAAGGGCCGGCGCGCGGGCGTGGGGTGGTTTGCGCTGTGGTCCACGCTGGGCTTTGCGGCGTTTTACATCTTCACGGGCTTCACCTACATCTACATTTTCCCCGTCTCGTCCGAGATGACGAATTACAACCGCTACATCTACCCGTACTATCTGGGCTGGCTGCTGGCGGCCGTGGCCATGCTGTGCTGGTCGCTGCGCGGCGCGCGCGGCCGCGTGGTGGGCATGGGCGCGCTCACAGCGCTCGCGGCGTTCTCGTGCTGGCGCACGGCCAGCTTTGTGCGCCCGCAGCTGTCCGTCGTCGACTTCCCCGAGAGCTACTACGCCATGCGCGCGGCCGACGCGCAGGTGGTCGGGCAGGCGAAAACCGTGCTGGGCGCGCAGGACAAGGTGTTCTACGTCTCGATGGGCGACGACGGCCGCAGCTGGTTCATGGACTATTACGAGTTCTACCCCGATGTGAACGTGGATTACAGCTTCGGCGGCGGCAGCCTGGTGACGGCCGCGCAGGACGAGGACGGCGAGACCGTGTACACGTACGCCGTGCCCGGCCCGCTGGCCATGCCGGACTACTTCACCGGCGAGCAGTGCGAATACTACACGACGCACGGCCTCTCGCCCGAGGTGCTGTGCCGGTACCTCGCCGACACGGGCTGCACGGCGCTGTATCTCGACGCCATCGACGGCGCGTTTGCGGGCGCGTACGGCCATCTGTTTGAGGACGGGCTTTCGAGCGGCGCGCGCGTGTACCGCATCGAGGGCGGGGCGCAGGACATGCGCTTTGTCCCCGTGCCGGAAGGGGGGCTGCGCGAATGAAAAAACTGGCAAAAGCCCTCTCGGCGCTCATCGGCGACAGCCGGCGGCTCATCGCCGCGTGCTACGCGCTGTTCTTCGCGGGCAGCGTGCTGGCGGCCGTGCTGGGCTGGGCCGAGGACGGCGTGCAGCGCCTGCTGGGCAACGTCGCCGAGGCGCAGGTGACGGTGGAGGATTTCGACCTCGTCGACATCGAGCGCGAGGGCGATATCTGCCGCTCCACCTCGTACGACCCGCGCATGACGCTGCGCGACGCGCCGGCCTATGTGCGCACCGTCACGGTGCGCGCCGAGTTCACGGGCGTAGACCCGGGCGAGTTCTGCGTGTTCTATAAGCCCGCGCCCGGCATGGAGGAGTTTGACGCGAACTACCGCGAGTGGGCGCATCAGGAGGACGACGGCAGCTACACGTTCACGCTGCCGGCCTCGCGCATTTACGGCCTCCGCATCGACCCCGGCATCTACGAGGGCGTCGAGGTGCGGTTCGAGTCGATCACGCTCAACGCGCCGCGCTCGCTGGCCGATCGCCTGACGCCCACGCGCCCGTGGCTTCTGGCCATGGCCGCCGCGCCTCTGCTGATCGCGGCGGCGCTGCGCGCGCTGGCCGACGCGCTGCGCGTTTTGCGCGCGTTCATGCTGGCGCACGGCAAAAAGCGGGCGTGAGAGCCGGCCCTTTGGGGCCGCGGGCGCTCTTGCGCGCGCCGGCAGCCGATACAAAAAAACTTGCCTATCGCAAAAAATACACACGAGGGAGTGGAAACAAGATGGAAAAGCATTTTATCCCGCTGTCCGTGCCGAATTTTTCCGGCCGGGAAAAGGAGTATGTCAACGACGCGGTCGTCAGCGAGTGGGTGTCCACGGGCGGCAGCAAGGTGGCGGAGTTTGAACAGGCCGTCGCCGATTATGTGCACATGCCGCGCGCCGTGGCGTGCAACTCCGGCACGTCCGGGCTGCATCTGGCCATGATGATGGCGGGCGTCGGCCGCGGCGACGAGGTGCTGGCCCCCACGCTGACGTTCATCGCGGCGGTCAACCCCATCCGCTACGCCGGGGCCGAGCCGGTGTTCATCGGCTGCGGCGACAGCCTGTGCCTGTGCCCGACGCTTGCGCGCGAGTTTCTCGAGCAGAACGCCGTCGTGCGCGACGGCGTGTGCGTCAACCGCACCACGGGCGCCGTCATCAAGGCCATCGTCGTCGTGCACGTGTTCGGCAACATGGCCGCGATGGAGGGCATCATGGACCTCGCCGCAAAGTGGCGCCTCACCGTCATCGAGGACGCCACCGAGGCGCTGGGCACGCGCTACACCGAGGGGCGCTACGCGGGCAAGTACGCGGGCACCATCGGCGATATCGGCGTGTACAGCTTCAACGGCAACAAGATCATCACCACGGGCGCGGGCGGCATGGTGGTGTCGAACCACGCCGACTGGCTCGAACGGGCAAAGCACCTGTCCACGCAGGCGAAGTCGGACGAGCTGAATTACAAGCACGACGAAGTGGGCTACAACTACCGCATGACGAATTTGCAGGCGGCGCTGGGCCTCGCGCAGCTCGAGCAGCTCGAGGGCTTCATCGAGCACAAGACGCGCATGTACGAATTCTACCGCGAAAAGCTCGACGGCAAACACCACTACCGCATCCTGCCCTTCCGCGAGGGCGTGCGCTCGAACCACTGGTTCTACAGCCTCTACGTCGAGGACGGCCACGCGCTCTCGCGCGATGCGATCATTGAAAAGCTGCGCGAAGAGGGCATCCAGACGCGGCCCATCTGGGGCCTCATCCAGGACCAGGCCGACTACCCCAAAAACGCGCACTACGGCACGCAGCTCGCGCGCCACTACCTCGAGCGCGTGGTGAACCTGCCGTGCTCGACAAACCTCACCGAGGCCGACGCCCAGCGCGTGGCCGACGTGCTTTTGAGCCTGTAAAACCGCGGCAGCGCCCGCGACGGGGGGAGAAGAGAACGAATGCGCATCGAAGACTTGATCGTCGATGAAAACGCGAGCGTGCTCGACGCGCTCAAACAGCTGGACGCCACGGGCTGCAAGGTGCTGTTCGCGGCGCCGGGCGGCAAACTGCGCGCCGTTGTGACGGACGGCGACGTGCGCCGCCATCTGCTGGCGGGCGGCGGGCTGGACGCGCCCGTGCGCGCCATGGCGAACTACCGGCCCATCAGCCTGCCGCTCGCGCGCGCGGGCGAGGCGCGGCGCGTCATCGCGCGCCACGGCATCAACGCGCTGCCGCTGCTGGACGAAGAGGGGCGCATCGCGGACGTCGAGTTCGCCAGCGGCCTCGACGTCGACGTCACCACGAAGGTGGACATCCCCGTGGTGATGATGGCGGGCGGCCTTGGCACAAGGCTGTACCCGTACACGAAGATCCTGCCCAAACCCCTCATCCCCGTGGGCGACGTGCCCATCGCCGAGCACATCATGAACCGCTTTTACGCCTCTGGCTGCCATCGTTTTTCGCTGGTGGTCAACTACAAAAAGGGCATGATCAAATCGTATTTCAACGAGCTGGAAAAGCCCTACGAGGTGGAGTATGCCGACGAGGACAAGCCGCTGGGCACGGGCGGCGGGCTGCGCCTTTTGCGGGACAAGCTGCCCGGCACGTTCTTTCTGACGAACTGCGACATCCTCGTCGACGCCGATTTCGGCAAGCTCTACGAGTTCCACCGCGACAACCGAAACGTCATCACGATGGTCTGCTCGCTCAAGGACTACACCATCCCCTACGGCGTGGTGGAGCAGCAGGGCGGCGTGCTCACGGGCATGCGCGAAAAGCCGCACATGAGCTTTTACATCAACACGGGGCTGTACGTGGTGGAGCCGTCGGTCATCGAGCTCATCGAGCCGGGCCGCCTCACCCCGTTCACCGAGCTGATCGAGCGCGTGCGCGAGGGCGGCGGGCGCGTGGGCGTGTACCCCGTCAGCGAGCAGAGCTGGATGGACATGGGCCAGCTCGAGGAGCTTGAGAACATGCGCCGGCGGCTCGAGCAGCAGCACTGAAAGGGAGGAAAAGGCATCCATGGCCATTTTGATCATCGCCGAGGCGGGCGTCAACCACAACGGCAGCCTCGCGCGCGCAAAGGAGATGGCGCTGGCCGCAAAGCGGGCCGGGGCCGACATCGTGAAATACCAGACGGCCGTGCCCGAGCAGGTCGTGAGCAAATTCGCCGAAAAGGCCGACTACCAGAAGGCGCAGACCGGCGCGGGCGAGAGCCAGCTCGAGATGGTGCGGCGCATCCACTTCGGCTTTGACGCGCACCGCGAGCTCGCGGCCTATTGTAAGGAGATCGGCATCCAGTACCTCTCGACGCCGTTCGACCTCGCGAGCATCGACTTCCTCGCGACGCTCGACATGCCCGTGTGGAAGATCCCCTCGGGCGAGATCACGAACCTGCCGTACCTCGAAAAAGTGGCGGCGCTCAAAAAGCCGCTCATTTTGTCTACGGGCATGAGCGCCCTTTCGGAGATCGAGGACGCGCTGCGCGTGCTCGAGGAGGGCGGCAGCGAGGACATCACGCTCTTGCACTGCAACACCGAGTACCCCACGCCCATGCGGGACGTAAACCTGCTGGCCATGCGGGACCTGCGCGAGCAGTTCGGCCTGCCCGTCGGCTTTTCCGACCACACGCTGGGCATCGAGGCCGACATCGCGGCCGCGGCGCTGGGCGCGTGCGTCATCGAAAAGCATTTTACGCTCGACCGCACGCTCGAAGGGCCCGACCACAAGGCGAGCCTCGAGCCGGAGGAACTCGCCGCCATGGTGCGCGCCGTGCGCAACGTCGAGCTGGCGCTGGGCGACGGCAAAAAGCGCGTCACCGAGAGCGAGGCCAAAAACCGGCCCATCGCGCGCAAGAGCATCGTGGCAAAGCGCGCCATCCGCGCGGGCGAAACGTTCAGCGAGGAAAACCTCACGACGAAGCGCCCGGGCGACGGCGTCAGCCCCATGCGCTGGCACGAGGTGCTGGGGAAAACGGCGAAGCGGGACTTTGCCGAGGACGAAAAGATCGTTTTGTAAAGCGCCGGGCGAAAAGCGCGGCGGCGTCAGTAACGCGCAGGGAAGGGGGCGCCAGAGGATGGAGCACACCGTTTGCATTGTGACGAGCACGCGCGCCGAGTGGGGGCTTTTGCGGCGCGTGTGGCAGGAGATGGAAAAAACGCCGGGCCTTGCGCCCGTCATCGTGGCCACGGGCGCGCACCTCGAGAGCGCGTTCGGGCGCACCGTGCGCGAGCTGGAGGCCGACGGGGCCGCGCCGGCCGCGTGCATCCCCATTCTGCGCCACGGCACGGCCAGCCGCGCGGCCATGGCCAAAACGGCGGCCGAGGCCATCACGGCCTTCACCGATTACTTCACCGCCCACCGGCCCGACGCCGTGCTCGTCTTGGGCGACCGGTACGAGATCTTCGCCGTGGGCGCGGCGGCCGCGATGCTGTGCATCCCGCTCATCCACATCTCGGGCGGGGACGTCACGCGCGGCGCCGTGGACGACTGGATGCGCCACTGCCTGACAAAGATGGCCAGCCTGCACTTCCCCTCGTGCGAGGAGTACGCGCGCCGCGTCATCCGCATGGGCGAGGACCCGCGCCGCGTGGAGAACGTGGGGGGCCTGGGCGACGAAAATCTGCGCAAGATGCCGCTATTGGGCCGCGCGGCGCTCGCAAAGAGCATCGGCTTTGACCTTGCAAAACCCTATCTGCTCGTGACCTACCACCCCGAGACGGCCACGGGCGCGTCGCCCCTCGCGCAGCTCGAGGCGCTTTTGGGCGCGATGGACGACGTGAACGCGCGCGCCATCTTCACAAAAGCGAACGCCGACGCCGGGGGCGAGGACATCAACCGCCGCATCGACGAAGTGTGCGCGGCCAATCCCGGGCGCTACATCGCATTCGCCAGCATGGGCGCGCTGCGCTACCTCTCGGCCATGAAATACTGCGCGGCCGTGGTGGGCAACTCGTCGTCCGGCGTGGTGGAGACGCCCTCGCTGGGCGTGCCCGCGGTGAACATCGGCCGCCGGCAGGACGGGCGCATCCTGTGCGCGAACGTGCTGTGCTGCGAGGCCGAGCGCGATGCCGTGCGCAAAGCGCTGCAGACGGCGATGAGCGCAGAATTCCGCGCCGCGGCCGCCGCGGTGCAAAGCCCGTACAACGGCGGCGACAGCGCCGCGCGCATCGCGGCAAGGGTGAAGAGCTTCCTCTCGTCGCCCGAAGCCGGCGAGCCCAAGGGCTTTTACGACGGCCCCGTGCCGGGGGAGGACGCATGATGGACGGGCTGCGTGAAATGTGGGAGGCCCTGCGCGCGGCCCTTGCGCGCCAGGCGCTCGAGACGCCGGACTTTCTGGCCCCGTGGCTGACGAAGGCCGCGCGCCTTGCGCTCATCGCGGCGGCGGTGTTCGCGGCGCTGGCGGCGGCGTCGGCGGCGTGGACGCTGGTGCGCGCCGTGCGCGCGAAGGGCGAAAACAAACGGCCCGCGCTGCGGCGCGCCGCGGCGTGGGGCGGCGTATTGGCGCTGGCGCTGTGCGTGTGCGCGTGGGCGTTCTGGCCCGCGCCGATGACGAAGGGCATGGGCGCGGTGACGGCCGTCGAGGTGCGCACGCGCGTGCCCGGCAAGGCGGAAAAGACGCTGACGCTGACAAAGGCGCAGCAGCAGGAGTTCCTTGACGCCGTCTCGGCCGGGCGGCGCCGGCGCGGCTGGGCGGACGAGCTGCCCTACGCGGGCTACGGCCAGACGTTCCGCATCTTCCTGACGGCGCAAAGCGAGGCGGGCGAGGAGCAGACCGTGTGCATCTACATGGCCCCCGGCGAGGGGTGCGTCTACACGGACACGGACGAGGCGCTGATCTACCCCGTGTGCGGGTACGAGGCGTTTTACGAGCGCGTGCGCGCGCTCGCGGCCAAGGCCGCGCCCTCGCTGGTGGACGCGGCGTGAAGCGCGCGCCGCTGCGCAGCAGCGCATAAAGAGAAGGGTTTTCCCAAAAACGGTTTTGAGGTGAACAGGACAATGAATGTGTTGATCGTGGGCCTTGGCAGTATGGGCAAGCGCCGCGCGCGGCTGACGGCGCGCCTTCGCAAGGACGCAAAGCTCTTCGGCGTCGACAAGGCGGAAAGCCGCCGCGCCGAGGCAAAGGCGCTCGGCGTCGAGGCGTTCGCCGACCTCGACGAGGCGCTGGCCGCCGCAAAGCCGGACGCGGCGCTCGTGTGCACGGCGCCGCTCTCGCACGCGGCCATCATCGACCGCCTGCTCGACGCGGACGTGCCCGTCTTTACCGAGCTCAACCTCGTGGCGGACGGCTACGCGGCGCTGACGGCGAAGGCGCGCGAAAAGGGCCTTGCGCTGTTTTTGTCCAGCACGATGCTCTACCGCGCCGAGACGCAGTACATCAAGCGCGAGGTGCAGGCGTTCGCAAAGCCCGTCAACTACGTCTATCACATCGGCCAGTACCTGCCCGACTGGCACCCCTGGGAGAATTACAAAAACTTCTTCGTGGGCGACAGGCGCACGGGCGGCGTGCGCGAGATCTTCGCCATCGATCTGCCGTGGCTCGTGGACGCGTTCGGCCCCGTGCGGCACGTCTACGCCGAGCGCGACAAATTGAGCGGCCTTGCGATCGACTACCCCGACAGCTGCTTTGCCGTGCTGCGCCACGAAAACGGCACGAAGGGCGTGCTGGCGGTGGACGTCGTCAGCCCCAAGGCCGTGCGCAATTTCGAGGTGTTCGGCGAGGGGCTGCACCTGTTCTGGGAGGGCAACCCCCGCTCGCTGTACCGCTATGACGCGGAGAAGAAGGAGAAGATCGCCGTCGACACCTACGGCAGCTTTGAGCACGACGGCCGCTATTCCGACAACATCGTCGAAAACGCCTATGTGGACGAGCTGGCGAACTTCTTCGACGTGCTGGCCGGCCGCGCGCAGCCCCGGTGGGACTTTGCGCGCGACGAGGCCGTGCTGCGCCTCATCGACCGCATCGAGGAGGCGTGAAAATGGCTTTCTTTCACAAAAAGGAGACGACGCCCGGCGGCAGCGAGGTGCTGCGCCACGGCGAAGTAAGACGCGGCGAGATGACGGCGGCCGTCACGCCCTGGGCCGGGGACATCGAGCGCTGGATGGACAAAGCGTTCCCCGGGCGCAGGACGCACGTGTGGCACGAGCTTGTCAGCGAATTTTTCCACCTCGACGTCTGCGTGATGGAGCCGCTGCCCGCAGAGCCCTACTATGTGCTGTACACAAGCGGCATGTCGGCGCTGCCGATGACGCTCGACAATTTGCCCCACGGCGGCAAAAAGTACGACTATTTGCGCCGCGCCGAGCTGCTTTGCTACCTGCCGGCCGGCTGGCCCGTGGCGGCCGCCGGCACGTCCGCCGACGCGGACGAGGCCGCGTACTGGCCCGTCCGCATGCTGAAGACGCTGGCGCGCCTGCCCGCGCGCTGCGGCACCTGGCTGGGCGCGGGGCACTCGGTGCCGAACGGCGATCCCATGCGCCCGTTCAAGGGGGCCGAGGGCTTTGCCGGCGCGGTGCTGTATCTGCCGGACGAGGGCAGCGGCCCGCGGCGCGTGCTGCCCGTGCAGTGCGCGGACGGCACGCAGATCATGCTGTACGTCGCCGTGCCCGTGTACGAGGGCGAGATGAACTACAAGCTCGCGGCCGGGGCCGACGCGCTCGAGGAGCGCCTGCGCGCGCTGCCGGGCGGCGCGGGCTTCATCGTGACAAACGGCCGGCCGGACGTATCCAAAGGGGAATTGTGATGAAAACGCTGAAAGTTCTGTTCGTGGGCCTCGGGTCCATCGGCAAGCGCCATCTGAAAAACCTGCACGCCGTCGCGGCCGAGCGCGGGGCGCAGGTGCAGGCGTGGGCGCTGCGCTCGTCGAAAAAGCCGCTGCCCGACGACGTATGCGCGCAGCTGGCCGGGCAGCTGTACGCCTGGGACGAGGCCGCGTATGACTACGACGCCGCCTTCGTCACAAACCCCACCAGCCTGCATTTCGACGCCTTGCAGAAGCTGCGGGGGCGCGCGCGGGCGCTCTTCATCGAAAAGCCCCTCTTTTCCGACCCCTCGCAGCGCCTGGCCGACTGCATCGACGAGGCGCAGACGGCCTACGTGGCCGCGCCCATGCGCTGGTGCGGCGCGATGCTGGCGCTCAAAGCGGCGCTCGGCGGCCTGCGGCCCTACTCGGCGCGGGTCATCTGCTCGTCGTACCTGCCCGACTGGCGCCCCGGCGTCGATTACCGCACGGTCTACTCGGCGCGCCGCGCGCTGGGCGGCGGCGTCACCATCGACCTCATCCACGAGTGGGATTACCTCGTCGACCTGTTCGGCATGCCGCTCGAAACGCACAACCTGCGCGGCACGTACAGCGAGCTGGAGATCGACTCCGACGACCTTTCCGTCTACATCGCGCGCTGGCCGCACATGCTCGGCGAGGTGCACCTCGACTACTTCGGGCGCACGTACCGGCGCAGCATCGAATTGTTCTGCAAGGACGGCACCGTCACGGCCGACTTCGGCGCGGGCACGCTCACGCTGGCCGACGGCACGGTGCAAAATTATGCGGAGCCGGTCAACGAGCGCTATGTGCGCGAGATGCGCCATTTCCTCGACGTGCTCGACGGCCGCTGCGCCAGCGCGAACACGCCGCAGACGGCGCTGAACGTGCTGAAACTGACATTGGGGGAGAGTGTGTAACCATGGAACGTGTGCTCATCACCATTTGCGGCCGCGCGGGCAGCAAGGGGTTTAAAAACAAAAATCTGAAAATTTTCGACGGGCTGCCCCTGTCGCATTACAGCCTGGCCGCGGCGCAGCTGTTCATGCGCCAGAACCCGGAACTCCATGTGGACGTGTGCCTCAACACCGACAGCGAACTGCTCGTCGACGCCGTCACCTCGAAATACCCGGAGGTGACCGTCGTGCACCGGCCCGAGGAGCTGTGCGGCGACGTTGTGCCGAAGATGCGCGTGTTCCAGCACAGCCTGTGCGAGATGGAAAAGAAAAACGGCTGCGAATACGCGTACCTCATCGACCTCGACATCACGAGCCCCTTGCGGCGCGCCGGTGACGTCACCGGCGCGTACGAGACGGCGAAGGCCCACCCCGAGTGGGACCTTGTGTTCAGCGTGTGCCCGGCGCGCCGCACGCCGTACATGAACATGGCGAAGCTCGTGGACGGGCACGCCGAGCGCGTGATCGAGCACCACTTCACCGCGCGCCAGCAGACGCCGCCCGTGTTCGACCTCAACGCCTCCATCTACGTGTTCACGCGCCGCTTTTTGAAAGAGAACCAGACCGGCTTTCTGTGGGACGGCGTGTGCGGCATGTACCAGATGTTCGACACGGGCATCATCGACATCGACTCCGAGGAGGACTACCGCCTGATGGAGGCCATCGCCCATCATCTGTACAGGACAGACCCCGCGTTTGGCGCCGTGCAGCGCGCCGTGCGCCGCTGAGAGCGGGGGGGGAGCGGATATGGCAAGCCCCATCGACAACTACGAGATGCACGCGGCGAAAAAATATCTCGAATACACCGAGACGCCGCTGTACCGCGCGTTCCGCGACCTCGACAACCCCGTGAGCGCGGCGTCGAACTTCGCCGTGCTCAAGAGCATGGAGGACGCGCCGCGCTCGCTGCGCGAGATCGAGGCCTATTACAAAGGGTCCGTGTATCTGAACCTCGTGCCGAAGTTCGAGTTCACGCCCGACAGCGTGCGCCCGGCCGAGAGCCGCGCGTTCTTTCACCAGAACGGCTACGAGCTGGCGCGCCGGGATATGCTGCGCATGACGCTGTGCGAAAAGCCCTCGCCGCTGTTCGTCCGCCGCCGCTGCGCCATCCAGTCCGGCGACGGGCGGCTGCCGCGCGCCGTGGCGGCGCTGCTTGTGGAGTACTGCGGCGGGCAGGAGCACGCGCGTCGCCTCATCGAGCGCCAGCTGACAAAGGGCGGCGCGCGCGCGTTCGTGGCGTTTGCGGCCGACGGCGCGCCCGCGTCCATCTGCGTGGCGCACGGCTACGGCTCGGCGTACTGCATCACCGCGCTGTACACGGCCGAGGCGCGCCGGCGCATGGGCTACGGCGCGGCGGCGCTCGCGGCGGCCATGCGCGGCGCCGTCGAGCAGCCGCTCGGCTACGACACCATTTTCCTCGAGACGGTGCCCGAGAACAAAGACGCCGTGCGCCTGTTTGAAAAAGCGGGCTTTCGCGGCGCGGCGCGCAGCGTCGTCGCCGCGTTCAAGGGCGGCGCGGGCGCGCCGTGGGCACGCCTGACAAAAGAAGAAGCGGAGGAGCTCTCATGACACAGACCGGCGCGCAGCCTCTCGCCGCGCAAAGCGCCGCGCCCGACCAGCAGCGCATTCTGCGCTTTGTGGTGGAGGCGGGCGAGACGCTTTTGGAAAACGGCGGCGAAATTTACCGCGTGCAGGACACGATGGAGCGCATGGCGCGCGCCCTCGGCGCGCGCGACTTCCATGTGTATGTGCTCACAAACGGGCTGTTCGCGTCCATCGGCGGCCAGCCGGGCGCGGGGTGCGCCGTGCGCGCCGTGCCGCAGGCCGCCACGCACCTGGGGCGCGTGGCGGCGGTGAACGCCCTCTCGCGCGACATCGCCGCGGGCCGCGCCGGGCTCGAGCAGGCGTCGGCGCGCCTTGCGCAGATCCGCCGCATACCCTACGAGCGCCCGGCGGCGCGCATCGCGGCGTGCGCCGTGGGCACGGCGTGCTTTGCGTACCTGTTCGGCGGCTCGCCCACGGACGCCGCGGCCGCGCTCGTGGCGGGCCTTGCGCTCGAACCCGCGCGCATCGGCCTCGAGCGGGCGCGCGCGGGCAAGTTCATCGCAAACCTGCTGGCGGCCGTGCTGGTGGCGCTCGTCAGCCTGCTTCTCTCGTGCGCCCTCGGCGCGGCGGGCGTCGGCACAAACCTCGACAAAATCATCATCGGCGGCATCATCCCGCTGGTGCCGGGCATCGCGCTCACCACGGGCATCCGCGACATCGCCGGGGGCGATTACCTCTCGGGCACCATCCGCATGGTGGACGCGCTGCTCATCGCGGCGGCCATCGCGCTGGGCGTGGGCTTCGTGCTGCTGGCCGGCGTGTGGCTGGGCCTGCCCATGACGGGGGTGGCCGTATGATCGCATTCCTGTGGCAGCTTTTTGTGCAGTGCGCCGTGTCGTTCGCGGCCACGGTGGCGTTTTCCCTCTTGTTCCACGCGCCGCGCAGCCAGTACGTCCCGTGCGGCTGCACGGGCATGGCCGGCTGGGCCGTGTACTGGCTGACGCTGTTCTGGCCGGGCGCGACGCCCGTGCTGGCCTCGTTCACCGGGGCGCTGGCGCTCACGCTGGCCACGCGCATCTTCTCGGTGGCGCGCCGCTGCCCGTCGGCGGTGTTCGTCACGGCGGGCATCTTCCCGCTGGTGCCCGGCGCGGGCATCTACTACACCGTGTACTACTTCATCATGGGCATGAACGACGCGTGCCTCGCCAAAGGCGTGGAAACGCTGAAGATCGCCGTGGCCATCGCGCTGGGCATCGTGCTGGTGCTGGCGCTGCCCGGCCGGCTGTTCCACCGGTTCGTGGGCCGCGAGAGGCCCCCGCGCGCGTGAGGCGCGGCTTTCCGCTCTCGTTGCGGGGCGCTTTTCCGCAAAAATGTAAGAGAACATGCAAAAAAGGCCTTCCCCTCTCGGCCGCCGCGGCGGCGGGGGGGAAAGCCTTTTTTGTTGTGTTTTGCGCCCTGTGCGCCTTGGCCGTTTTGCGCGTCAGGCCGCGGGCGCCTCCAGCGCGGACAAATCGTTCGCCGTGTATTTCGCCTCGTCGATGGTCACGGTGCGGTTCACGGCCCACGCGCCGTTTTCAAACACGAATTCGACGTTCTCGTACAGCATGGCGTCGGCCTCGGCGCCGTCGCCCGTGCTCGAGCGCGTGTGGTAGGCCATCGCGGCGTTGCAGCGGAACGCCGGCGCGCCGTTCACTTCGCACGCGGCCACGCTGTCGGCCTTCACAACGGCGCTGGTGAATTGCAGCACCTTGTCCTTGAACGCCTCCGCCTCCAGCAGGCCGGGCAGCGCGGCGCTCTGCGCGGCCGACGCGCCCGTCACGAGCGACGCATCCTTGTTGTTCACCGCGTTGACAAACGAGGCGTAATACGCGCTGAGCAGCGTGTTGATCGCCGCTTCGTCCGGCGTGTCGCCCGTCGTCTGGATGTCGCCGAACGCAAGCTGCGTCGCGCTGCGGTCGCTGAACACGACGCTGCCCGTGGTGACGGCGCCGTGCGCCTCGGTGTACTGGAACGAGATGGTGCTGCCCACGGCCACCTGCGGCAGCTGCACCACGCCGCCCGAGGGCCGGTTTGCCACCTCGGTGCCGTTGATGAAGATGACGGCCTCGTCGCTCACCGCGCCCGACACGGTGACGTCGGCAACGGGCAGCGCGCCGTCGAATTCAAACGGGGCCGACACGCTGAACAGGTCCAGCTGCGTCTCGGCGCCCGTCAGCTGCTCGCCCAGCGGCGTCGCGCCCGTCACGGTGCAGCTGTAGCGGCCGGGGAACAGGTTTTTGTACAAGATGCCGCCGTCCGCCTCTTCGCCCGTGCGCGTCGCGCCGTTGAGCGACAGCAGCACGTTCTGCGCGTTCGTGCGCAGCATCAGCTGCGCGCCGCGCACGCGGATGCGGTACTCGCAAAAGCCGAGAAAGACGGGGTCCTTCTCCACGCCCAGCGCCTCGTACGCGCCGGCCGCGGCGGGGTCGGCCGACTGCGCGCGCAGCTGGGAGGCCAGCGCCTCGCGCGCGTCGGCGCCGGAAAACGCCGCGCACAGAAGCGCCGCGTTCTCCTCGTTCACCGTCACCTCGTCGCTCACAAGGTGGCCGGCCAGCGCGGCCGCGTCGCCGCCTTCGAGCGCCGCCAGCACGTCGGCGACAAAGCGCTCGGGGTCGTAGCGGCTGTACAGCGCCGAGGACGCGACGCACAAAACGGCCAGCAGCACGGCCAGCGCGCCGGCCACGGCGCCCATTGCGGCCAGCGGGCCGCGCTTTTTTTTGCGCGGGCGGGCCATGGCGGCCTCGGCCCGCTCGGCGTAGCTGTACTGCGTCGCGCGCGCCTCGCGGTCGGCCTCGCGGGCGCTTTTTCTGCGCCGCTCGTCCATGCGCGCGCGGGCGCGGCGCTGCGCCTCGCGCATCGCGTCCTCCAGCTCCATCGTGCTGTCAAAGCTCTGCACGGTCTCGCCGCGCTCGTAGGCCTCTTTCTCCCGGTGTTCGGCCTCGGCGGCGTTTTCCGGGGCGGCGGCGCGCTCCAGCGCGTCCAGCGTGTCGTCCAGCGCGCGGCCCAGCTCGTCGCCGGCGTGCGCGCGGTCAGGGGTGTTGTTCATGTCGGTCCCTTTCTGCGTGTGAAAATTTGGATTATGGATCATGGCTCGGGCGGGGCAGGCACGCGCCCTCATGCGCCGGCCAGCGCGGCGGCCAGCGCGGCGGCGGTGCGCGCGCAGTGCACGGTCAGCGCGCGGCGCGCGCTGGCGTAGGCGGCGCTGGCGGTCAAAAGATGCGCCGTCAGCGCCGGCGTGCGCTGCGGGCCGTGCAGGCCGGCAAAGCGCGCGTCGGCCTGCGCTCTGTCCACGGCGTCGCGCGCCTGTTCGGCCAGATGCTCGTCCAAAGCGGGCATCGGCGGGCACACCAGCACGCTGCCGGCAAGGCCCAGGTCCCAGTGGGCGCGCGCGATGCGCGCGGCCGTCTCCACCGTGTAAAACGGGCCGGCGGGCAAAAGCGCGCCGGGCAGCGCGGGCCCCGCGGGCCCCGCAAGGCCCAGCACGGGCACGCCCAGCGTCTCCAGCACCTCGGCGCTGGCCGCGCCGTCCGCGCCCGGGCCCACGGCGGCGCACACGGCCGCCACGCTCGACTCGCGCAGCTCCTGCAAATCGGCGCTCACGTCCATGCCCGGCCCCACGCCGCCGATGGCCCCCGCGGCGTACACGCGCACGCCGCACAAGGTGGCGGCCACCATCGCGCACGAGGCCGTGGCCGCGCCCGTGCGGCCCAGGGCCACGGCGGCGGCCAGTTCCCGGCGCGAGAGCTTGGGCGCATCCTGCATCCCGCACAGCGCCTCCAGCTGCGCCGCGGACAGGCCCAGGTGAAGGACGCCCTCCAGCACGGCGACGCTCGCGGGCACGGCGCCCGCCTCGCGCGCGGCGGCTTCGCGCGCGCGCACATGCGCAAGGCGCTGGCCGGGCGGCATGTCGCACGCGGCGCTGGCCGTGTCGAACGCGACCACGGGCCGGCCGCGGCGCAAAGCGGCGTCCACTTCGCCCGCCACGTGCAGATAGCGCTGCAAATTCATCCGCCCGCCCCCCTTTGCGTCTTTGCTTCTATTGTACCGGGTGCGCGCACAAAACGCAACCGGTTTTCGCAAAGGCGGCGCGCTTTTACAATTTGCGCGGCGCGCGGCGGAAAAATGGGCCGCGCGCGTATATCCGCCCGGCGCGCGGCGCACACTAACGCAAGAAAACAAGCGGCCGGGCCGCGCCCGGCGGAAAGGACCAGTATGAACCGAAGACAGTTTTGGAGCGGCAAGGGGTTTTACGCGGCGCTGGCGCTGCTTGTGGCGGGCGCGGCCACGGCGAGCTTCCTTGCCATCAACAGCATGATGTCGCGCCTGTCGGCGGCGGACAGCGCGAGCGCGCCTTCGGCCGCACAGAGCGGCACACAAGATGCGAAAGGGGAGACGGAGCCATGGACGCAAAGCGAGGCCGCGGCCGATGCAAAACAGCAGGACGTGCCCAAAACGGCGCAGACGCCTTCGTCTGCGCAAAGCGCCTCGTCCGCTGCGCCGGCCTCCTCGTCTGCGCCGGCCTCGTCGCCCGCTGCGCAAAGCGCGTCGTCCGCGTCCGCCGCGCCTGCCGCCTCGCCACAGCAGCCCTGGGCTGCGCCGCTGAATGGCGAAATTTTGCAGGGCTTCAGCGGCGATAACCTTGTGTACAACGCCACGCTGCGCGACTGGCGCACCCACAACGGCGTGGACATCGCGGGCCACAAAAACGTGGGCGTGCACGCGCCGGCCGACGGCACGGTGACGGACGTGGTGGAGGACGACGGCGTGTGGGGCGCGGTGATCGAGGTGACGTGCGCGGACGGGCGCGCCGTGCGCCTGTGCGGCGTGACGGAGCCGAAGGTGAAAACGGGCGACGCCGTGCGCCGGGGCCAGACGCTGGCGCTGCTGGGCGAGGTGCCGTGCGAGAGCAGCCTCGGCGATCATCTGCACGTCGAGGTGCTCACAGAGGACGCCTACACCGACCCGCAGGCGCTGTTCGGGCAGGCGGGCTGACGGCGCAATGCGCCGCGCAAAGGGGAGAGGGGCCGCTCGGCCCGCTCTCCCCTTTTTCTTGAAATATGCGCGCCGTTATGGTAAAATAAACTCCAGCAAAATGGAAAATGTGCGCCGCGCCGCGCTTTTAGCCGCGCGCTGCGGCGCTGGAAATCGCGCCGCCGGCCGGCGGCCGCCAGAAAAAGAAAGGGACGACCATGGGGAAATTCAATTTCGTCAAGACGCCGCTCGCGGGCGTTGTGATCATTGAGCCGACCGTGTTTGGCGACGAACGCGGTTATTTTATGGAGACTTTTCAGGCCGAGGAGTTCGCGGCCGCGGGCATCAAGGGCCCCTTCGTGCAGGACAACCAGTCCAAGAGCACGCGCGGCGTGCTGCGCGGGCTGCATTTCCAGAAGGAGCACACGCAGGGCAAGCTCGTGCGCGTGGTGTCGGGCGAGGTGTACGACGTCGCGGTCGACTGCCGGCCCCATTCGCCCACGTTCGGCAAGTGGGTGGGCGTGACGCTCTCGGCCGAGAACAAAAAGCAGTTTTACATCCCCGAGGGCTTTGCCCACGGGTTCCTCGTGCTGTCCGACGAGGCGGAATTCACCTATAAATGCACCGACTACTACGCCCCCGAGGCCGAGGGCGGCGTGCGCTGGGACGACGCCGACATCGGCGTGGAGTGGCCGGACGCGGGCTGCGAAGTGAAGCTGAGCGAGAAGGACAAAAAGCACAAGGGCTTCGCCGAGCAGGACTTCGCCTTCTTTGAAAGGTGGTGAGGGGCGTGGCGATGCTCAAGGCCTACTGCCAGGACTTCTGGCGCTACCGCTTCCTCTTGCAGAACCTCATCGGGCGCGACTTCAAGCTCAAATACCGCCGCAGCGTGCTGGGCGTGGTGTGGAGCGTGCTCAACCCCCTTTTGATGAACATCGTCATGGTGGCCGTGTTTTCGAGCATCCTCGATATGCGCGGCTCCGGCATCGACAATTTCCCGGTGTACCTGCTCATCGGCCAGCTGCTGTTCAACTTTTTCGGCGAGGCCACCAGCAGCTGCATGTCCAGCATGCTGGGCGCGGCGCCGCTCATCAAAAAAGTGTACATCCCCAAATACATCTTCCCGCTGGAGAAGGCGGGCTTCGCGCTGGTGAACTGCCTGTTCAGCTTCATCGCGCTGGTCATCGTGATGGTGTTCACGGGCGCAAAGCTGCACGCCACGGCCATCCTGGCCGTGTACCCGCTGGCGACGCTGTTCGTGTTCAGCCTCGGCGTGGGGCTCATCCTCGCGGCGGCCACCGTGTTCTTCCGCGATATCATGCACCTGTGGGGCGTGTTCACCACGGCGCTGATGTATTTCTCCGCCATTTTCTACGACCCGTTCACCATGGAGGGCTCGGGCGGGGCCATTTTGCAGCATTTCATCGGCTATAACCCGCTGTACTGGTACATCACGGCCTTCCGCGCCGCCGTGCTCGACGGCGAAGTGCTCAGCTGGAACATGGTGTGGGTGTGCGGGCTGTGCGCCCTGCTCGCGCTGGCTCTGGGCCTGTTTGTGTTCCGCAAGGAGCAGGACAAGTTCGTTCTGCACATTTAAAGGAGGGCATGCACAGTGAATATGATCGAAGTGGATCACGTGTCCATGCGCTTCAATATGGCCAAGGAAAAGCACGAGAGCCTCAAGGAGTACTTCCTGGCCGCCGTGCAGGGCAAATTGCAGTTTGAGGAGTTCTACGCGCTGCGCGACGTGTCGTTCAACGTGGAGAAGGGCGATTTTTACGGCCTCATCGGGCTGAACGGCTCGGGCAAGTCGACGCTTTTGAAGATCATCTCGGGCGTGTACAAGCCCACCACGGGCAAAACCACCGTCCACGGCACCATCGCCCCGCTCATCGAGCTGGGCGCGGGCTTTGACATGGACCTCACCGCCCGCGAGAACATCTACCTCAACGGCACGGTGCTGGGCATGACGCCCAAATTCATCGATTCCAAATTCGACGAGATCGTCGAGTTCAGCGAGCTGCGCGACTTTCTGGACGTGCCGCTGAAAAACTATTCCTCCGGCATGGTCAGCCGCATCGCGTTCGCCATCGCCACCGTCACGAAGCCGGACGTGCTCATCGCGGACGAGATCCTCTCCGTGGGCGATTTCCTGTTCCAGGAAAAGTGCGAGCAGCGCATGAAGGAGCTGATGAGCGGCGGCACGACGGTGATCCTCGTCAGCCACTCCATCAAGCAGATCGAGCGCATGTGCAACCGCGTGACGTGGCTGGAAAAGGGGCGCGTGCGCATGACGGGCGACGTCAAGACCGTGTGCGACGCCTACAAGGCGCTGGACCCGGACTATGACGAGCACCAGAAAGAGAGCCTGAAGGGCTGACGCGCACAAAAGCCGGAAAGGCTGGGGAGACGACAAGTGAGCGAACAGGAACACGCCGCCGAGCGCGACTCGGTGGCAAAGGCCGTGCGGCGCACCATGCAGCCTGCGCACGCCGCCAGCCTTGTGAAACGCGGCGCGCGGTGCCTCTCGCAGAGGGGCCCCGAGGCGCTGGCAAGGGAGGTTTCGTACCGGGTGAACCTGATGACGAAAGGGGACGACTGGCGCTTTCGCGCCGATCTGCCCCTGCGGCGCGAGCTGCGCGCCCAGCGCGCCGAGCAGTTTGCGGCGATGCCGCTGGTCAGCGTGGTGGTGCCGCTGTACAACACGCCCATGCGCTTTTTGAAGGACATGGTGAACAGCGTGCGCGCCCAGAGCTACCAGAACTGGGAGCTGGTGCTGGTGGACGCGTCCGACGCGCAGCACGCGGACGCGGGGCGCTGGGCCTCGCGCGTGCGCGACAAGCGCGTGCGCTACAGCCGCCTTGCGAAGAACGAGGGCATCAGCGGCAACACGAACGTGGGCCTCGCCGAGGCCGAGGGCGAGTACATCGCCCTGCTCGACCACGACGACGTGCTCTCGCCCTGCGCGCTGTACGAGATGGTGAAGGCCATCAACGAGACGGGCGCGGACGTGCTCTACTCCGACGAGGTCGTGCTGGACGAAAAGCTGCGCGCGCTGCACGAGTACCACTTTAAACCCGATTACTCGCCCGACACGCTGCGCGGGTGCAACTACATCACGCACCTGCTGGTGTTCAAAAGCAGCCTTCTGGCCGCGGCCGGCGGGGGCGAGCGCAGCGAGTACGACGGCGCGCAGGACTACGACCTCGTTTTGCGCCTGTGCGAAAAGGCGCAGAAGGTCGCGCACGTGCCGAAGGTGCTGTACCGCTGGCGCAGCCACGCGGCGTCCACGGCGAGCGACATGGCCGCCGCGAAGCCCGAGGCGATCGCAAACGGCGCGAAGGCCGTGGCCGCGCATCTTGCGCGCGCAGGCCTTGCGGGCGAGGTGTCGCCCGTGCCGGGCTGCCCGGGCGCGTACCGCACCGCGTACGCCGTCAAAGGCAACCCGCTCGTCAGCGTGCTCATCCCCAATATGGACCATGTCGACGACCTCGGCCGCTGCCTCGCGTCGCTGTACCGCCACGCCGGGTGGGAGAACATGGAGGTCATCGTCATCGAGAACAACTCGCGCGAGCGCAAGACGATGGAGTTCTACAGCGTCATCCGCGACAAGCTCCCCGGCCTGCGGCTCGTGCAGTACAAGGGGCCGTTCAATTTCTCGGCCATCAACAATTTCGGCGCGCAGTACGCAAAGGGCGAGTACCTGCTTTTGCTCAACAACGACATCGAGGTGGAGACGCCGGGCTTTGTGCGCGAGCTTTTGAGCTACGCGCAGCGGCCGGACGTGGGCGCCGTGGGCGCAAAATTGTACTACCCGGACGGCACCGTGCAGCACGCGGGCGTGTTCATCGGCATCGGCGGCAGCGCGGGCCACAGCCACAAGGGCCACCCGCGCGACAGCGCCGGCGACATGTACCGCCTGGCCACCGCGCAGAACATGAGCGCCGTCACGGGCGCGTGCCTGATGGTGAAAAAGGCGCTGTACACGGCGCTGGGGGGCCTGGACGAAAAGCACTTCGCCGTGGCCTACAACGACGTCGACTTCTGCTTGCGCCTGCGCGAGCAGGGGCTTTTGAACGTGATGACGCCCTTTGCCGCCGCCGTGCACTACGAGTCGAAGAGCCGCGGCGACGACACGAAGAGCGGCGGCGAAAAGCAGCGCCGCTACGAGGCGGAAAAGGCGTATTTCGCAAAGAAGTACGCGGCGCTGATGCAGCGGGGCGACCCGTATTACAACCCGCACCTCACGCTTTTGTACGAAAATTACGGCTACAAGTAAACACAAAGGGGAAGGGCGGCGCGGCACACGGCATCTGCGCCGCCCTTTGCGCTGCGCGCACACCGGATGGTGCCGGCGGCGGGGCCTGAACCCACACCTTTGCGCCGCGCACAGCGCGGCGCGCACACAGCACGGAAAGAGGGAAGAGCGATGAACCTGCACGCAAAGCGCGCAAAGGAGCTGGCGCAGCTGTTTTTCGAGACGGTGCGCAAAGAGGGCCTCGCGCCCACGGTGCGGCGCGCCGCGGGCTTTGCCCGCCGCCGCCTGCGCACGAAGAAGGGCCGCTTTCTGCCGCCCGAGGCCGTGCTGGCGGCCCAGCGCGCGGCCGACACGGCGGGCTGGCCCGTCGTGTCCATCTGCGTGCCGCTGTACAACACGCCCCTGCCGTTTTTGCGCGAAATGGTCGCGAGCGTCCTGGGCCAGACCTGCCCGAACTGGCAGCTGTGCCTCGCGGACGCGTCCGACGCGCAGCACGCGCAGGTGGGCGAATATGTGCAGGGCCTCGGCGAAGGGCGCATCCGCTATGTGCGCGTGGAAAACCGCGGCATCAGCGCCAACACGAACGAGGCGGCGAAGCTCGCGACGGGGGACTACCTCGCCCTGCTCGACCACGACGACGTCCTCGCGCCGAACGCCGTGTACGAGATGCTGCGCGCGGCGAGGGCCACGGGCGCGGCGTTTCTGTACAGCGACGAGGCCCTGTTTGAAAAGGACCCGGCGCACGCCACCGTGGGCCATTTCAAGCCCGATTTCGCGCCCGATTACCTCAACTGCTGCAATTACATCTGCCATTTCGCCGTGTTCTCGCGCGAGATGTTCTGGCAGGCGGGCGGCCTGGACCCCGCGTGCGACGGCAGCCAGGACCACGACCTGTTTTTGAAGCTCAGCGAGCGGTGCGCGCCCGTGCACGTGCCGCGCGTGCTCTACTTCTGGCGCGTGCACGCGGGCTCCACGTCCGCGGGCACGCAGGCGAAGCCCTACGTCGCCGAGGCGGCAAAGCGCGCCATCGCGGCGCACCTGGCGCGCACGGGCGCTTTAGGGCGCGTCGCCGACGGGCTGTTCCCCTCCACCTACAAGGTCGAGTACGAGATCCCCGGCGCGCCGCTCGTGTCCATCCTCATCCCGAACAAGGACCACGCGGACGACCTCGACCGCGCGCTGCGCTCGGTGTATGAAAAGACGGACTACGCGCATTTCGAGGTCATCGTCATCGAGAACAATTCGACGCAGAAGGAGACGTTCGCCTATTACGAGGCCGCGCAGGCCGCGCACGAAAACCTGCGCGTCGTGCGCTGGGACGGGCCGTTCAACTTCTCCGCCATCAACAATTTCGGCCGCCGCCACGCAAAGGGCGAATACCTGCTTTTGCTCAACAATGACGTCGAGGTGCAAAACGGCGCGTGGCTGCGCGAGATGCTGAGCCTGTGCTGCCAGCCGGGCGTGGGCATTGTGGGCGCAAAGCTGCTGTACCCGGACGGCACCGTGCAGCACGCGGGCGTCGTCACGGGGCTGGGCGGCTTTGCGGGCCACAGCCACAAGTACGCGCGCGGCGACGGCTCGGGCTACATGTTCCGCCTTGCCACCGTGCAGGATTTCTCCTGCGTCACCGCGGCGTGCCTTTTGTGCCGCGCAAGCGTGTACGACGCCGTCGGCGGCCTCGACGAGGGCTTCGCCGTGGCGTTCAACGACGTCGACTTCTGCCTGCGCGTGCGCAAAGCGGGCTGGCGCGTGGTGTATACGCCCTACGCGCAGCTGACGCACTACGAGTCGAAAAGCCGCGGCCTCGACGAAAAAGGCGAGGCGAAGCGCCGCTTCGACGGCGAGCGCGCGCGGCTGGAGGCGCGCTACACGCGCGCGGCCCTCACGCGCGACCCGTATTATAACCCGCACCTCACGCTCGACCGGGAGGACTTTTCCGAGAGCGACGTGCTGCCGCGCTACGAGGCGCTGGGATGAGCGCCGCAGTGCGCGAAGAAAAGCGCGCCGCGCGCAGGGCCGCCGCGCTGCGCGCCTCCGCCCTGCCGCCCGAGGCCTGGCGCGAGGCCGGCCTTGCGATGGCGAAAACGCTGTTCGCGCGGGACGAGTGGAGGCGCGCCGGGGTCGTGTTCTGCTTCGCCTCCGCCGCGCGCGAGCCGGACACCCGGCCCATTCTGCGCCGCGCCCTCGCCGAGGGCAAGCGCCTGTGCGTGCCGCTGTGCGAGGGCGGCGAGATGACTGCGCGCGCCGTCTCTTCGCTCGAAGAGCTCTCGCCGGGGGCCTGGGGCATCGCGGCGCCGGGCAAAGACGCGCCGCGCGTTGAGGCCGGAGAGATCGGCCTGTGCCTTGCGCCGTGCGCCGCCATGGACCGGCGCGGCGTGCGCCTCGGGCGCGGCGGCGGCTATTACGACCGCTTTTTGCCGCGCCTTGCCCCCGGCACGCCCGTGTTCGCTCTGTGCATGCGCGAGCTTTTGTTCGACGCTTTGCCCGCCGAAGCGCACGACGCGCGCATCGCGCGCATCCTCACGCAGGACGGCGTGCTGCCGGCCGCGCCGTAAAGACGGCCGCGGCGGCCTTTTCCGCGCTGCGCGCGAAAACCGCGCCGCAAGAGCAAACCGAGCCGCGCAAACCGCGCCGCAAGAGTAAACCGCGCTGTGCGCGAAAACCCGCCCATGTGCCGACCCGCCGAGCGCGTCGGCCCGCAGAGCCGCCACGACGCTGCGCGCGCCCCGTCCGCGCCGTGCCCGCGCGCAAGCCACCCACGCGCAAACCCGCCGACCGCAGACCCGCTCGCGCGGCGTCCCCGCGCACCCCAAAATCTCACGCCCGCCGCCCGCGCCGATGCGCGGGCTTTTTTTGTACATTTCGCCGGGAATTTTTGTTGATTTTGGCTATTGAAATTTTATAATGTCATATTTTTGTATAAAAGCGATAAAGTGCTCGGCATTTCTTCCACGCAAATTGAATATATACTACAAAAAACTGTTGAAAAATGCGCGCGGAATGAGTATTATAATAAGTAGCACCGGCGTTTGCGCACCAAGGCCCTTTTCAAAGGGGGCGCGCGGCCGGCAGCGCATCCCCGGCGGCGCGCGGCGCCGCGCGCAGACAACGGCGTCTCGCCGTCCGGCCCGCGGCCGGCGGCGGCGCGCAAGGAGGAAGTCGAACTTGAAAAAAGCGAAGCAAACGGGCGCAGCGCCTGCGGCGCCCGCGGCGGACAACGCCGTACCCATCTATCTGTTCAAGCAGGGCAACAACTTTGAGGCCCAGCGCTTTTTCGGCGCGCATTTCGAGACGCGCGGCGAGACGAGCGGCGTGACGTTCCGCGTCTGGGCGCCGCGCGCCAAGGCCGTCAGCCTTGTGGGAGACTTCAACAGCTGGGTGCCCGGCGCGACGCCCATGAAAAATATCGACCCCGACGGCGGCATCTGGGAGTGCTGGGTGCAGGGCATCAAGCAGTACGACATCTACAAATACTGCGTCACCACGCCGGACGACGAGCTGGTGTTCAAGGCCGACCCCTACGCCTTCCATGCGGAGACGCGCCCGGCCAACTGCAGCAAGGTGTACGACCTTGCGCCCTACCCGTGGAGCGACGACGCCTGGCGCCGCGCGCGCGAGGCCGAGGACACGGTCAACAGCCGCATGAACATCTACGAGATGCACGCGGGCAGCTGGCGCACCTATGAGGACGGCAACCCCTACGACTACCGCAAGCTGGCGGACGAGCTGGCGCCCTATCTTGTGGAGATGGGCTACACGCACGTGGAGCTGCTGCCCCTGATGGAGTACCCGTTCGACGGCAGCTGGGGCTACCAGGTCACGGGGTATTTCGCGCCCACCAGCCGCTACGGCACCCCGGACGACTTCAAATATTTCGTCAACAAATGCCACGAGGCCGGCATCGGCGTCATCATGGACTGGGTGCCCGCCCACTTCCCGAAGGACCAGTTCGGCCTGTACAAATTCGACGGCACCAACTGCTATGAGGACCAGAACCCCCTGCGCGCCGAGCACAAGGAGTGGGGCACGATGGTGTTCGACTACGGCCGCGGCGAAGTGCAGAGCTTCTTGATCTCGAACGCGCTGTTCTGGCTCGAGGAGTACCATGTGGACGGTCTGCGCGTGGACGCCGTGGCCAGCATGCTCTACCTCGATTACAACCGCCGCGACGGCGAGTGGGAACCCAACGTCAACGGCGGCAAGGAAAACCTGGAGGCCATCGCCTTTTTGCAGAAGTGCAACGGCGTGGTGCTGGGCCGCCAC
>DXGT01000012.1 GCA_019113785.1 Candidatus Ruthenibacterium merdigallinarum | reverse complement strand
GCCGCCAGCGCCCGCAGCGCCAGCGGCGCGCGCCGCTTATGCCGCGCCATCGCTTCGCCTCCTTTGCGTATTCTTGTGCAAATTACAGGTTGTGCGCCGCGCCGGGCTGTGCTATGCTGTATAGAAAGGCCCGGCGCGGGCCACTGAGTGATACTATGGAACAGAGAGGGCGTTTATTCGTGCACATCCCGGACAGAGCATTCACCCACGCGGGGAAATTCCACGCGGACGACGTATTCAGCGCGGCGCTGCTGCGCTATCTCAACCCCGCCATCCGCATCGAGCGCGGGTTCGAGGTGCCGTCCGACTACGACGGGCTTGTGTTCGACATCGGCGACGGCCCGTTCGACCACCACGCCAAAAACAGCCCCGTGCGCGAAAACGGCGTGCCCTACGCCGCCTTCGGCCTGCTGTGGCGCGAGGTGGGCGAGAGCATCCTGGGCAAAAAGGACGCAAAGCGCTTCGACGAGGGCTTTGTGCAGCCGCTGGACGAGGACGACAACACCGGCTGCGGCAACCTGCTGTCCGGCGTGATCGGGGCGTACAACCCCCTGTGGGACGCCCCCGCCGACGAAAACGCCTGTTTTGAGGAGGCCGTGCAGCTGGCGCTCGTGATCCTGCGCAAAAAGTTCGACGTGTTTTTCGCCGTGCAGCGCGCGTGGGACGAGGTGGGCGCGGCCCTTGCAAAGCAAAAGCGCGGCATCGTCCTGCTGGAGCGCTTTGCGCCGTGGAAGCAGCGGCTGATCCCTTCGAAGGCGAAATTCGTGGTGTTCCCCTCGCAGCGCGGCGGCTGGTGCGCGCAGGCCATCCCCGCGCGCTTCGGCACGCAGGAGCTGAAAGTGCCCTTCCCGCGCGAGTGGGCGGGCATCCCCGCGCAGGAGCTGCCGTGGATCTCCGGCATCGACACGCTGCACTTCTGCCATGTCGGCCGCTTCCTGGTGACCGCCGGCACCCGGGAGGACGCCGTGGCCGCGTGCGAACAGGCGATGGACACCGCCCGGTGGGAAGAATGAGCGGGGCCTTCGTCTACATACTGCTGTGCGAGGACGGCAGCTTTTACACCGGCTGGACGAACGATGTGGAAAAGCGCTTCGCCGCGCACAAAAGCGGCGCCGGCGCCAAATACACCCGCGCGCACAGGCCCGTGGCCGTCGCCTACGCCGAGCGCTGCGCCTCAAAGCGCGAGGCCATGCGGCGCGAGGCCGCCATCAAACGCCTGACCCACACGCAGAAGCAGGCGCTGTGCGCCGGCGGCGCGCCTGTGCAGGGCGCGGAATAAAAAAGCAAAGCGCGGCGGGGCCGCCCTCGGAAACGAAGGACGCCTCGCCGCGCTTTTTTGCCCTTGTTATGCGCCCAGCGCCGCGTCCAGCGCGCGCAGCACCGGCTCGCAGCGCGCGGGGGTGTACGCGTCGTGCGCGTTGGGCTCGCCCGCGTCGGCCAGCAGGCCGGACGCCGCCTGCACGCCGCCCTCCTCCAGCAGCTGCCCGCACACGGCGCGCACATCGGGCCAGCCCTCGGCCGCCCGCTGCGCGGCCTCTTCGCCCAGCGCCTCCAGCGCCTGCGCCGCCTCCTGCGCCAGCGCGTCCTCGTCCGCCGGCGCGCCGCGCTCCTCGGCGAGATCCAGCACGGCGCACGCCGCCACGGCCGCCTTCAGGCTCGCACCCGCAGTGCCCGGCTCATACGCGGCCAGCGCCTCCGCCAGCGCCCGCACATCCTCCTGCGCCCACGCCTGCGCCTCTTGCGCAGAGGACAGGGCCTCCGCCGGCGCGGACGACGAAGCCGCCGCACTGGACGGCTTTGGCGCGGCGGACGAAAGGCTTTCCGGCGCGCTCTGCGAAACGGAAGACGCCGGCGCGCTCTGCGGCGCGGCGGGCTGTGCGCAGCCCGCCAGCAGCGCCAGCGCCGTCAGGGCCGCCAGCGCGGCGAAAAATTTTTGTCTCATCGCATCGTTCCTCCTGCTCTGTGCGCGGCAAGCGCCGCGCGTTTGCTGGTTTTATTATAACACGCCCGGCCCGCCCGTGTGTGAAAAAGCTGTAAACGGCCATTTCCCGCACAGCGGCGTGAAAAAGGCGGAAAATCTTAATTTTGCCGAACACTTTTACTATCATGGATATAATATTTTGCATGGCTTTTATAGGGCACGCGCCCGGAGCCATTGCACAGCAACGCACAAGGAGGAAAAGAGTATGAAACGTTTTCTCGCAGGCGCGCTGGCGGTTTTGATGCTGGCGTCCCTCACCGCATGCGGCGGGACAGACAAAGAGACCGATAGCGCCCCGGTTGGCAGCTCCGCGGCACAGAGCGCCCCGGCGGACAGTTCCGCGGCGCAGAGCGCCGCGGCCGACAGCTCCACAGCGCAGAGCGCCGCGGCGGACCCGACCGCTTACACCATCGATGGCGCCATCCCGGAGGCGTTTGTCGAGACGGACTCCGGCGCCGAAGGCACGCTGCTCTACGCGGCAGACGACGGTTCGACGATCTCGATCGGCTTCTTCGAGCGGCCTGCGGACGCGGATGAGCCCGTCGACGAAGAGGCGATGCGCAGCATGTTTGAGCAGGAGTATGCCGCGTATGCCGAGCAGGAGGGCGTAGAGGTCGTGATGGACGATTTCACGTTTGAGGAGATGACGGTCGGCCCGTGTCCCGCCTACCGCATACACTACAGCGTCACCATAGCCGGCGCCAGGATGACGCAGGACACGATGAGCGTCCTCGCCGACAATCAATACATCATCACCTGCACGACTACCGAGGGCGACGCCTGGGCGGACACGTTCGACGCGATGTTCTCCGCCATTGAGGCCGTGCCGCTGGAGGCGTGAGCGCTTCCCGGCGCGCCGGGTTTCCATACGGATTTCATACGGAAGAAAAAGAGGGGCAGCCGCCCCTCTTTTTTCGTCTTTACGCTTTTTTGCGCGGGAATTCGCGCTCGATGCGCCGCAGGATCTCCTCGTCCGCGGGGCAGAAGGCAAACTGCCCGATCTCGTCCGGCGTGATCCAGCGCATGTCGCAGTGCTCGAGCAGCCGCACCTCGCCGCTGCGGATCTGCGCCCACAGAAGCGTCAGGTGCACGGTGATGTCCGGGTAGGCGTGCGTCACCTCCATGAACGGCGCGCCCACGTCCACCTCCACGGCCAGCTCCTCGCGGCATTCGCGCGCGAGGGCCTGCGCCTTCGTCTCGCCCGGCTCCACCTTGCCGCCGACAAATTCCCACAAAAGGCCGCGCGCCTTGTGCGCCGGCCGCCGGCAGATCAAAAAGCGCCCCTCGCGGCAGATGAGCGCCGCCACCACCTCTGTCATGAAAAAGCCTCCTCTTCTGCGCGCCCGCGCGCAAAGCGCAGCAGCGCGGCGCGCTCGTTGGGCAGGCGCTCGCCCGTCACCTCGTCGAGGCACGCGGCCAGCGCTTTGCCGATCTGCGGCCCCTTCAGCCCCAGCGCCATCATATCGCGGCCGTTGACGGCGAGGCTTCGCAGCGAAAAGCACGCGTTTTGCGCCACCAGTTCGTCCAAAATATCGCGCACCTGCCGGTACGTCTCCAGCCGCGCGCGGCTGGACGGCGCCTGGCCGAGGGCGTCCGCCTCGTGCAGGGCGATCAAATCGCGCGCGCCGGCTTCGCCCATGCGCCGCAGCAGCCGGCGCACGGCCCTGCTCTGCGGGACAAGGGGCGCGTCGTGCCTTTGCACAAGGGCCAGCACCTCGTCGCGCAAGGCGTGCGAAAAGCGCAGGCGCTCCAGCACGCCCTGCGCAATGGCGACGCTCTTTTCCGCGTGGCCGTAAAAGTGCCCGACGCCCTGCGCGTCCTGCGAAAAGCACGCGGGCTTGCCGCTGTCGTGCAAAAGCGCCGCCCAGCGCAGCGCCGGGCGCGGCGGCACGCCGTCCACAACGGCGGCGGTGTGCGCCCACACGTCCCTGTCGTGATGGGGGTTCTTCTGGTCGAAGCCGAACATGGGCCGCACCTCCGGCAAAACGGCCGCCAGCACGCCGGCATACTGCGTCAGCACGCGCCCGGCCGCTTTGCCGCACAGCAGCTTTGCCAGCTCCGCCTGCACGCGCTCGGCCGACACAGCCCGCAGCAGCGCTTTGTGCGCGTCCAGCGCCGCCTCGGTGGCCGGCTCGATCTGCATATCGTACACAGCCGCAAAGCGCAGCGCGCGCAGAATGCGCAGCGCGTCCTCCGAAAAGCGCCGCGCGGGTTCGCCCACGCAGCGCACAAGGCTCCGCGCAAGGTCGGCCCGGCCGCCGAACAGATCCACAAGGCCGCGGCGCGGCGACCATGCCATCGCGTTGATCGTGAAGTCCCGCCGCGCGAGGTCCTCGGCAAGGCTGCCGGTAAAACGCACCTCGTCCGGCCGGCGGTGGTCGGAATACGCGCCGTCCTCGCGGTAGGTGGTGACCTCGACGGGCATGCCGTCCACCACGGCCGTCACCGTGCCGTGGCGCAGCCCCGTGCCGGCGACGCGCCAGCTGGAAAGGGCCGCCTGCACCTGCGCGGGCCGGGCGCTCGTGGCGACGTCCCAGTCGCCCGGCGCTTCGCCGCGCAGCGCGTCGCGCACGGCCCCGCCCACGACGGCCGCCTCAAACCCGGCCTTTTCCAGCGCTTGCAGCACGCTTTGCACCGGCCCGGGCAAATGCAGCGCAGGCGTCTCCATCGCGCCGCCTCCCTTCCTGGCTCTTTCCTTGGCAAAAAGGCCGCCGCAATGCCGCGGCGGCCCCGTTTTTTCTCTTTATGCGCTCTCGCGCGCCTGTTTTTGCGGCGTTTTTTCCGCGTCGTCCGCCGGTTTTGCCTCGCCCTTCAGCTGCGCCAGCAAAATGCCCGCCAGGATCAGCGCGCAGCCGAACAGCTCGCGCACAGTGAGCCGCTCGTGCAGCAAAAGCCAGCTGAACACCACCGAAAACACCGATTCGAGGCACAAAATCAGCGACGCCACCGTGGGCGGCACGTCCCGCTGGCCGAGGATCTGCAGCGTGTAGCCCATCCCGCACGACAGCACGCCCGCGTACGCCAGCGGCAGCCACGCGTCGGCGACGCCGGAGAGCGTGGGATGCTCGAACAGGAACATGCACACGACGCCCAGCACGCCGCTGACGAAAAATTGCAGGCAAGAGAGCTCGATGCCGTCCACGTCGGCGGAAAAATGGTCGATGACCAGGATGTGCACCGCAAAGCCCACGGCCCCGGCGAACACCAGCAGGTCGCCGCGGCTGACGCCCGCTTCGCCGCCGGCGCACAAAAGGTACATGCCCACGGCCGCCAGCGCCACGCTCACCCACACCAGCGCACGCTGCTTATGGCCCAGCGCCAGCCCGGCCAGCGGCACGAGCACCACATACATGGCCGTGATGAAGCCCGCTTTGCCCGCGGTGGTCTCCGTCATGCCGATCTGCTGCAAAGTGGAGCCGGCAAACAGCGCCGCGCCGCACAGAACGCCCGCCAGCAGGCGCTTTGCGCGCGGGGCCTGCCGGCGCGTGCCCGGCGCCTGGCGGCGGCGCTTTACCAGAAGGAACGGCAGCAGCACCAGCGCGCCCAGCAGCATGCGCAGGCCGTTGAACGTGAACGGGCCGATGTGGTCCATCCCCGCGCTCTGCGCCACAAACGCCGCGCCCCAGATCATCGCGGTCAACAGCAGCAGCAGGCTGCCGCGCCACGTCTTTGTCTGCTCCATCGCTTTCCCTCCGTCTTTTCCCTTCCCTGTATGATAGCACAAATTTTCGTCTTTGACAATGTGCATTCTGCTTGCATCCGTGCGCCCGGCGCAGTACAATAAGGGCAGAATCGACAGAAAGGACGATGCGCTTTGCATCCGCTGGCCCACCTGCACACGATCAATCACCACAAATGGCTGGTGCTGCGCCACTGCTTTGCCGTGGGGCTGTACCGGCAGGGCCTTTTGCACGACCTGTCCAAATATTCCCCGGCGGAGTTCTGGGTGGGCGCGCGCTATTATCAGGGCAACCGCAGCCCCAACGACGCCGAGCGGCAGGCCCGCGGGTGCAGCACGGCGTGGCTGCACCACAAGGGCCGCAACAAGCACCATCTGGAATACTGGATCGACTATGTGCCCGGCGGCCGCGGCATGGGCGGCATGAAGATGCCCGTGCGCTATGTGGTGGAGATGGTGTGCGACCGCATGGCCGCCTCCAAGACCTACCTGAAGGACGCGTATACCGACCGCGCCCCCTACGACTACTACATGCACGCGCGCGACCATTACATCCTGCACCCCGAGACGCGCGCGCTGCTGGAACTGCTGCTGACAAAGCTGAAGGACGAGGGCGAGCAGGCGCTGTTCCGTTATATCCGCAGCGAAGTGCTGCGCAAAAAGGCGTAAACGCCGCGCGCCGGCGCTTTCTGCGCCCCGCTTGGGGCCGAAGGCGCCGGCGCTTTTTTCGTTTTCCCGTTTATGGCGGGGCGGGCCGTCAGACGAAATCCTCCCGCATGGGGCTGAAAAAGTCCAGCAGGATGCCCTCCTCCAGACACACGCAGCCGTGCTGCACGCCGTCCTCCTTGAGCATGGTGTCGCCCGGGCCCACCGTGCGCGTCTCATCGCCGATCGTAAAGCGGAACCGGCCCGCGGCCACATAGGTGACCTGCGTGTGGGGGTGGCTGTGCAGCGCGCCCTCGGCGCCCGCCTCAAAATGGTTCTCGACGCACATCAGCGCGCCGCCGTACGCGAGCACCCTGCGCCGCACGCCGCCGCCCATGTCCTGCCATTCCACATCCGCCGCGCGCACCCAGCGCTGCCCTTTTTGCGTTTTTGCCATTTCAAAGCATCTCCTTTACCAGTTCTCCCAGCTGCGCGAGGTCGCGGCACACGGCCGCGGGGCGCAGGCCGCTGCGCGCAAGGTCCTCGCGCGAGGTCTCCCCGCACAGCACCAGCGCCGTCTGGCAGCCGCACGCGCCCAGCGCGATGTCGGTGTACAGCCGGTCGCCCACCATGCACACGTTCTCCAGCGGCACGCCGAAGCGCTGCGCCGCCGCGTGCGCGATGTAGGCATTCGGCTTGCCGATCACGGCGTCCGGCTCGCGCCCGGTGGCCGCTTTGACGAATGCGATCAGCGCGCCGATATCCGGGATCATCCCGCCCGGCACGGGGCAGTTCAGATCCGGATGGGTGGCGATGTACGGCAGCCCCGCGCGCACCGCGTCGCACAGGCGCACCAGCTTTTCGTACGTCAGCGTCGTGTCAAAGCCGATCACCACGGCCTGCGGCTGCGCGGCGTCCGTCTCGTAGCCCTCGGCCGCAAACTGCGCCGTCAGGCTGGGCGTGCCGATCACCAGCAGCCGGCGCGGCATGTCCTTTTCGCGCAGGTACAACAGCGTGGCGTCCGCCGAGGTGAACAGCTCGCGCTGCGTCACCGCGGCGCCCAGGCGCCGCAGCTTTTCCAGATAGTCGCGCCGCCCGCGCGAGGAGTTGTTCGTCAGGAATGCGAACGGGATGCCCCGCTCCCGGCACAGCTGCAAAAACTCCAGCGCGCCGGGCAAAAGGCGCTCGCCCAGATAGAACGTGCCGTCCATGTCCAGCAAAAACAGACGCACATCGTGCAGCATAGGCGTGGAAATCCCCCTTTTTCTGTGTTATACTGATTATATCACAAGCGGCCCGCGCCGCAAACTGCTTTTGGAGGGGCCGCATGAAAGCGAGCATCGTCATCCCGAACCTGAACGGCGCCGGCTGGCTGCGCGATTCGATCGAGTCGATCTGGGCGCAGACCGAGCAGGATTTTGAGCTGATCGTCGTCGACAACGGCTCGACGGACGAGAGCCTGGCCATCGCGAAGGGCTACGAGGGCCGCGCGCGCTACACGCTCATCTGCAACGCACGCAACACCGGCTTTTCCCACGCGGTGAACCAGGGCATCCGCGCGGCGAAAGGCGAATATGTGGTGCTGTTCAACAACGACGCCTTCGCCGAACCCGACTGGCTGGCCCGCCTGATCGAGGCGGCCGAGGCCGACGAAAAGATCTTCGCGGTGCAGAGCTTGATGATCCGCCACTTCGAGCGCGAGCTGGCCGACGACGCCGGCGACTATGTGACGCTGTTCGGCTGGGCATGCAAGCGCGGCGACGGCTTTCCCTGGCGGCGCTATCAAAAGCCCGGGCGCATCTTCTCCGCCTGCGGCGGCGCCAGCTTGTACCGGCGGCGCATCCTCGACGAGATCGGTCTGTTCGACGAATTGTTCTTCGCCTATTTCGAGGACGTGGACATCTCCTGGCGCGCGAACAGCCTGGGCTACAAAGCCATGTACTGCCCGGCGGCGAAGTGCTACCACATCTGCGGGGCCACCACGGGCGCGGTGCGCTACAACGAGTTCAAGAGCGTGCAGTCCGGCCGCAACAGCATCTTGCTGCCGTACAAGAACATGCCGATCTTGATGTTCCTTCTGAACTTCCCGTTTCTGCTGGCGGGCTATCTTCTGAAGGTGCTGGTGTTCGGCCTGCGCGGCTTCTGGACGCCGTACCTCAAGGGCGCGCGCGAGGCCTTCGCCGCCATCCCGAAGCTGGATAAGCCCAAATTCCGCCTGAAAAACCTGCCGCATTACGCGCTGATCGAGGTCTGGCTGTTCTGGAACTGCTTTGCCTATGCGTCGTACCGCATCCGCCGTTTTTTTGCGGCGCGCCGCAAAAAAGCAGCCCCGTGAGCACTTTGTTCACAAAGTTTGTCTTGCATCTTGCCTCTTCGCCCATTATAATCAAAACTAACCAAAGGAAAGGACTGGTGATCGTATGGGTTTCTTCGGAAAGCTGGTGGGCATCGGCCTGACGGCCGCCGCCGCCGTGACCGCCGCCAAGGTGGCCAAAAAGTATATGGAAAACAAGAACGACGACACGTTTGACGCCGAGGGCGTCGAGCTGGACGACATCGAGGCCGAAGAGGCCGAGGCCGCCGGCGAGGAGCCGGAGGACGGCGAGCCGCCCCTGACTTCGTTTGAAGAGAAGGTGTACGACGCCGCCGAGGCTGCGCGCGACACGCTGGACGACGTGGCGCAGGCCGCGGGCGACGTGCTGGACGAGGCGCGCGAAAAGGCCGAAAACGCCGCCGAGAGCGCCGGCGTGGACACCGATGCGCTGGGCGAGAGCTTTGCCGACGCGGGCCGCGCGCTGGCGCAGGCCGGCAAGGCCGTGTTCGCCGCTGGCACCGCCGTGGCGCACAAGGTGGCCGAGGAGGCCCCCGGCGTGCTGGACAAGGTGCGCGCGCAGACCGGCGAGTGGTTCGACCAGATGAAAAACGCCGTGAACAGCGCCAGCGAGCCGGACGCCCCCGACCATGAGGACCCGTCGGCCGCCGACGGTGCGGGCGAAGCGAGCTTCGGCGACGGCGACGACGAGGACGACGACACCATGCTGTGACGCGCCCTTTGCGCGCTGTGCGCAAAATGTGCAAAGCAAAAGGCATCCCGGCCGGGATGCCTTTTGTTTTTGATGAAATGCCGCGCCTGCCCGTATGATCCGCCCTCTCAAGTCAAAAAAAACAGGGGCCCGCCGGGCCCCTGTTTTGTCTTTGATCATTCTTTGAGAGGCGTCGCTTACGCTTCGTCCGCCGGCGCAAGGCCGATGTGCAGCTCGTCGAGCTGTTTCTGCTCCACGGTCTCGGGGCAGCCGGACATCGGCTCGCCCGCGTTCTGCACCTTGGGGAAGGCGATGACGTCGCGGATGGAATCGCGCCCGAGCATCAGCATCACCATGCGGTCGAAGCCGAAGGCCATGCCGCCGTGGGGGGGCGCGCCGTAGCGGTACGCCTCCATCAAAAAGCCGAAGCTCTCCTGCGCGCGCTGCTCGGTGAAGCCCAGGGCTTTGAACATGCGGTCCTGCAGGGCGGGGTCGTTGATACGGATGGAGCCGCCGCCCAGCTCGCAGCCGTTGAGCACCATGTCGTACGCTTTGGCGCGGCAGGCGCCGGGGTCGGTCTCGACCTTGTCGATGTCCTCGTCGCGCGGCATCGTGAACGGGTGGTGCTTGGCCACGTAGCGGCCGTCCTCCTCGCTGTACTCGAACAGCGGGAAATCGGTCACCCACAGGAAGTTGAACTTCGTCTTGTCGATGAGGCCGAACTTGTCCGCGACGGCCAGGCGCACCGCGCCCAGCACGGTGCAGGCCTTCTCCCAGCTGGCGTCGGCCGCGATCAGCAGCACGTCGCCCTGCGCAAAGCCCGCGGCCGCGGCCAGGCGGTCGATCTCGTCCTGCGAGAGGAATTTTTCAAAGCTCGACGAGCGCGCGTCCTGCGTCCAGCGCGTATAGGCAAGGCCCTTCGCACCGTAGGTTTTGGCCACCTCAGTCAGCTTGTCGATCTCCTTGCGCGAGAGCTTGTCCGCCATGCCCTTGACGTTCAGCGCGCGCACGCTGCCGCCGGCCTCCAGCGCCGAGCGGAACACCGCGAACGAGCAGCCGCGCACGGCCTCGCTCACGTCCGCAAGCTCAAGGCCGAAGCGCGTGTCGGGCTTGTCGGAGCCGTAGCGGCCCATCGCCTCGGCGTAGGGCATGCGCGCGAACGGCGTGGGCACGTCCACGCCCAGCACCTCGGCGAACACCTTTTTCACAAGGCCCTCGTTCATCGTCATGATGTCGTCCTCCGTGGCGAACGACATCTCCATATCCACCTGCGTGAACTCCGGCTGGCGGTCGGCGCGCAGGTCCTCGTCGCGGAAGCACCTGGCGATCTGGAAATACCGGTCGAACCCGGACAGCATCAAAATCTGCTTGTACAGCTGGGGCGACTGCGGCAGCGCGTAGAAGCGGCCCGGCTGCACACGGCTGGGCACCAGATAGTCGCGCGCGCCCTCCGGCGTCGATTTGATCAGCATCGGCGTCTCGATCTCGACGAAGTGGTTCTCCTCGTAATAGTCGCGGATGACCTTCGCAATCTTCGAGCGCAGCACGATCGGCTCGTGCATGGACGGGCGGCGCAGGTCGAGATAGCGGTATTTCAGGCGCAGCTGGTCGTTGACGGGGATGCCGTCGCGGATCTCGAACGGGGTGGTCTGCGCCTCGCTGAGCACGCGCAGCTGCGTGACGAACAGCTCCACGCCGCCGGTGGGGATCTTGTCCGTCTTGGCCTCGCGCTCGCGCAGCACGCCGCGCGCGATCACCACGTATTCGCTCTTGAGGCCCGACGCCTTTTCAAACACCGCAGGGTCGGTGGAATCGTCAAAAATCAGCTGCAAAAGGCCGGTGTTGTCGCGCAGGTCGGCGAAGATGACGCCGCCCTTGTCGCGGCATTTGGCGATGGAGCCGGCCACAGTCATCTCGGCGCCCGCGTCGGCCTCGCGCAAGCCGCCCACGTAATGTGTGCGGCGCAGATTGCCCATAGTTTCCATTTGTATCCCTCACTGTCTTTGTACACCGATACTCGCTTGTCGGTAGGCTGCCTATAAGTATACCGCGTTTTGCGCGCGCGCGCAAGGCTCTGCGCATGCAAAAAGCCGCCCCCTCGAGGGGAGCGGCTGCAAAGGCCGGCATTTTACAGCGTGAGCGACGCCACCACCGCGATGCCGCGGCGGATGAGGTACACCGTCAGCCGCGCGCCCTCCTCAAGGCCCGCGGTGTCCAGCGTCACACGGCCGCCGCGCACCGACGCCGTGTAGTGGAAATGCTTGTGCGCCGCCGTGGCGTACGCGTGCCCGTCGCGCACCGTGTAGCACACGATCGTGCCGCCGTCCTCCGGCAGGCTGGCCGCCTCGCCCTTCAAATACAGCGCGTATTCGCCCGGCGCGTCCGTGGCGCGCAGCTCGCCGGGGATGCGCTCCGGCGGGCGCTGCACGTCCTGCCGCTCATGCGTCAGCACAGCCAGGTGCGTCCAGCGCGCGCGCAGCTCGTCCAGCGTCCACACGCACGGCGTCTCGGCGTCGGCGGCCGCGTCCGGGTCCAGCAGGAACACGCTCTGCGCGCCGTCCTCGTCCGTGTCAAAGCCCCGCACGCACATCCAGCGCCCGCCTTCCATCTGCACGGCGCTGGCAAAGCCCCGCTTGATCTCCGCTTTCAGGCGCGCGACGTCGCAGAACACCGCGCAGCTCTCGTATCCGTAGCTGCCCACATAGGCCGCGGCATACGCCGCACCGCCCGAGCCCTCGCCCTGCCGGCAGGCATACGCCGTCTCCTCGGGCAGCACATCCTCGCCCCAGCGGTTCATCAGCGCCGTCACCGCAATGGCCAGGTCCATCGTATTTTGCAGCGCCGGCGCGCGCACATGCGCCGAATAGCCCGGCGCGGGCACGCTGCGGTGGTACAGCGGCTCGCCGTCCTCCCACGTTTCGCCGTCGCGCAGGGCGCTGACGCCCAGCGCGCGCAGCTGCGGGCTGTCGCCGCGCTCGTTCGCATGCAGCGCCGCGCGCACCTGAAACGCATCGGCGCTCGCGCGCACAAGGCGCACAACGCCCTCCTCGATGCGCGCAAACGCGCACGACGTCTCCTTGCCCTCGCACGCGCGGTGCGTGCTCCACAGGCCGTAGTCCAGCCAGGGGCTCCACTCGCCGGCCGCGCGCACGCGCACCTGGACCTGCACGTCCGCGCCCAGCGGCGTCTGTGCGTTCCAGCTGACGGCCAGCGCGCGGAACGGCCCGGGCGCTGTCTCGCGGGTGACGTACTGCCCAAAGTAGCAGTCCTCCCGCAGCACAAGCGCGCCGTCAACGAGCTGCACGTCCTCCATGCCCTCGGGGGCAAAATCCGCGTCCGCCCGCATCCAATAGGTCTTTTCAGCCATGAACGGTCTTCTTCCTTTCGCGCGCCGCGCAAAGGCGGCGGTGTAAAACGCCCGCGGCAGGCGCGGGCAAACAGGATGAACGTAATGATTAAACAGATATTATCCCACTGCGGCGAAAAAGTCAAGCGCCGGCGCTGGAAAAACCGCCGCCCGCATGGTATAATGTGAGCACTTAGCGAATCGGAGCCCGCAGGGCGAACGATGAGCTTAGTGCGAACTTACACCTGGCCTCTTAGCGAACCGGAGCCGTAAGGCGAACGGTGAGCTTAGCGGCCAGTGTGTAATGTGAACACTTAGCGAATGCGAGCGACAGCGAAGCATGAGCTTAGTGTGAACTTACACCTGGCCTCTTAGCGAATCGGAGCCCCGCAGGGGCGAACGATGAGGTTAGTGGCCAGTGTGTAATGTGAGCACCGAAGCAATCAGAACCCGCAAGGCGAACGATACACTTAGCGGCCAGTGTATAATGTGAACACCGAACGAACCGAATCCGCACGGAAGGGATGAGACACGATGCAATTGACGCCGGACGACGTCACCGCACTGCACCTGCGCTGGAACAGCAGCCGGGCCGCGGGCGAAATTCCCGCCGCCATCCAGTACCGCTCCGCGCACGGCGTGGGCACGTTCTTTTTGTACGCCGCGTTCTCGCCGCAGGCCTGCGCCCAGCCCGAGCTGGCCGCGCTGGGCGAATGCACCGTCCTGTTCGCGCAGGACGCGCAGACGCCCGAGCGCTGGCAGGTGATTTTCAGCGGGCCGGACACGCCGCCCGAGCAGCGCCCCGCCGCCGAGTGGACGGACGGGGACATGCGCGCCGTCTGCGCGCGCTTCGGCGTGACGATCCCCGCCTGAGCGCGCCGTCAGCCCTCCTCGAAATACCGCCGGAGCTGCTCGCGCTGCTCGTACTCCTCATAGACGTACAGCCCGAAGCAAAAGCCCTTTTCCTCTTCGCTGAGGCCGTCGGGCAGCGCTTCGCCGCGCCACATCCGGCGCGCCAGCTCGGCCTTGCGCTCCTTCGAAAGGCGCGCTTCCGCCTCTTCAAATGTCATACGAAACGCCTCCCCCGGCGCGGCCCTTCCGGCTGCGCCGTTTTTTCATACTCTCGCGGCGGCCCGGCTTTTGTCCGGGCTGCCCGCGCCAAAGCGCCCTCGCCCGCGCTTCAGATCCTCTCGTACACAAGGAAATCGAACGCCAGCTCACTTTCGAGCCGCGGCGTCGCGGCCAGGCGCTGCGCGCCTGCGCGCGGCGTCTTCCAGTAGTACGGCGTCATGGCGAACACGTCCTGCAAAAGCGCGCCCTCCAAAACGGCCTGTGCGCGCACCGGCACGCGGCGCGCAAAGCGAAAGCCCTCGTAGGCGACGTCGCGCGTCTCATTTTCATACGGGCGCTCGTACAGCACCTGCTTGAGCCCGTACAAATGCCGCGGGCCGGGCACGGCGTACACCAGCGCGCCGCCTTTGCGCAGCACCCGCGCAAACTCGTGCGGGACCATGGGGCTGAATACGTTGAGCACGCAGTGGAACGAGGCGTCCCGCGCGGGGATGGCAAAGCTGCCCGCCACGGCCCACTCGATGGTTTTATCCCGCCTGGCGGCCGCCTTCACTGCCTCTTTCGAGATGTCGTAGGCGGCGATGCGCGCCGGGCGGCGCGCCTGCCGGAACGCCTGCGCCACGCGCGCGGTGTAATATCCCTCGCCGCAGCCCGCATCCAGCACGGCCGGCGTGCCGACGCCCGCCGTCACCTCCAGCGCCAGCTGCGCCAGCGCGTCGGCAAACGGCGCATAGACGCCGCTCTCCAGCGCCCGCCGGCGGGCGGCCACCATCTCGCGGCTGTCGCCGGGCGCCTTCGCGTGGCGGCGGTCCGCCGTCAGCAGGTTGACGTAGCCGCTGGCCGCGCGGTCAAAGCTGTGGCCCTTCGGGCACACAAGCGCGCCGCCGCACACGCGCAGCGCGCCCCGACAGACGGGGCAGCACAGCAGCGGCGCGGCGGACGGTTCATTCGTTTTCAACGGGGTCGGCGGCCTCTTCGCCGCCGCCGTGCGCCTTCATGTACTCTTCAAAACTCGCGAACTTCTGCGCGGGCGCGCGCCGGCTGATCAGCTGGATCGAATGATCCTCCTCGGAGAATTCGCGGCGCTGTGCGGCGCGTTTTTGCGCGGCGCGCTCGGGCGTGTCCGCCTCGGCGCGCGTGCGGCGGCTGCGGCTGCGCCGGCCTTCGCCGGGCTTCGCCTCGCTTTTTTCCGCGCGGGCCGGGCGCTCGGCGCGGCTCGCGCGGCCGGGCGCCGGCTGCGCCGGCTTTTCGGCGCTGCGCGCCGGTTTTTCCTGCGCGCCGGCCGCCTTCTCGACAGCCTGCGCCGCGCCCTCGGCGCGGTTTTTGTTGTGGCGGCGTCCGCCGCGGCGGCGACGGCGCTTCGCGGGGTTCTGGCCGTCGTCCTGCGCGGGACGCGGCGCCTGGCTTGTTTCGCTGGTGCGGTTCTCTTCCATCATAACGGCCCCTTCCTGTTCCGTTTCCGACAAAGCCGGCCCCTGCGCGGGCGCACGCAGCACGGGCACCTTGCGCTTTGTCAAACGCTCAATATCCTGCAAATACGGTTTTTCTTCCTCGCTGCAAAAGCTCAGCGCCACGCCGGCGCGGCCGGCGCGGCCCGTGCGGCCGATGCGGTGCACATACGTCTCCGGCACGTTCGGCAGGTCGTAGTTGATCACATGCGACAGGCCCGACACGTCGATGCCGCGCGCGGCGATGTCCGTCGCCACCAGCACTTTCAGCTCGCCTGCTTTGAAGCGGCTCAGCGCGGTCTGGCGCGCCGTCTGGCTCTTGTTGCCGTGAATGGCCATCGCCTCGATGCCCGCGCGGGCCAGATCGGTCACCACGCGGTTTGCGCCGTGCTTTGTGCGCGTGAACACCAGCGCGCTCTCCACGCGTCCGTCGCGCAGCAGCTGCGGCAGCAGGCGTTTTTTCTCGGCCTTCTCCGCGAAGAACACGCCCTGGCGGATGGCCTCCACCATCGTGGCCGGCGGCGTCACCATCACCTTGGCGGGGCGGTGCAGAAGCGAGTCGGCCAGCTGCTCGATCTCGGCGGGCATGGTGGCGCTGAACAAAAGGTTCTGCCGCTTTGCCGGCAGTTGCGCGATCACGCGGCGCACATCGTGCACAAAGCCCATGTCCAGCATGCGGTCGGCTTCGTCCAGCACGAACACTTCCAGCTGCGCCAGCTTCACATACCCCTGCCCGATCAGGTCGTTCAGGCGGCCGGGCGTCGCCGTCAGCACATCCACGCCGCGCTGCAGCGCAGCTACCTGCGGGGCCTGCCCCACGCCGCCGAAGATCACCGTGTGCGCAATGGGCAGGTACTTGCCGTACAGAGCGAAGCTCTCGTCGATCTGCAGCGCCAGCTCGCGCGTGGGCGTGAGGATGAGCGCGCGGATGGGCCGCCCCGGCGCGCGCGACGCCGCCAGCCGCTGCAAAATGGGCAGCGCAAACGCGGCCGTTTTGCCTGTGCCGGTCTGCGCGCAGCCCAGCAGGTCGCGCCCGGCCAGCACCGGGCCGATGGCCTGCTGCTGAATGGGGGAGGGCTCGCGATAGCCCGCCTCCTCCACCGCGCGCAGCAGCGCGGGGATCAGATGCAATTCGCTGAAAGTCAAAAGTCACCGTTCCTGTTCGTTCGCTTTGCGCCGTTTGCCGGCCAAAGTGGTTTTCTTTTGGGCGCAGGTGTGGTACAATCACACTGGCGCCCGTGTGCGGGGCCGCAGCGCCCCGCCGCGCAAAGGGCGGGCTGCGCCGCCCGCTCCGTGCGCATGATTCGCTACAATATAGTATATCACATACGCCCGCCCGCGCACAAGTGCGCGTGGGCGCACAACGGAGGCATGCTGCATGCAAAAACCCAGGCTGCCGGCGCTCAGCGCCGCAAACGTCCAGTATTTCCTGCTTTTGAACCTCGGCCAGATCCTCACGGCCGCGGGCGCGCACTTCTTCAAAACGCCCAACCATCTGGCGATGGGCGGCACCACCGGCATCTCCATCATCGCCTCCAGCCTGCTGGAAAACATGAACATGGGCACGTTCATGCTGATCCTCAACGCGGCGCTGGTGGCGCTGGGCCTGATGTTCCTCGACTTCAAAACCATGAGCGCCACCATCTACTCCTCGTTCGCGCTATCGGCCTTCATCATGCTGTTCGAGCAGATCTGGCCCATGAGCGCGCCCCTGACGGACGATCTGTTCCTCGAGTTCTGCTTTGCGGTGATCCTGCCGGCCGCGGGCTCGGCGCTGCTGTTCAACATCGGCGCGTCCAGCGGCGGCACGGACATCGTGGCCCTGATCTTACAGAAAAAGACAAGCCTTGAGATCGGCAAGGCGCTGTTCGTGTCCGACTTTCTCATTGCGCTGGCCGCCGGCGCGCTGTACGGCGTGCGCACCTGCCTGTACTGCGTGCTGGGGCTGCTGTTCAAGGCGTTTGTGATGGACGGCGTCATCGACGGCATCAACGTGCGCAAGCAGGTGACCGTCGTCTCGCACGAGCCGCAGTGCATCCTCGCCTTCATCATGGACGAGCTGCACCGCAGCGCCACGGTGTACCCCGCCAGCGGCGCCTATACGCACGAGGCGCTGCAGGTCATCACCACGGTGCTGGGCCGCCGCGAGAGCGTGCGCCTGCGCGACTTCATCCGCAAGAACGACCCGCACGCCTTCATCACCATCGTCAACTCCTCCGAGACCATCGGCAAGGGATTCCGCGCCATCTGACAGGCGCGCACACAGAAATTTTACAGGCGTTTTGCACAATAAAACTTGCTTTTCTTTGTGCAACATGCTATTATGAGCGCGAAGCAGGACTACCTGCCCCGTGCATTTTTGGAAAGGAAGGTCACGATATGGAACATCTTCGCGCGAAAAAAGGCTTCATCTGCGACATGGACGGCGTGATCTATCACGGCAACCAGATCCTGCCGGGCGTAAAGGAATTTGTCGACTGGCTGTACCGCGAGGGAAAGCAGTTTCTGTTTTTGACGAACAACAGCGGCAAAACGCCGCGCGAGTTGCAGGAGAAGCTGGCCCGCATGGGCCTTGAGGTGGACGAACACCATTTTTATACAAGCGCGCTGGCCACGGCCGAATTCATCGCCAACCAGGCGCCGGGCGCCCGCGCCTTCGTCATCGGCGAGCCGGGCCTGTACAACGCCCTCTATGAGCGCGGCATCACGCTGGACGACACCGCGCCGGATTACGTCATCATCGGCGAATCGTCCAGCTACAATTACGACAACATCTGCAAAGCCGTGCACTTCGTGCAGAACGGCGCGCGCCTCATCGGCACGAACTCCGACCTGACGGGTCCCACCGAGCAGGGCATCATGCCCGCCTGCCGCGCTTTCGTCAAGCCCATCGAGCTTGTGACGGGCAGCGAGGCGTACTACATCGGCAAGCCCAACCCGCTGATGATGCGCACGGGCCTGAACATGCTGGGCGTGCACTCGCAGGACGCCGCCATCATCGGCGACCGCATGGACACCGACATCGTCGCCGGCATCGAGAGCGGCCTGGACACGGTGCTGGTGCTGTCGGGCGTTTCCACCCGCGAGACCGTGCAGCGCTTCCCGTACCGCCCGCGCCTCGTGCTGGACGGCGTAGGCGCCATCGCCGGCGCGCAGTGAGCCGCCAAAACGCCCCGCGCCGCAGCGCGGCCTCTGGCGGAAGGAAGGATACCGAATCATGGAACAACTGATCGTTCTGGGGACCGGCAACGCGCTGGCCACCCATTGTTACAACACGTGCTTTGCCCTGCGCTGCGGCGGGGAGTATATCCTGGTGGATGCGGGCGGCGGCAACGGCATTCTGGTGCAGCTGGAAAAAGCGGGCGTCGACCCGGCAGCCATCCGCCACCTGATCGTGACCCACGAGCACTGCGACCATTTGCTGGGCGTGGTGTGGATCGTGCGCAAGATCGGCACCCTGATGCGCGCCGGCGGATATGAGGGCACGCTGCACCTGTGGTGCCACGCCGGGCTGATCGAGACCATCCGCACCCTCTGCCGGCTGACCCTGCAAAAGAAGTTCACCGATCTGCTGGGCGGCCGCATCGCCCTGCATCCGGTGGAGGACGGCGCCGCAGCGGATCTGCTGGGCAACGCGTTCACCTTTTTTGACATTCACTCCACCAAGGCGCCCCAGTACGGCTTCACCGCCCGCTGGGCGGATAAAAAGCTCACCTGCCTGGGGGACGAGCCCTACAACCCGCTGTGCGAGCGCTATGTGGCCGGCAGCGACTGGCTGCTCAGCGAGGCGTTTTGCCTGTACGGCGACCGGGAGCGGTTCAAACCCTATGAAAAGCATCACAGCACGGTGAAAGAGGCCTGCGAACTGGCCCAGAGCCTGGGGGTGCCGCATCTGGTGCTCTGGCACACCGAGGACAAGCATTACGACCGGCGCAAGGAGCTGTATACCGCCGAGGGCGCGCAGTATTACACCGGCGACCTGCAGGTCCCCTACGATCTGGAGGTTCTCTCCCTGTGATCGGCCCCGGCCAAACCGCGCCAAACCGCGGGGAGCCTCCGCGAAAACCGGCAGGCAAAAAGAGGGTTGTTGCAGAATTTGCAACAACTCTCTTTTGTGTTTTTATTCGATGAGATAGTCATATAAGTCGCCGGGGTCTTTCAAACACCAGCTTTGGCTTTCATCCGCCGACCAGACGGTATAGTCCGGCGCGGCTTCCCACAGCCACCAGTCAATGTAGTCATACGGGTCATGGACTGCTTCCTTCAGCACCAGCAGCAGGGCTTGCCGGTAGTGGTTGCCGCAGCCGAAGGCCACGTCGGCGCCGCACGCTTCGGCCAGCGCCTGGCCGAGGGCTTCGTCGGCCGCCTCCTGCCGGCGGATGAGCTGCAAGGCCTTGCAGAAGGTCTCTTTTGAAATGCCGGGCTGACGCGTCATTGGCTTTGCCCTTCTTTCAGCGCCCGCAGGCGGGCTTCGATCTGCTCCAGCAGCTCGTTCCATTCCCGCTTTTCCGCCTCGGTCATGGGCGCGGGCAGGAACATCTCCCGCAGGTCCTTTGCGGCGACGCGCAGGGTCTTGCCGTCCAGATCGGGCAAATGGTTCCGCACAAACTGGCGCACAGCGGCGCTGTCTTCGCCGCCGGTGCGGATCGCGTCGCGGATGGCGCTGTTGACAACGCAGCCCAGATCGTCCAGCTGCTCCGGGCCGAACCACGCGTAGGGGCACAGCACGAGATCCGGCTTTCCGTCATCGGTAATCACGAATCCGATGTTTTCTTGTTCCACCCGCGCCAGAATTTCGTCCAGGCGCGCGGCCAGCTCCTCCCGGGAGATGCGCTCCATCTCGCTGATTGGCTGCAAGGGTTTGTATTGTTCCATCGTCGGCTCCTTTCCGCCGGGCTGCGCCTGCCAGCGGGCCAGGGCCTGCGCCAGCGGCCGCCAGACTTCCGGCTGGGGTTCGTTTTGGTTGGGGTCGTCCAGATGCCGCCGGATCAGGGCTTCGATCCGGGCCATCCATGCGGGCGAAAGCCAGAGCCGGTGGCGCCGGAGAAAGACGCTCGCCACATCCGGCATATAGGTGTACCGGCCCATCGCGTATCTCACAGCGCTGTATACGACGGCCGGGAACTGGCGGCTCTCCTGGAGGTCGAAGGCGGTTTTCGGCACCGCGAGCGCCGCCCGCCCGGCCTGCCCCTGCACAGCCTGCCGCCAGCCGGCGGCCCCTTGCGCCAGCGCGATCTGCGCCAGCAGGTCTTTTTCCTGTTTTTTCATGGGCTGCTCCTTTCTGGAAATGGGTTCACAGCAGCTCGATCGGTTCCGGGCGCTGCCAGCGGGCGGCCTGCGCGAACTGCGCCCGGTTTTCCGCCGGCAGGTTCATGAACGACTCGACCTGTTCGCCCGGAAAGTACGACTGGCAATAGGTGGGGATCACCCCTTTGGGAACGATGCCGACCCGTTCAGTCCCCTGCAGCCGCTCTTTCAAAAAGG
>DXGT01000098.1 GCA_019113785.1 Candidatus Ruthenibacterium merdigallinarum | reverse complement strand
GACGCCGAGCGTGGCCGCGCCGAGGACGGTCGTTCCCAGCGCGACGCCGCCTCCGCCCGCCGCCAGCGCGCCGCCGCCGAGGGCCGCCAGCGTGGCGTTTGTGAGCGCCGCGCCGCTCAACGTGCCAATCGCCGTGCCGGTGGACGCCGTGCCCAGCGCCATCACCGCCACGGTCGTCGCACCGGCCGCGGCAAAGCCGCCGGCCGTGCCCACCGCCGCGCCGCCAAGGCCGCCCAGCAGTACGCCGGCGCCCACGGACACTTCATGCAGCTTTTCCGGCTCATATTCCGGCAGGTTCCACTTGCCCCGCTCGATCGTTTTAAACTCCGGCTTGTTCTGTATCTTGGCCCATAAACGCGAAAACTCCTCAAACGTTTTCATCGTCTCCAGTTCGGTCCGGCCAACCTCATCCATCAGGCGGTTGCTGCGCTCGGTTTCCCGCTTCATCTTTTCCACGGCGGTTTCCTGGCGCGCCTGCAACGCTTTCATCGTATCGTTGGCCTCTTTCATTTTCGAAGCGCCATGTACGCCGGCGCCCACGCCGGCCAGGCCGGCCAAAATGGCCCCGCCTCCCAATATGAGTGGTAACGGCATGTTTCTTTCCTCCTATCTTTTTTTTAATTCTCGACACGCCTTTTGGTTCAGCGCGTAGAATTCCTCTCTTGTCATCTGTCCGCTGAAAAAAGCGTCGTAACAGTCGTCCACACGGCAGAGCAGGGGCCTGCTGTCATAAATGCTGCACAAATTGCCCCGCAGGTACCTGCAAACGCCGTCTCCCGCGTCAAGCGGCTTATACAGAGGCGACCGGTCCAAGTGGCGGCAGCACGCGCCGCACTTCTCGCAAGGGAACGTCATGAAAACACCAGCCTGTTGTTCCTGTTTTGCATAAACGCGTCAAAATCGCCCTGCCACGGCGTATCCCAGCCGAATTTCCGGTAGACGCTGTGCAGGATGCCGTTGACCTGCGTCTCGTCCTGCGCCGCCGCCAGCTGATCGGCAAGCGCGTAGTACCCGTCCGCCTCTTGCTTGAGCCGCCCCAGGTCGATCTGCATCAGCTCCGCGGCATACTGTTCCACCAGTTCCGCCTGCCGCCGGAAGCTCATCACGGCCTTTTCAACGCTCGGTATTGCGTTGAGCTTTTCGACGATCCGGTTGACCAGCTCGCTGCGGTCGAGGAAATACAAAAGCGTGCAGCTTAAAATGCCCGTGACAAATGTGCCACAGAACGTCTGCACGACAGGCCCCACCACCGGGATCGCCGCAACCGGCGTTTTGGAGACAACATCCTCCACAAGCCTGCCGACGATGACGCTGGCGCCCACCGCAAGGATTTTGGCCGCGGCCCGTATCCGCTCGCCGAACAGCAGGTTGTCCGGGTTCAGCAGCAAAATTTTCACGGCTTCCACCAGCGACGCCCACGCCTGCCGGATGATGCGCACCACGTTTTTGGCTGTGGTGAAAAAGATGTTCGCCACCGTGGTCGTCAGGCTTCCCAGCATGCCGCCGATCATCCCCTCGCCGAATTTGGCGATGATTTCCTTGTATTTGCTGCGGATTTTCTGCGCGGTCTTTTGGATGCTGTTCGCGATTTTTTTGAAAAAATCGCTCAGATCCAGCCCCTGCCGGCCGTCCTGCCTGCGGAATTCCTCTTTGACGGAAAACCAGAATTCCATGAAGATGAACCCGAACATCTGGCGCAGGCCCATGCGAACGCCCACCTTGCCGGCCGCTTTGGCCGTGTCCTTCACGAACTGCGGGCTTGTATAATAGGCGCGTTGCAGTTTGGCTTCGTAGGATTTCCTTGACCTTTCATACTCGGAACGCATCGTCTGGGGATCTGCCTCGCTGAGCTTTTCCAGCTTGGCCAGCTCTTTCCGCTCCCGATCCGAGAGGTTGCCCTTGCTTTTCAGCTCGCGGATGCGCGCGCTGCGCGCCGGCGCGTCCCGCTCCAGCTGTGCGGCGTATTCCTCCATGGATTTTGCGCCCATCGAGCGATTGATGCTTCGGTCTGTCGGCCGCAAATTTTCCGGGCTGTTGGCGAGGTCTTCGCCCCTGAGCCCGGACAGCACGCGTCCGCGATCGTCATGAATCTCTTTTGCTGAAATGACGTGATCCAAATCCATATCCGCATTCCGCGCCACCGGTTTGCCCGTATAGGCGTCCGTCAGCGCGCCCGCCTTTTTCTGCGCGCTCATCTGCGCGTTCACCTCTTTGTAGCGGGGGTCCGTGTGATAGGCTTTGGAGTCGTATGGCCCGCGCTCCGCATAGGCCCGCGCATTTTCGGCGTTTTTGTACCGCATCTGCGCATCCGGCCCGATTTGGCGCGCATTGTGGATGGTGTCCACATCGCCGCCATGCTGGTCGGCATTTTTGAACAGCAGGAAATCCAGCCCAAACGATGTGACGATGCTCTGCACAAGAACGTCCTCGTACTGCTTGAAAATGCCGACGACCACATTCTCCGCCGGGTCCGGCCGCACCGATTCCGCCACCATGCCCACATAGGATTTTGCCACTTCTCGGTCCCTTCTTTCCTGTTCGCCGGCCAGGCCGGCTTTTTTCTGCTCTTACGGCGCCGCGCTTCGCTTTCTCATTCTGCGATCACGTAGTTGGCGCAGTCGCACTCCTCAAAACGGTTATCCTTCAAAATACAGCGCCCCTCCCACTCTTTTTCACTAAAGCCATAATACTCTCGCATACAGTTGATATGGATCACCTCCGACGGCGCAGTGCAGTGTCGGAACAGATTGTCGCTTATGATGACGGATTTCGGAGCATAACCGTCAGGAGATTCGAATGACAGTTCTAAAATACAATTTAATGCGGTGCAATCTGTGAAACAGCAATTCTTTACAGACAAATGCTCCGGATAATATATCCAACGCTCTTTCATCTTGCACTCGAAGAAATTTCTGTCTTTGCTGCCGCACTGGGAAAAAGCGCAGGAACGCAGCTCCGTTCGGCCGGTTTCCGGCAGATTCATGTGCGCGCACCCATTGAACCGGCAGGCGCGCAGACTCGAAGAGGACGCATCGATGTTCGTGCAATGCTCGAAGGCGCACGATTCGATCTGGCAGCTGCCCAGCACCAGGCAAGGCGCGCCTTCCGTCATCGAAAACGCCGCTTTTGCCATCGCCGTCAGCCGACTTTCCTCGATCCCCTCGCCATAGGTCATCCGGAGCGTGCAGCCGCACAGCCTGCCGTAATACAGCTTGACAAACGGTTCCACTTGGATCTTGTGGGTGTCCATATCCCAGCAGGGCGAAAATGCAAACGTGCAGGATTCAAAAGTCGCCCGCTGCGATGGATGTTTCCCCACTTCTATCGCCACCGCAAGCTCACTTGAATCCTTATGAAATAGCTTATCAAAACTATATCCCGTGAAGAAGTTCCCCTCAAACTCCTGCGTACAAACGCGGTAGCCATACACGGACGCATCGAACCAGAACTTGTCTTCCTGCGGGGCTTCGTCGTTGATCATATTGCCTTTGCAGCGCACAAAATCTGTGTCCACCAGGCGGACAACGCCGCTGTTTCTCACGGCCCAGCCCATGTGGTTCCCGTCGTTGGAAAGGGTCAGATCATGCACCTGCGTATCGTAAACATGCAGCGCCCCGTTCACCAAAACGATCTGCTGCGGAAGCTGCCGCGAACCCCCTCTCTTGTTGTCCTCCTCTGTCCACTCTGCATCTACACCCAACACCCGTGTCCACTCTTCATCTGCGCTCAAAAACCGCGAATTGAAAAGAAAGTTCGAAAGGTTGTTTCTTTGCAGAAGTTTCCGCGAGCCCCCTTCCTTGTTGTCCTCCTCTGTCCCCTCTGCATTTCCGGCCGTCGCCGACAGCATATCGGCAAGGCTCATCCTTCCCTGATTGCTCCCGCCTCCGCGCACGTCGCAGTGCTTCAGCCACAGCGCGCCGTCTTCGCCGATGTCCACGGCGCCCGATTTGAAAATTTCGATGGTACAATGGATGCACTCCACTTTTGTGGCGATCCGCACGCTGTCCTCCAGGAGGATGCGCTTATTGACAAGCCGCAGCGGCTCGCCCACCGATTGTTTCGCATCGATGCGCACCAGCTCGCGCTGCGCCTCCGGCTGCTCCGGGAAGTTTTTCCGCCAGCTCCAGTCCGCGGGGTTTTCCGGCGCGCGCAGGATGCCGCGCACCGCGTCCATCGTCTCCTCCGGCGCCGCCGGCTCCGTGAGATTGATCCTTTCGTTGTCGTTCATGAAAAATACCTCCTTGCTTTTTTCCGCCGCACGCCGTGTCCGGCGCGCGGGTCATTCCTTTTGCCTGTTCCCCTCCAAGTGCTTCACCATGTCGCCCTGGCTTTTCAGCCACATGTCGATGCCCTTGCCGAACACTTCGGCGGTGATGAGCCAGCCGGACGGCGTCTTTTTCTCCACCCGGGCGGTGGGCAGGCGGTCCAGCACGGCTTCGAGGCTGGGGCCGGTGTACTCGAAGCGGATGCGCTGCAGCTCGCCGCCGTACATGAACTGGATGCGCTTGCGCATCTCACCCTCCTGAAAGCGGTCTTTATACGGCACGCGGAAGTGCTCGGCCGTCACGGTCATCCGCTCGATCTTGTCCACGCGGTAGATGGTGGGCGAATGGTCCTGCGGGTTGTCGAAATGGCTCTCGCGGTCGATGTCTTCGATGAAGGCCGCGAGATAGAAATAATACTCGCTGAACAAAAGGCCCACCGGGCGCACTTTGCGCGTGACGGCGTCGCCGCGGTGCGTGCGGTGGTAGACGATCTCGACAACGCGCTGCTCCTTCACGGCCGTGCCCAGCTGCCACAGGCGCGAGACGAAGCGGCGGCCGTGGTGCGGCTCGGCATAATGGTACTTTTCGTTGGCGATCAGCGCCTGCACCTGGCGGAGGCTTTCGGACGGCGTGCAGCAGCGCACCAGCTTGTCCAGAATGGGGAACATCTCTTCCTTCACCATGCTGCGGCTCTCCAGCAAAATCTTCGCAACGGCCAGCACCTCGCTGTTCGTCAGCGTCAGCGCGGCGTCCGCGTGCAGGGTATAGGCGTGCGTGCGCACGTCGTACAGGATCTCGCTGCGCCCGCCGTCGCCGGAAAAATATTCGCGCAGGTCCTCGATGTCGCGCTGCACGCTTTTCTCCGTCACACCGAATTCGCGCGCCAGCTTGCGCTTGTTCAGCCCCTCGCCGCGCAGCAGGCGCGTGTACATTTGCAGCAGCCGAACGGTTTTCCCTGTTTCCGCCAAGAAAAAACACCCCTTTTGCTTATCATATCAAATGGTGCGGGACAGAATCTGTCCAACCTCGAAATTCGTCGAACATTTTCCCAGTATTTCGCTCATTTCTTGTATATATTCCTGTTTTATGCGCATATACTCTCGTGAAATCTGCTATATAGTCGTGGTATCTTTTAAAAAAGGAGAACCGCCATGAGTGAGATCACGATTGCATTGGGAAAGCGGATCCGCATGCTGCGCCGCGCCCGCGGATGGACGCAGGAGCAGCTGGCCGAATACGCCGATCTGCATGTTTCCTATATTGTGCTTTTGGAAAAGGGCGCCAACCGCGCCACCATCGACACGCTGTACAAGCTGGCGCGCGCGTTCGGCATTTCCCTTGCCGAGCTGGTGCAGGCGCTGGACGGCCGGCAGGACGACCCGCTCCGCCGCCAGCTGCGCGAAGCGCTGGAGGATTGCGCGCAGCGCATCGAGGACATTTACGGCAATTCCCCCGGCCACTGACCGCCTCCTCCGCCGTGGGTTCCGCTTTGCCAAACGTTCATTTGCAGCCGCACAGGGCCGCCTTCGGGCGGCCTTTTTCCGCATTTCCCGCGGCCCGCGTCACAGCTTTTCCAGCAGCGCGCGGATGCGCTGCGCAAGGGCCTGCACACGCCGGCGCAGCCGTTCGCTCTGCGCGTCTTTCGGCGCGCAAAGCGCATTCTGCCGCGCCAGCTGCACGCACAGCTCCAGCAGTTCCTCGATCAACGCAAGCAATTCCGGCGTCATCTCCATCATTTTCACATCCCCTTTAGGGCCATGATACCAATTGTGCATGGACAGATGTTATCCATGCAGCTTAATTTTTCAAATTTCCGGGACAAAAAAAGCGCCGGGCAGGGCCGACCCCGATGGGTCTGCCCTGCCCGGCGTTTTGTTCTGAAATTTTCCGGAGATGCTCCGTGTTCCCCTACTATATAATTAATAGGATGTGCCTGCGCGTCATTCCGCGAGGAAGGCCTGCAAATCGGCGAAGCGGCGCGCGGCCTCCTCGTAACCGGCCTTGTACAGCGCGTTCAATTTGGCGCGGTCCTTTTCGATGCGGCCGATGCCGCACGGCTGCTGCGGGCGCACCACGAACGCCGTGCCCGCCTGTTCGCACCGGCGCACAAGCGCCAGCGTCTCGTTGTAGCGCACATGGCGCTGCTCCATCGCGCGCACAAGGTTCGGCCAGCGGCGGTAACGCGCGCGGATCAGCGGCATCATTTTGTTCGGCCCCTTGCGGTAGCCCTCCATCTGCGTCAGCACCAGCACGTGCTTTCGGTTGCCGTCGTCGATGCTGCGTTGCAGGGGGATGGAGTCGGCCACGCCGCCGTCGAGGTATCGCCCGCTGCCGATGGGCACCATGCGCGACAAAAGCGGCAGCGAGGCCGACGCCTGCACCGCACCGATGGCGCCGCGCGCGTCGCGCACATCGAAATACTCCGCCCTGCCGGTGCGGCAGTTCGTCACAACGGCGTAACACGGCTGCGGATAGCGCAGGGCCGCCGCGTAGTCCATCGGGTCGAGCCGGTTCGGGATGTCGTCATAGCAGAATTTCGCGCCGAAGAAATCGCCCGTGCGCAGCAGGCTGCGCACGCCGCAATAGTGCGGGTCGTCGAGATAATCCGTCGCCACGCGCAGCGCGCGGCCCTTCTGCCCCGCGATATAGCTGCACGCGTGGCACGCGCCCGCCGACACCGCGTAGACCGGCCCCAGCCACAGCCCGCGCTCCATCCAGTAATCCAGCACGCCGGCGGTGAAAATGCCGCGCATGCCGCCGCCCTCCAAGATCAGCGCGGCGTTTGCACAATGTTCCATTGGATCAAAAGCCCTCTTTCGTTTTTGCGCCTCAGCGCACCATGCGCGACACCTGCATCAGCCGGTCGGCGCAGTGCGCGAAAAACGCCTCGTACGATTCGCAGAAATAGTTCAGCCCGATCGAGCCGTCCGGCTGCTCGCGGTCGCGCCGGCAGCCGCCGCGGCACAGCGGGTACCACCGGCAGGCGCGGCACTTCTCCTCCACGGGGCGCGACTGCTCGATGAACGCCAGCGCCGTGCGCTTTTGCTCCATCTCCTCCAGTGTGTTTTCACCTACTGTGCCGAGGCGCAGCCCATCCAGCACATAAAAGTCGCACGGGTACACGCCGCCGTCCGCCTCGATGACAATCTGCGGCCCGCAAACGCCCCGCATGCCGCAGCTTTGCGCCGCGCGGCCCTTGCACATGTGCACAAGGTCGTCGAACCAGCGGATAGACACATATTCGCCGCGCATAAAGTCGGCGTACCACAGATCGAACAGCTTGCACAAAAATTCGCCGTACAGTTTGGGCGTCAGCGAATACGGCATACCGCCGCGCACCGCGCCGATGGGGTCCAGGCACGCGATGTACTGCTGGTAGCGGAAGTGGTTGCGCTTGAAAAAGCCGTAGATCTTCCCGATGCTGCGTGCCGTCTGGGCCGTCACCACCGTGAGGATGTTGAACTCCGCGCCCGCGGCCGCCAGCGTCTGGGACGCGCGCATCACCCGCGCAAACGTCCCCTCGCCGCGCGCGTCCACGCGGTAGAGGTCGTGCACGTCCTTGCCGCCGTCGAGCGAAAGGCCCGTCAGGAAACGCTCGCGCGCGAGGAAGTCCGCCCATTCGCGGTCGATCAGATACCCGTTCGTCTGGATGGTGTTGTACACGCGCAGCCCGCGCGTGTTGTGCGCGCGCTGCATCGCCACCAGACGGCGGTAAAAATCCAGCCCGGCCAGCGTCGGCTCGCCGCCCTGAAAGGCAAACGTGCACGAGCCGCGCGCGTTCTCCAGCCCGAAGCGCACCACCGCCTCCAGCGTCGCGTCGCTCATCATCCCGTACGAAGCCACCTCGCGGTTTTCGGCCTCGTCCGCGTAAAAGCAGTATTTGCAGCGCATGTTGCAGCTGCCCGAAGCGGGCTTGATCAAAAGCGTCAGCGGGCCCATTGCACCTCTCCCCTTCTTGCCGGGCCGCCGCTCTCCCGGGCGGCCGTTTGTATCCCATTATATCGCCGCGCCGGGCAAAAAGCAAACGCCGGGCACCAGCAGATACGGGGCGTTTGCGCTACATTTATCAAAACGTACATAAGATTGTCACGAACCGTTCTGTCAACTGGCAACTCTTACAAAAACCCGCGTGAAAATTGTGTGAAAACGGATATTTACAAGGCGGGACAAAGCGAGTATGATAAAAGCGTAAACGATAACGTAAACGATATACGTTATCGCGGCAAAACGGAGGGAGGGTCCGGCAGAGGCCGGGGCTTTGCACAGAGAGGGGGGGCGCGCGCATGTACGAGAAAATGGCGGTGCGCGCCGCCGCGCCCGTGACCATCAAGGACATCTCCGCCCGCCTGAACGTCTCGTCCGTCTCGGTGCACCGCGCTCTGTCCGGCAAGGAGGGCGTCAGCGACCAGCTGCGCGCCCGCGTGCTGAACACCGCGCGCGAGATGGGGTACGAGGTGAACTACGCGGCCGCCTCGCTCAAGCGCAAGGCCTGCCGCGTGGCCGTCGTCCTCCCGCAGGACGACGATCTGTACTTCGCCTACATCTGGAAGGGCCTGCGCTCGCGCATCCAGGAGCTGAAAGGGCTGAACGTCGTGGTGGACGGGTTCGTCTGCCGGGACGAGGCCGACCAGGCCGAGCTCCTGCGGCACGTCGCCGACGCGGGCGAGCACGCCGGCGTCATCACCTTTTCGTTCACGCGCATGCCGGACGCGCTGATGCAGATGCAGCGCCTGATTGCGCAGAAGGTCGCCGTCGTCGTCATCGACGACGAGATCCGCTCGCCCGAAGGGCTGTACTGCATCCCCGTCAACGCGCCGACGATCGGCCGCGTGGCCGGCGAATTCATCGGGATGATCACGCCCGGCGAAGGCACGGTGCTCGTCACGAGCGGGCGCACCGATTCCGACGCCCACGTGCAGAAGGTGGAAGCCGTGCGCGCCCATCTGGCAGAGCAGAAGCCCGGCCTGCGCGTGCAGGTGATCCCCAGCACCTACTGGCTGCCGCAGGCGGCCGAATCCACTTTTGAGGCGGCGCTGCGCGCGCTGCGCACGCAGGACATTGCGGCCTGCTACGCGCTGACGGCGCGCGACAACCTGCCGCTGGCCGAGGCGGTGGAAAAAGCCGGCGCTAAAGGGCGCATCCCCGTGATCGGCACCGACCTGAACACAGGCACCTCGCGCCTTTTGCGCGAGGGCCGGCTGCTGGCCGTGATCAACCAGGCCGCGTGCATGAAAGGCGTCGCGGGCCTCGACGTCCTGGTGGACAGGCTTGTGAAGGGCATTGAACCGCCCCGGCGCATCGACTGTCCGATCGACGTCGTATTACACAGCAATTTGAGCTTTTACGAGCGCTCAAATAATAAATCATGGAGGTAAGAAGAATGAACAAAGCACTGAAAAAAGTCGGCTGCCTGCTGACCTGCGGCGCGCTGTTGACCGGCGTTCTGGCCGGCTGCGGCGGCGGCACGTCCTCCGGCGCGTCCGACGCCGGTTCCACTGCCGCCAGCACGTCTGCGGCTCCTGCGGGCGACCGCGAGTTCGAGGGCGTCAAGCTGGTCTACTGGTCCAACTGGGAGGCTACCGAGCCCCAGGGCGTGGTGATCACCGAGGCCGTGGAAGCGTTCGAGCAGGAGACCGGCGCTGAGGTCGATCTCCAGTTCAAGGGCCGCAAGGGCATCAAAGAGGGCCTGATCCCCGCTTTGGACGCCGACCAGCAGGTCGACATGTTCGACGGCGCGCAGAACAAGAGCAACTATGGCGACCGCGTGATGTGCCTGGAGGACCTGGTGGCCGAGCACGACTACGAGAAGGACACCAACCCCGTTCTGATGGAGCTGAGCCGCAGCTACTACGACGACGGCCAGCTGTATGAGATCCCCTATCAGATGAAGGCCAACGGCTATATGTACAACAAGGGCCTGTTCGAGCAGGCCGGCATCACCGAAGTGCCCAGCACGTGGGATGAGTTCGTGGAAGTGTGCCAGAAGCTGAAAGACGCCGGCATCACCCCGCTGACCACCGACGACGCGTATGCGATGCAGGCCTTCGGCATGCACCTGGCCCGCCTGATCGGCGACGAAGAAGTGATGAAGGTCGTCAACGAGGGCACTTGGGACCGTCCCGAGGTCCTGGAGACCGCGCAGGCGTTCGAGGAGCTGGCCTCTGCGGGCTACTTCTCCACGCAGGTCGGTTCCAACGTCTGGCCCACCGGCCAGAACACCGAGCTCGCCACCGGCAAGGCCGCCATGTACTGCGTGGGCACCTATGTCGTGAACGAGACCAAGAACATCACCGGCCCGGACTTTAAGTGGGGCTTCTTCGGCTATCCCGAGCTGGAGGACGGCATCAACGGCCTGGAGGCCATGGTCATCGGCAACCAGAGCTTTGCCATCACCAGCAAGTGCGAGAATCCCGAGGCTGCGTTCGCGCTGATCACCATGCTGACGCGCGGCGAGTGGGACGCCAAGCTCGCTGAGGAGAGCCTGGCCATCCCGGCCGACGTGAACAACACGTCCTGGCCCGAGCAGCTGGCTGACGCCAAGACCTATATGGACAACTGCACCGAGATCTTCGCGACCTCCGGCGGCCTGGAGAATAACCCCGACATCACCCCGGCCCTGAAGGAGAATCTGCTGAAGCTGTATGCGGGCACCTGCACGGCGCAGGAGTTCGTCGACAACATGCTGGCCGCTTCTCAGGTGTAACAACGCATCGCGCTGCGGGGCGCGAACGCGCCCGAGCGCACACGATGTGATTCCAGCCGTGGCGGACAGTTGGCTGACAGCTGTCCGCCATTTTTTTGGAAGGAAAGGAACTGCGTATGAAACGGAACAAAAGCATGATCATTGCCTTCGCAGGGCCTGCCACGCTGATCTTTGTCGCGATGTTCGTCTATCCCATCATCCGCACGGTGATCATGAGCTTCTTCTCCATTCAGGAGATCACCGACCCCATCAGCAAATGGACGTTCAACGGCTTCGGCAACTATGTCAGCCTCATGCAGACCCCGCTGTACCTGACCTCGTGGGTCAACCTGTTCAAGATCTTCTTCATCGGCGGCGTCATCACGCTGGGCATCTCGCTTCTGATGGCCGTCGTGTTGAAAAGCGGCGTGCGCGGCAAGGGCTTCTTCCAGGCCGCCATCTACCTGCCCAACGTCATCAGCTCCGTGGCCATGGCCACGATGTGGATCCAGTACGTCTTTAACTCGTCCTACGGCTTTTTGACGAACTTCTTCCGCACGCTGCATCTCGACGGGCTGGCCAGCATCCAGTGGCTGGACGCCGACCACAAGTTCTGGGCGCTGCTTCTGTCGTACTGCTTCGGCATGGTGGGCCACTTCATGCTGATCTGGGTCAGCGGCATCGAGCGCATCGGCCAGGACTATTACGAGGCCGCCAGCATCGACGGCGCCACCAAGGTGGGGCAGTTCTTCTACATCACGCTGCCGCTCTTGAAGGGCATCCTTCGCACGAACATCATCATGTGGTCCATCAGCGTGTCCGGCTTCTTCCTGTGGTCGAAGCTGTTCAGCCCGATCAGCGCCGACACGTCCACCGTGGTGCCCATGGTGTACATGTACGATAAGCTGTTCGGCGCCGAGAACACCGGCGACGTCGTGCGCGACGCGGGCTCCGCGGCCGCCATCGGCGTGATGCTCTGCATCTTCATCGTCGTGGTGTTCACCATCGTCAACCGCCTGATCAAAGACGAAGATCTTGAATTCTAAGGAGGGCTCAACGTGAAATCGAAAGTAAAAGAACCGCGCGTGAGCTCCTTCAACCTGAAAAAAGAGCTCTCGCTCGTGCCCGGCTACCTGCTGCTGATCGCATGGGTCGGCTTCACCGCGATCGTGCTCGTGTGGGTCATCGCGGCCAGCCTCGGCACCCCGGCCGACATCTTCTCCGGCACCGTGTTCGAGTTCAACAACGGCGTGCACCCCGAGAACTACGCCCGCGCGTGGATCTCTTCGAACGTGTCGGTGTACTTCATGAACTCGCTGGTCTACGCCGTCACCAGCTGCGCGCTGCTCATCCTCATTTCGGCGCCCTACGCCTATGTGCTGCAGCGCTTCAAGTTCCCCGGCTGCGGCGCCATCAAAACGGCGCTGTCCGCCAGCACGGGCGTGCCGACCATCATGGTCGTCATCCCTCTGTACATGATCGTGGCGCAGCTGGGCCTTCTGCGCGACCCCACCACGAACCGCATCGTGCTGATCGTGCTGTTCGTGGCCTCAAAAATCCCCTACACCACCATCTTCCTGATGGCGTATTTCGAGAACATCTCGCGCTCGTATGAGGAGGCCGCCGCCATCGACGGCTGTCATCCCATCAAGACGTTCTGGCGCATCGTGTTCCCGATGGCGCAGGGCGGCCTGATCACCGTTACCATCTTCAACTTCATCAACATCTGGAACGAGTACTTCCTGTCGTTGATGTTCGTCAACAACGACAGCCTGCGCCCCGTCGCGCTGGGCCTGTTCTCGATGATCAACGGCATGCAGTACTCCGGCGACTGGAGCGGCCTGTTCGCGTCCGTCATCATCGTGTTCCTGCCCACGTTCATCCTGTACGTGCTGCTCAGCAAATACATCGTCGGCGGCCTGACCGGCGGCGTCAAGGGCTGAACCACACCCGAAAACTTTACGGAGATTTTCAAAAATGGACCTTTCCCTGCAACAGCACGAGGCACGCCGCAAGGCCATCCTGGATGGCCTTGCGGGCGTGCCCGGAAAGGTGGACGCCGTCCGCCTTTATCTAAAGAACATCTACGCGGTCAAGCGCTTCAGCTGCGCCACCTGGACCAGCCGCCAGCACGTCATCGCCGCCGTCGACGCGGCCGGCGTCACCGGCTACGCCGAGTGCATCCTGTCCGTCAACGGCCCGGACGCCGACCTCGGCGCATGGGCCGGCGCGGCGAAGAGCCTCGTCGGCCTCGACGCAGGGCCCGCCGTGCTCGCGGTGCGCTCACACCAGGGCCAGTGGGCCGAGCAGCTCGTCGAAATGCTGGAGATGGCGCTTGTCGACGTGTGCGGCAAGCTGCTGAAAACGCCGTCCGTGCGCCTTCTCGGCCTTGCGGAGACGCACCCCGTGTGCGGCGTGCACGTCATCCTCAGCGACCAGATGGACGAGGTGGCCGAGAGCGCGCAGTGGGCCGTGCAGGCCGGCAAATCGGCCTTCATCAAAGTCAAGCTCTTCGGCGACACACAGCTCGACTGCGACGTCATCCGCACGGTGCGCCGCTACTGCCCGCCGGAAAAGACGTTCCTCATCGGCGACGTCAACTGCGGCTACCGCCCGCTGGACTCGGACGCCGCGCTCTCATGGATCGCCGAGCAGATGGACGCGCTGCACAAAGCCGGCCTGGACGCGTGCGAGGACCCGGGCTTCCTCTCGCTGGACGAGTGGGTGGCCCTGCAGGCGCGCGTGGCCCCGCTGGAGCTCATCCCCGACACGCCCATCCGCCGCTCGCGCGAGTCGATCGGCACGATCTGCCGCGGCATGGGCCGCATTTACAACATCCACCCCGATTCCGCCGGCTCCATCATCGACGCGGTGGTGCTGGCCGGGCGCATCCGGGAGCTGGGGGCCGATCTGATGATCGGCGACGACAGCCTCGTCGGGCCGTCCGCCTCCGTCTGGCAGCAGCTGGCCGCCGGGCTGGGTGCGCGCTGGGTGGAGGCCACCGAAAAGCGCGACGAGTCTGATTTCTACTACCGGTGCGTGCGCAGCCTTGCCACCGACAGCGCGCACAACCCCATTTCCATCGCGCTGAAGGACGGCTTCGGCGTGGAACTGGACGAAGAACAACTTGCCAAAGAGGCCGACAAGGCCATCGAGGTATAAAAAATGAAACAGAAAAACCTGGTGTTCGTCTTTGCGGACCAGTGGCGCGCCGGCGCGATGGGCTATGCCCATGAGGACCCGGTGCTCACCCCGAACATGGACGCGTTCTGCGCCGACGCCACGTACTGCGACCATGCGTTCAGCACGTTCCCCGTGTGCACCGCGCACCGCGCCAGCCTCATCACGGGGCGCTATCCGCTTTCGATGGGCATTTTCACGAATTGCAAGACCGGCCTTTCCATGCGCCTGGGCGACGATGAGATCGGCGTGGGCCAGATGCTGAAGGCCGCGGGCTACCAGACGGCCTACATCGGCAAATGGCATCTGGACGAGCCCGAGCAGAACCACTGCGAGGCCCCGGCCTCCGGCGCGCGCGACTGGGACGCCTTCACCCCGCCGGGCGTGCGCCGCCACGGGTTCGACTACTGGTACTCCTACGGCACGTACGACTGGCACCTGACCCCGCACTACTGGCACGACACGCCGGAGATGATCCGGGTCAACGAATGGTCGCCCCGCCACGAGACGACGAAGGCCATCGAATACCTGCGCGACATCCGCAAAAAGGATCAACCCTTTGCGCTGTACCTCTCGTGGAACCCGCCGCACAGCATCTACGACCAGGTTCCGCAGGAATATCTTGACCTGTATCCCGACGTACAGCTCAAGGACAATGTCAGCTTTGATCACATTCACCACCACACGGGCGAAGTGGTCGACTACACGCCCGAGCAGATGAAGCTGACCACGCGCCAGTATTACGCGGCCGTCAGCGGCCTTGACGACCAGTTCGGCCGTCTGGTACACTATCTGAAGGAGGCCGGGCTGTACGACGACACGGTGATCGTGCTGTCGGCCGACCACGGCGACATGATGGGCTCGCACGGGCTGATGGGCAAGCACGTCTGGTACGAGGAATCCGTCCGCATCCCGTTCGTGGTGCGCGTGCCGGGCAATGAAAAGCGCCTGTGCCGCACGTGCATCGGCAGCCAGGACATGACGCCCACGCTGATGGGCATCCTGGGCGTGCCCATCCCCGATACGGTGGAGGGCGCCGACCTGTCGGCCTGCCTGCTGACGGAGCAGGAGGACCTCTCCCGCGAGAGCTTTTTGTGCGCGTGCCCGGGGCGCGACGTGTTCCTGAAAAAGTTCGCCGAGGCCGGGCGCGACCCCAAAATGTTCGGCTGGCGCGGCGTGCGCACGCAGGACTACACCTACGTGATGGAGCTTGGCTACGACGTGGTGGCCAAACCCGCGCGCTATTTGTACTGCACGGCGGCCGACCCGCAGCAAATGCACCCTCTGGCGCTGGACGTGCCCGAGAACCGGGACACGGCGGCGGCGCTGGAAGCGCGCGTGCTGACGTGGATGCGCCGGCAGAACGACGGCTTTGCCGAAAACTGGCTGAGTGAGGCATCTGCATTATGACAAGCGAACAAAACGCGGCCTGGCGCCGCTTCCTTGACACGATGGTCCCCTCGCGCGAAGCGCTGGCGCAGCGCGCCGCGCTGTGCCGCGCCCTGTGGCCGGCCGACTGCACCCTCGCCGAAAAGACGGCGGAGGAGCTGCGCAACAACATCTTCCTGTTCCAGCTTCCCTGGGATATGGAGCAGACGCAAAAGCCCGTTCAGTTCCCCGCGGGCAAGATCGACTGGGGCTACATGGCCGGCGACGACCAGGAGTTCATCTTCCAGATGAACCGCCACCGCTACTGGATCAGCCTGGGGCAGGCCTATGCGCTGACGGGCGACGAGGCGTACGCCGAGTGCTTTGTCGCGCAGCTGCTGGACTGGCTGGACAAGGAGCCCTGGCGCGATGAGGCCGCGAACACCACATGGCGCACGCTGGACGCCGGCCTTCGCGCCGACTACTGGGTGCGGGCCATGGCGCTGTGCGCGCACAGCCCGGCCGTGACGGACGAGGTGGCCGCGCGCTTTATCGACGGCCTCGCCGCCCACGCCGACCGCCTGGGCCAGAACAAAAAGACGGGCTTTTCCTACAAGAGCAACTGGGGCGTGATGGAGTACACGGGCCTGTATGTCATCGCGTGGCTGCTGGGCCGCGAAGACGACTTCGAGCGCGCGCGCCACTTCCTGCGCGAGGACTTACACATCCAGATCATGGACGACGGCATGCAGTGGGAGGCCTCGTGCATGTACCACAACGAAGTGCTGGCGAGCTACCTGGAGGTGCTGCGCGCCGCGCGCCTGTTCGGCGACGACACGCTGTTCGGCGAAGAGGAGCTGGCGCTGATCTCCAAGGCGGCGCACGCCACGCTGGCGCTGAAAACGCCCGCCCACTGCCAGCCGATGACCGGCGACTCCGACCGCACCGACGTGCGCGACCTGCTGAGCGAGGCGGCTCTGCTGCTGGGCGACGGCGCGCTGAAGGCCGGCGGCTACGCCCGGCTGGATTACGAGAGCATCTGGCTGTTCGGCGCCGAAGCGGACAAACGCTACCGTGCGCTGCCCGCCGTGCCCGGCGCGCCCGGCGCGGTGCATCTCGAGGCCAGCGGGCAGGTGGTGCTGCGCAGCGGCTGGGATGAAAAAGCCGACTGGCTGTACTTCAAAAACGGGCCGCTCGGCGGCGGCCACGGTCATCAGGACAAGCTGCACGTCGGCCTGTGGCTGGACGGCGAAGAGGTGCTGGCCGACGCCGGCCGCTTCACCTACACCGACACGCCCGAGCGCTATGCGCTCAAGGCCGCGGCTTCGCACAACGTGCCCATGGCGGACGCGTGCGAATTTTCCGACAGCGCCGACTCCTGGACGTACCGCGCGCTGCCGCAGGCCACGCCGAACCGCGTGGTGCAAAAGGGCGAGTACCTGTTCATCGAGGGCGCGCACACGGGCTACGCCGACCGCGGCCTGCTTGTGTGCCGCCGCGTGCTGGCCGTCGGCACCGATATTTTCCTCATCAACGACACCTTCGTCGGCCCTGCGCCGGGCGAGGTATCCCAGCAGTTCCTGTTTGCACCGGACATCCGCCTCACCGCAAAAGAGGGCGCCCTGACCGGCCATGGCAAAGCCTGCCGCTTTGCGATGCACAGCTTTGCCGCGGGCGCGCCGGCGGACATCGCGCTCGGCAGCGCGCCCTTCTCCGCGCACTACAACCTGCTGGAGGAGGCGGCTTCGGCGCGCGTGCGCGCCGAGGGCGGCGCGTCGCTGACGACGGTGCTTGCGCGCACGGACACGCCGGTGCGCATCACGCCCACGCCGGTGCACAACGACGCCTACGGCCTGACGCTGCGCCCCGACGAGGCCGAGGGCTATGTGATCGAGGCCTGCGGCCGCCGCCTTGCCGTGGTGCTTTTGCACCACGACGTGGGCAACCAGCAGGATTGCAACGGCATCTGCGGCGCATACGGCCTGGGGCGCACGATGGTGTGCGACCTCGACGCCCAGCCCCGCCGTATGACGGTGCTGCAGTGGTAAAATCTCCGGCAGAGGGAAGCGACAGCCATGGCACAGCGGTGCTCACTTTCGCACGGCGCGCGCAGCGCGCGTCGAAAAACGCATCCCGCGCACGCAATGTGCGCAGGCCTGTTCTCCCGCGCCCTTCTCCGGGAGCCTTTCCCCTTGTAACAAGCGTCACCCGCCGCGCGTTTGCGCGGCGGGTGGCGCTGTTTTTCTGGCATTATTGCTAAAGGAGTGACGAAAATGATTCGAGTAGGAGCCGTGAACATCGACACCTCGCATCCGATGGGGTTTGCCGATTCCATGAAAAAAGACGGGCGCATGCGGTATGTCGGCGTGTACAACGACTCGTTCCGCAGCGACGCGGAGGTGGCGGGCTTCATGGCGCGCTACGGCCTTGAAAAGCGCTGCGAAACGCTGGACGAGCTGGCCGACATGTGCGACATCGGCTTTGTGCAGGGCTGCAACTGGGACGACCATCTGCGCTGCGCCATGCCGTTCATCCGGCGCGGCAAACCCGTGTTCCTCGACAAGCCCGCCGTCGGCTGCCTGGCCGACTGCCGCGAGGTGCGCCGCCTTGTGCGCGAGGGGGCCGTGATCCTCGGCTCGTCCAGCGCGCGCTACGCCTACGAGGTGCAGGATTTCCTCGCCAAAAGCCCCGCCGAGCGCGGCGAAACCGTCACCGTGCTGGCTTCGAGCGGCGTCGACGAGTTCAATTACGGCATCCACATCGCCGAGACCATCGGCGGGCTGATGGGCCCTGGGGCCGAATCGGTGCGGTACATGGGCCGCGGCGAGGCCGCCGGCCAGTATTCCGAGAGCTGGTTCGTGCATTTTGCAGACGGCCGCAGCGCCGTGTACACAACGCTCACCGGCGCATGGCAGCCGTTCGGCGTCATCGTCATCACCACAAAAAGCACGTTCCAGTTCTGCATGGACCCCTCCCGCCTGTACGACGCGCTGATCGAGCAGGTCGCCAACTTCCTAGAGGGCAAGCCCCACCGCCTTGCGCCCATCGAGGACGTGCTCGAATCGGTGCAGATCATGCTGGCGGGCGCCGCGTCGCGCGCCGCGGGCGGCAAGACCGTGGCCCTGCGCGACCTGCGCGAAGACGGGCCCTCGTTCGACGGCCCCGCCTTCTGGAAAAAATACGGCGCGGCCAGCGGGCCGATGTACGCGCTGTGACTAAAAACTGCCCCGCGGGCAGAGAGGAGAAACCTTTATGAATTTTGCGATCATCGGGTGCGGCGTCATCGCCGAGACGCACGCCAAAGCCCTGCGCGCCCTCGAGGCCGAGGGCTGCCATCTGCACGCCGTGTGCGACGTCGTGCCGGAAAAGGCCGACGCCTTTTCCGCGCGCCACGGCGTGGAGACCGTGTATTATACGGACGAAGACGTTCTGGCGGACGCAGATGTGGAGGTCGTGTGCGTCTGCGTGCCCAGCGGCGCGCACGGCGACGTGTGCATGATGGCCGCGCGGGCCGGCAAGCACATCGTGTGCGAAAAGCCGCTGGAGATCACGCCCGAGCGCATCGACCGCGTGATCGGCGAAGTGCGCCGCTGCGGCGTCAAAATGCAGTGCATCTTCCAGCGCCGGATCATGCCCGCGGCCGTCGCCGTGCGCGAGGCTGTGCGCGCGGGCAAGCTGGGCAAGGTGTGCCTGGCCGACGCGCAGCTGAAATACTACCGCGACCAGGCCTACTACAACAGCGCCGGCTGGCGCGGCACCTGGGAGCTGGACGGCGGCGGTGCGCTGATGAACCAGGGCGTGCACGGCGTCGACCTCATCCTGTGGATGCTGGACAAGCCCGTCGCCACTGTGTACGGCCGCGCTGAAACGCTGGCGCGCGACATCCCCGTGGAGGACACCGCCGCCGCGCTTTTGCAGATGCAGGACGGCTCGATGTGCGTCATTGAGGGCGCCACCACCGCCTATCCCGGCTTTTCCACCACCTTCTCGCTGTACGGCGAAAAGGGTACCGTCTCGTTCGACGACACGGGCGTGCGGGAGTGGAACTTCCTCGACCCCGAAGACGCCCCGCCGCGCCCGGACGCCTCGCTGCGCATCGGCGGCGCCAAGAGCAATGTGGACATCACGATCGACGGACACATTTTGCTGCTGCGCGACATGATGCAGGCTGTGCGCGACGGCCGCGAGCCGATGATCCCGCCCGAGGACGCGCGCAAGGCCATCGACGTCATCTGCAAGATCTACCGCTCGAGCCGCGCCGGCGCGCCCGTGGCATTCTAAAGGGAGGGAACCTTATGCGCTTTGCGATCATCGGGTGCGGCGTCATCGCCGTCACCCACGCGGCCGCGCTCGCCACGCTGCCGCAGCAGACCCTGTACGCTGTGTGCGACGTCGACCGCGAAAAAGCCGATCGCTTCGCCCGCGAGCACGGCGTTTCCAAAGTATATTACGATTACCGCGACGTGCTGGCCGACCCGGCTGTGGAAGCCGTGTGCGTGTGCACGCCCAGCGACCTGCACGGCGAGATGACGGTGGCGGCCGCGCGCGCGGGCAAGGCCGTGGTGTGCGAAAAACCGATGGAGGTCACGCTGGAAAAGGCGCAGGAGATCGTGCGCGTCACGCAGCAGACCGGCGCGAAGGTGCAGTGCATCTTCCAGCGCCGCGTGCTGCCGCGCGCGCAGGCGGCGCGCCGCGCCATCGCGCAGGGCGCGCTGGGGCGCATCTGCCTGGCCGAAGCGAACCTGCTGTATTACCGCGACCAGGCCTACTACGACAGCGCCGGCTGGCGCAACCGCTGCGGCGGCGCCATGCTCAACCAGGGCGTGCACGGCATCGACCTGATCTTGTGGATGCTGGGCGAACCGGTGAAGACCGTGTACGGCTGCGCCGGGACGCTGGCGCGCCGCACCGGCGTGGACGACACCGCGGCCGCCGTGCTGACGATGGCCAGCGGCGCTGTGTGCGTCATCAAAAACACCACGCTGGCCTATCCGGAATTCCCCACGGGCTTTGTCATCCACGGCGAAAAAGGCACCATCGCCTTCGACGACCTCGGCGTGCGCGAATGGACGTTCCTCGACCCCGCCAGCGCCCCGCCGCGCCCGGAGGAATCGCCCGAGTTCAGCCAGAAGGCCCCCATCAGCCTCAAGCCGTATTACGGCAACATGCACGCCTATCTGCTGCAGGACCTCGCCGACGCCGTCGCCGAGGACCGCGAGCCGATGATCCCCCCGCGCGAGGCCATCACCGCGGTGCGCGCCATCTGCGGCATCACCCGCTCGGCGGCGCTGGGGCGCGCCGTGGAATTTTAAAGGGGGCGCTTTGCATGAAACTTGCGTTCATCACCGACGAAGTTACGCAAAATTTTGCCGAGGCCGTCGCCTTCGCGCGTGAAAACGGTTTGCAGGGGCTCGAGGTGCGCAGCGTGGACGACACGCCCGCCGACCGCCTCAGCGCGCAAGATTTGCGAGAATGCCGCCTGCGCGCCGACGACGCCGGCCTCGCCGTGTGCAATGTGGCCAGCAGCTTTTTCAAGTGCGCGCCGCAGGCCGACCGCGCGGCCGAGCTGGAAAAGCTGCGCCGCCTGTGCGCCGCGGCCGACGCGCTGGGCTGCCGCACGGTGCGCGGTTTTGCGCTTTTGCGCCCCGCGTCGGGCGCGCTTTGCCCTGAGGCGCTCGCCGAAGCGCTCGCCCCGGCCGGGCCCATCCTGCGCGCGGCGGGCATGCACCTGCTCCTGGAGGCCGACCCCGGCGTGAACACCAGCAACCACGCGGCGCTGGCTGCGGTGCTGGCCCTGCTGGACCCGGCGTGCTTTGCCGCCGTCTACGACGCGGGCAACGATTTGTTCGACCCGCTGGGCGAGCGGCCCTTCCCCGATGCATACGAGCACATCCGGCCGTATCTGGCCCATGTGCACGTGAAGGACGCCGTGTGCCGCGGCGGGGATGTGCAGTGCGTCGCACCCGGCGCAGGGCAGGCCGGCTGGCCCGCCATCCTTGCACGGCTGCATGCGGACGGGTACAGCGGCTGGCTCTCGCTGGAGCCGCACTACCGCAAGGGCCGCGCGCTGACCGAAGAACAGATGCGCCTGCCGCAGGGCGCCGCCTTCACCGAGGGCGGGCGCGAGGCCGGGCGCGAGAGCGCCGCGGCGCTGCGCGCGCTGCTGCGCAGGGAGGGCTGGGCCCCGGAGGTGAAAGCATGATCTTTTCCCGCGTCAATTTTGTGGAAAACCGCGCCGTCAGCCCCGCCGACGTGCGCGTGGAAAACGGGCGCGTGGCGGCCATCGCGCCGGCCGGCGCGCTGCGCCCGCTGCCGGGCGAGGAGGCGCTTTGCTGCGAGGGGCTGTACCTCTCGCACGGGTTCATCGACATCCATGTGCACGGCGGCGGCACGGGCGATTTCATGGACGCCACCGCCGAAGCCTGGCACGCGGCGGCCGCGCTGCATCTGCGCCACGGCACCACCGCCCTTGTGCCCACCACGCTGGCCGCCGATACCAAGGGCCTCTTAGCGGCGTTTGAGACGTACCGCGCGTGCCGCGGCGGCTTTGCGGATGGCGCGAAATTCCTCGGCGTCCATGTGGAGGGGCCGTATCTCTCGCCCGCCCAGTGCGGCGCGCAGGACCCGGCCTTCCTGCGCGCGCCGGACAAAGCCGAATACGCCATGCTGCTCGCCGCATGCCCCGGCATCCTGCGCTGGACCATCGCGCCGGAGCTGCCCGGCGCACTGGAGATGGGCGACTGGCTGGCGGCGCACGGCGTCGCGGCGTCGGTGGGCCACTCAAACGCCACTTATGAGCAGGTGCGCGAGGCCGCGCTGCACGGCTTTCGCAGCATCACGCATCTGTATTCGGCCATGTCCACCATCACGCGCGAGGGCGGCTACCGCCGCGCGGGCGTTGTGGAGAGCGCCTACCTGCTGCCCGGGCTGTTCTGCGAGCTGATTGCCGACGGGCGGCACCTGCCGCCGTGCCTTTTGCAGATGGCCTACCGGCTGATCGGCCCAGAGCGGCTGTGCCTGGTGACGGACGCGATGCGCGCCGCGGGCCAGACGGAGGGCGAGAGCATCCTGGGCAGCCTCGCGGACGGCCAGCGCGTCATCATTGAGGACGGCGTGGCCAAAATGCCCGACCGCACCGCCTTTGCGGGCAGCGTGTGCACGGGCGACCGGCTGGTGCGCACAATGGCCGGCGCGGGCGGCGCGGGCATCGCCGACGCCGTGCACATGGCCACGGCCGTGCCGGCGCGCGCGCTGGGGCTGGAGCAGGTCACGGGCCACGTGGTCGTGGGGCGCGCGGCCGATCTTGTGCTGTTCGACAGCGACGTGCGCGTGCGCCTCGTGCTGGTGGACGGCGCCGTGCGCTTTCGCGCAGAAGAAAGGGAGGATGAAAAATGACGGAATTCACAAAAGACGCCCTGCGCGTGCAGGTGTATGCGACGCGCGCCGAAATGGGCCGCGCCGCCGCGCGCGATATCGAGGCGGCTATCGCGCAGGTGCTGCGCGAAAAAGGGCGCTGCAACATGATCTTCGCGGCCGCGCCCTCGCAAAACGAGGTGCTGGCGGCCCTCGCCGCCAGCAAAAGCATCGACTGGCCGCGCGTGCACGCGTTCCACATGGACGAGTACATCGGCCTGCCGGCCGCAGCGCCGCAGGGCTTTGCAAATTTTCTGCGCGCGGCACTGTTTGACAAAGTGCCGCTTGGCAGCGTGCACTGCATCGACAGCACGGCCGGCGCCGAGGCTGAGGCGGCGCGCTACAGCGCGCTTTTGCGCGAGAACCCCGCCGACATTGTGCTGCTGGGCATCGGCGAAAACGGGCACCTCGCGTTCAACGACCCGCATGTGGCGCAGTTCGACGACCCCGCGCTCGTCAAAGCCGTCACACTGGACGACACCTGCCGCATGCAGCAGGTGCACGACGGGTGCTTTGCCTCGCTGGACGAGGTGCCCCGCACGGCGCTGACGCTGACGATCCCCGCACTGATGGCCGCCGGGCAGGCGTTCTGCGTGGTGCCCGCGCCCACCAAGGCGCAGGCCGTCCGCCGCACGCTCGAGGGGCCCGTCAGCCCGGAATGCCCCGCCACCGCGCTGCGCCGCCATCCGCACGCCGCGCTGTACCTCGACGCGGACAGCGCCTCACTGCTGGCGCGCCGCACATGAGCGGAGGACGCTATGACCGATCTGTATTTCATCCCGCAGCCGCAGCGCTGCACGCCGCTGGCCGCGGCCGCCGCCGTCGGGCCCGAAAGCCCCGTCGTGCTGTGCGCCCCCGCGCAGGACGGCCGCCTTGTTCGCGCTGCGCGCTCGCTCTTTTCCCATGTCGAGGTGCGCACGGGCCCATTCTGCCTGTGCACGCCGGACGCGCCGGCGCTGGCAGCCCCCATGCACGCGCAGGGCTACCGGCTGCAAATCGAAGGCGGTGCGCTCATGCTGTGCGCCGGCGACGCCGCGGGCCTTTTCTACGGCATGCAGACGCTGCGCCAGTGGCTGGACATGCCGCGCCGTCCGTCCCTCGCCGTCGAGGACTGGCCCGACGTCCCCTTGCGCGCCGATTATCTCGATCTGCGCGGCATCTTCCCGAAATTTGACCGCCTGCTGGCGTTCATCGCCGAGATGGCGCAGTACAAGCTGAACGCGCTCGTGATCGAATACGAGGACAAGCTGCCGCGCGCCGACGCCGCGCTGCGCGCCAAAAACGCGCTGACGCCGGCGCAGCACCGCCGTCTGCTGGAAACCGCGCGCGAAAATTTCATCGAGATCATCCCTTTGCAGCAGACGTTCGGGCATCTGGAATATGTGCTGGGCCTGCCCAAGTACCGCCATCTGCGCGAGGTGGACACCGCCCCCGGCGAGCTGTGCCCTCTGCGGCCCGGCGCGCAGGAGCTGGCCCGCGCGCTGCTGGCCGACACCCTGCGCCTGCACCCGGACAGCCGCTTTGTGCACATCGGCTGCGACGAGGTGTGGAGCCTGGGCCAGAGCCCGGAATGCTGCGCCAGCGGCAAACCGCGCGGGCGCATCGCCGTCGACTTTGTCAACGCGGCCGCGCGCGCGGTACTGGACGCCGGCAAAACACCCGTTGTCTGGCACGACATGATCGCCTCCCCTACCCAGACGGACGAAGCCCTCGCCGCGCTGGACCGCCGCCTTGTGGTGGCCATCTGGTTGTACGGCGCCGACACCGTCGGGCGCGACGCGCCCGTCATCGCCCGCCGGCTTGACGCGCTGGGCATCCGCTGGGCGCCGTGCAGCGCCGTGCGCGCCTTTGACGAGCGCCCCGGCCAGAACTACCCGGACGCCGAGCAGCGCCTGCGCAACATCGACGCGTGGGCCGCCTTCGCCGCGGCGCACGGCGCGTGGGCCGCCATCAACACGAACTGGGCCAGCAGCTTTTCGCGCGGGTGCCCGTACGGGCTGTTCGAGACCAGCCGCTACACGGCTTTTTACGCCGCCGAGCGCTGCTGGAACCTGCGCGCCGACGCCGCCGGTTTCCTCGAGCGCTTCTTCGGCGCGTACCATGGCGCGTACGGCCTTGCGCTGTACGGCGGCCCCGAGCGCCGGTACGACTACTACCGCGAAGCCGGCGCGCAGCTTGCGCACATCGCGCGCAACCGCGAAACGGCGCAGCTCATCGGGATCTCGCGCCGGCTTGAGCGCGCGGGCGCGGTGGAAACGACACTGTTCCGCGGCGATCTGTTCCCCACAGACGGCGTGGAGCTGGACTGCCTGCGTGAGCGCACGGGCCAGGACGGCGCCGCGCGCCAAAAGGCCCTGCGCGAGCTGGCAGCCCTTCTGCCGCGCCTGCTGGACGAGGACGCCGCAGCGCTCTATCTCGCCTCGCGCACATGGCCCGGCGACGTGTTCGCGCGCGAGGCCGCGCGCATCCTCGGCGCGCAGCGCGGCTGAAAGCACATCTTACAGACCAGCATAAAAAAGCGCCCGGCGCTTCCCAAAAGGGAGCGCCGGGCGTTTTTGATTGGACAGGCCTGCGGGAAAGGGCCGCGGGCCGTTCTTTGCCTGTGAGGTTTACGCGAACCACTCCGGCCCAAGGCCCGTGACGGTGAACGCCGTCAGGATGTACAGCAGGATGGACGTGATGTACGCAAACGGGATCGAGAGCTTCAGGAAGTCCTTCGACTCGACCTTCGTGTACGCAAGGCCCCACGCGATCCAGCTCTGGGTGATGCACGAACCGACGTTCACAGTGGTGGACGGGATGGTGAACACGCAGAACAGGAACGGAGCGGAGAAGTGGCCGACAGTGGACAGAACGCCCAGCGTGGCGGCGCCGCAGCCGTACAGCGTGAGCGGGCCACGGAAGAAGCCCAGGATGGACAGCACCGCGAACACGGCGCAGATGATGTACTCGTTGGTGGGCATGAAGCTGCCGAGCACTTCCTTGAAGTACGGGGCCGCATAGCTGGCGCAGGTGTTGAACATCGGCAGCGTCAGCAGGAAGCCGATCAGCGGCGCGGTGTCCACGACGCCGTCGTAATACAGCTTGTTGACCAGCTGGCAGCTGGCGACGAAGCCGCCCTTCATCTTACCGCAGATGAACAGCGCCAGGAAGCCGGCGATGACGAAGCCGCCGATAACGGAGAAGTCCAGCGCGATCTTCAGCACAACGGGCACGATGGGCAGGATCAGCGCGATGGCCGGCGCGTCGGTGCTGGCCGTATTGGCCGGCGCCTGGGCCGCCCACGCGTGGCTGGCCTTGCTGGCTTTCAGATAGACCACAGCCAGAACGCACACGACAACCAGAGAGATGCCGAGCGCGAAATAGCCCCAGTGAGAAGCATACCAGCTGAAAGTGAAGTCGGGCATCTCATCGGCCGCCAGGATGAACGCGCGCAGCTGAGACCACTGCAGGACCGGGTTCAGATACATACCGGCAGAGACGGCGCCCATGAACGTGAACATGGCGATGGGCTTGGGGATACCAAGGCTCATCAGGATGGGCAGCACGATAACGCCGATGGCGATAACGGGGCCCGCACCCATCATGGCCGTGAAGATGAAGGCCGTGACGATGTTCAGAAGGATGACGGTGATGGCGGGACGGTCGCCGCCCAGCTCAACCGTTTTACGGATGAGGGTGGCCGCGATGCCCGTCTCCATCAGCACGCGGCCGAACCAGGCGCCCCAGCACACATTGACGAGCGTGGTGCCCCAGCCTTCCGGCGCGGACTGATAAATGTTGTTGAGTACGGCGATCAGCCCTTTCAGGCCGTCAAACTGAAGCACGGAGTTTTCCGCAATGAACTCCTGCGAAGCGACGAGCGTGCCCGCCAGGGACAGCACCGTCCATGCTGTGGCTACCACGAGGAAGCCGATCATCAGGTTGTAACCTTTGATGCAGTAGTACGCCAGGGCAAAAAAGGTCAGAACCAGGATGATACCAATCACAAATTCCATAGTATTCCTCCTTGACATAGAGTTTTTGCCCGCCGCCCTTCCGGCGGGCAACCGTGATTGTCACCGTCTATATTATATATGAAACGGTTTTCCTTTGCAATAAAAAATTCACAATTTGCACGAAATTTCATCACATATTGTTTACTAAAACCGTCTAAATTGTTGTATACATGGCGCAAAAATCGCGTGCAAAGTGTCTGGACAAGCCATTTTTCGCGTGCTATCATAAACACAAAAAAGGGCGGCGGCGCCCCTGCCGCCGCACATTTACGAGAGGAAGCGATCGCTATGAACAAAGCTATGCAGGCGCTGCGCGACGTCGAGCGGCAGCTGTTCGCGCTGGGCTACGCCGAGCACACCATCCATTTCGACGACGCCACCGCCGCGCCCCGGCAGAGCTATCCCGGCCGCGGGCAGGCGCTGGGCGCGCTGGCCGAGATGCGCCACCGCCTTTTGACGGGCAGCGGCCTGCCCGCGCTGCTGCGCGAGGCCGAGGCCGGCGGCCTCGACGCGCAGCAGGCGGCCGAAGTGCGCGAGATGCGCCGCCTGTACGACGAGACCGCCTGCATCCCCGCCGACGAATACGCCGCGTTTTCCCAGCTGATCAGCGACGCGCAGAACGTCTGGCAGGCCGCGCGCGCGGACAACGATTTCGCCGCGTTCGCGCCGTGGCTCGAGCGCATCCTCGAGGCGCGCCGGCGCATGGCCGGGGCGCTGGACCCTGGCAAGGCCCCCTACGACGTCTGGCTGGACCGGTACGAGCCCGGCATGACGATGGAGAAATACGACGCGTTCTTCTCGCTTTTAAAAGGCGAGCTCTCGGCGCTGGTGCGCGCCGTGGGAGAGGCCGAGCCCGTGCGCGACGACTTTTTGTCCCGCGCGTGGCCGCTCGGGGCGCAGCGCGCGCTCTCGCGCGAGCTGATGCGCCGCATCGGCCTGGACGAGGGGCATGTCGCATTGGCCGAGAGCGCGCATCCGTTCACGATCGAACTATACAACGGCGACGTGCGCATCACCACGCATTACCACGAGCACGACATGACGTCCAACATGTTCTCTGTCATCCACGAGGGCGGCCACGCGCTGTACGAGCTGCACACCGGCGACGCGCTGCGCTGCACGGTGCTGGCGTCCGGCTCGTCCATGGGTATCCACGAGGGGCAGAGCCGCCTGTTTGAAAACTATTTCGGGCGCAGCCGCGCGTTCCTCGCCGGGCTGTGGCCGCGCCTGCGCGAACTGTTCCCCGCCCAGCTGGCCGACGTGACGTGCGAGGAGTTCTACCGCGCGGTGAACCGCTGCGTGCCGGGACTCATCCGCATCCACGCGGACGAGGCCACCTACAGCCTGCACATCCTTGTGCGCTACGAGCTGGAAAAGCAGCTGATGGACGGCGCGCTGGCCGTGCGCGAGCTGCCCGGCGCGTGGAACGCCATGATGAAAGAGACGCTGGGCGTCGACGTACCGGACGACGCGCATGGCGTATTGCAGGACATCCACTGGGCCGGCGGCGACATCGGCTACTTCCCCAGCTATGCCCTCGGCAGCGCCTACGCCGCGCAGATCGCCGCGTGCATGCGCCGCTCGCTGGATTTAAACGCGCTGCTCGAAGCCGGCGACTTTGCGCCGATCAACGCCTGGCTGTGCGAGCGCGTCTGGCGCCACGGCCGCGCGCTGACGCCGGACGCGCTGTTTGCAAACGCCTGCGGCGAGGCGTTCGACGCGCAGCATTACATCCGCTACCTCAAAGAAAAATACGCCGAAATTTACCGGCTGTGACGCGCGCCGCCGCAGCCGCAAGGCAGAAAAAATCCCGCCGTGCCAACGCACGGCGGGATTTTTTGTGTTGCGGAAAAGCGCGCCGGAACCGGCGCCGCGCAAAGCTGACCGTCAGAGGAAATCAGCCCTGCTCCTTCATTTTGGCGAAGCACTCGCTGCAGTACACGGGACGGTCCTCGCGGGGCTTGAAGGGCACGCGGGCCTCCTTGCCGCAGGCCGCGCAGACGGCGGTGTACATCTCGCGGGTGCCGCGGGTGGCGTTCTTGCGGGCGTCGCGGCAGGCTTTGCAGCGCTGGGGCTCGTTCTCGAAGCCGCGGCTGGCGTAGAACTCCTGCTCGCCGGCGGTGAACACGAACTCCTTGCCGCACTCTTTGCAAACTAAGGTCTTGTCTTCGTACATGATGGTTGCTCCATTCTGGATAATATTTGCCCGCGGAAGGATTTTAACCGACACCTTTGATCTGGGACCAACGCTCTGACTTTAAGCTACTGGGGCATATGTGATGGCGCCGCCCGGCGCCGGGGAAACTTATCGAAGTTTTGCGCGCACGCGCTGCAAGGCGTTGTCCACCGCCTTCTCCTGCACGCCGAGGCGCTTTGCGATGGCGCTGTAAGGCTGCCCGTCCAAAAACAGGGCCAGCACCCTGCGCTCCATGGGCGACAGGCGCGTGGCGATGCCCGCCATCGTGCGCGCCAGCCGCTCGCTGGCCTCCACAGCGCGCTCCGGGCTCTGGCCCGGGTCCTGCTGGGCCTCGGCCTGCTCCATCGGCACCGAGTGGTTGAGCGGCGCATGCTTGCGGCGCGCCGCCGCGCGCTGCGCGCTGCGCACCGCGTTGTGCACACAGGCCGCGGCATAGCTTTCAAACGGCACCCCGCGCGACTCGTCGAACTGCTTCACCGCTGAAAACAGCGCGATCAGCCCCTCCTGCAGCGCGTCCTCGAACTCAAGGCCCGGGCACACGCCGCGCGCCGCCGCCGCGCGCAGCACCGGCATCAGCCGGGCGATCAGCCCTGCGAGGGCCTGCTCGTCGCCGGCGCGGCACAAGGCCAGCTGCTGTTGTGAGATCGCTTCGTTCATACGCCGTCCTGTTCTGCCGTTTTGTAGGCACTTTTTCATTGTAGCCATGAGACACACAAAAGTCAAGAATAAAAGCCATTTTCCTCAAACCATACAGAAAATTTTGTACAATATTTCCTATACAATTCGAAAAAAGTTGTAGAATTTTGCCGCAAAAGCGCGGCGAAACCGTCTTTTGTTTCCGCGCGGGATCACGGCACGGTGACGCGCCGCACCCATTTTCCGCTTTTGAGGCGCAGCAGCGACAATACGGTTTTGATGGGGCTGTCGAGCTTGAGCAGCACATACACCAGCGGCACGGGCCAGCGCAGCACAAGGCCGGACACAAGCCCCGCCGGGATGCTGACAAGCCACAGCGCGCCGCAGTCGAACGCGAAGGCCATGCGCGTGTCCCCGCCGCCGCGCAGCACGCCCACGATGCACGTCACGTCGATGGAGAGGCTGAGGTGCAAAACGGCCAGCACGCCGATGATCTGCCAGGCCGCCTCGCGCGCGGCGGGCGTCACCGTGTACAGCGACAGGAACACCGGCCGCAGGCACAAAATCATCGCGCAGCTGAACACGCCCTCGACGACGCTCATCGCCACCAGCGTGTTCGCGGTTTTCTGCACGCGGTCCATCCGTCCGGCGCCCACGGTCTTGCCCGTGACGACGGCCGCCGCGTTGGCCACGCCCAGCACGAACACGAACGCCAGCTGGTTGAGCACCGATGCGATGGAATTGGCCGTGACGAACACGCTGCCGATGCGCCCGATGATGGCCGCCGTCACCGAGAAGCCCACGCCCCACAGCACCTCGTTGCCCAGCACGGGCACGCTGTGGCGCACATAGTCGCGCAGCAGATCGTTGCGCAGATGCAAACACTGGCCGAAGCGAAAGCCCGTCACGTCCTCTTTGCGGTACATGTACGCCGTCACGAGCAAAAGCTCGCTGCACCGGGCGATCACCGTGCCCACGGCCGCGCCGCGCACGCCCAGCGCCGGCGCGCCGAAGCGCCCGAAGATGAACATATAGTTGAAAAACACGTTCACGAAAAAGCTGGCGCCGTAGATGACCGCGGCGATCTTCACCTTTTCCACGGCGCGCAGGCTGGTGATGTAATTGTTGGAGACGCTGTACGGGATATAGGAAAACGCCACCAACGACAGATAGCCCGCCGCCGCGTCGATGACCTGCGTTTCGCTCGAGTACAGCATCATCACCTGCCGCGGCAGCGCGAGGCACAGCGCCGTCATCGCCGCCGAGGCGCACAGCACCACCTGCATGCTGATACGCATCACCTGCCGGATGCGCGCCGTGTCGCCCTTGCCCCAGTACTGTGCGATCAGCACGCTGCCGCCGGACGACAGCCCGAAACCGACGCTCATCAGGATGGAGAACGGCTGCCCGCCGAGGTTCGCCGCCGAGATGGCCACGTCCCCGAGGCTGCCGAGCATCACGCTGTCCGTCACGGCCACGCCGAAGCTGATCATGTTTTGCAGCGCGATGGGCACGGCGATGGCCAGCACGTTGTACAGAAAGCTCTTTTCCAAAATGAAATGCCGCCGCAAAAACGCCCGCATGCCATCCCCTCCCCTTTTTTCTTTTCTCTTTCGCTCTTTCTTACGCCTTCGCCTTGCGCATCGTCAGCGCGATGCGCTTTTTCTCTTTGTCCACGCTCAACACGCGCACCGTCACCACGTCGCCCACCTTCAAAACGTCCGACGCGCGCTTTACAAACCGGTCGGCCATCTGGCTGATGTGCACAAGGCCGTCCTGATGCACGCCGATGTCGACGAACGCGCCGAAATCCACCACGTTGCGCACCGTGCCCGCCAGCTCCATGCCGGGGGTAAGGTCTTCAAGGCCCATCACGTCCGTGCGCAGCAATGGCGCGGGCAGGCTGTCGCGCACGTCGCGCCCGGGGCGCACCAGTTCCTCCAGAATGTCGGCCAGCGTCGGCTCGCCCACGCCGGCCTCGGCCGCGATCTTTGCCAGCCCGCACGCGCGCGCCTTTTCGGGCAGCGCGCGGATGGCCTCGCCGCCGATGTCCTCTTCGCCAAAGCCGCACGCGCGCAGCACCGTGCGCGCCGCGCCGTAGCTCTCGGGGTGCACGGCCGTCGCGTCCAGCGGCTCCTCGCCGCCCGGCACACGCAGAAAGCCCGCGCACTGCTGGTACGCCTTCGGCCCGAGCTTGGGCACTTTCAGCAGCTGGCGGCGCGCGGTGAACGTGCCCTCCTCCTCGCGCCGGCGCACGATGTTCTTCGCCGTCGCCGACGTCAGGCCCGCCACGCGCGCCAGAAGCGGCGCGCTGGCGGTGTTCAAGTCCACGCCCACCGTGTTCACGCAGCGCTCCACCACGCCGTCCAGCGCCTCGGCCAGGCGCGCGGGCGGCATGTCGTGCTGGTACTGGCCCACGCCCACGGCCTTGGGGTCGATCTTCACAAGCTCGGCCAGCGGGTCCTGCAAACGCCGCGCGATCGAGACGGCGCTGCGCAGGTTCACATCGTACTGCGGGAACTCCTCGGCCGCGAGCTTCGAGGCCGAGTACACGCTCGCGCCGGCCTCGCTCACCACCATGTAGCTCACCGTCCAGCCCAGGCCCTCGGCCGCCAGCTCGCGCAGCACCTCGGCGGCGAAGATCTCCGTCTCGCGCCCGGCGGTGCCGTTGCCCACGGCGATGATCTCCACGCGGTGCTTTCGGATGAGCGCCTTCACCGTGCGTTTGGCCTGCTCCACCTTTTTGAATTCCGGCACGGGGTAGATGACCGCCGTGTCCAGCACTTTGCCCGTGGCGTCCACCACGGCCGTCTTGCAGCCCATGCGGTAGCCCGGGTCCAGCCCCATGGCCACCTTGCCGCGGATGGGCGGCTGTAAAAGCAGCTGCTCCAGGTTTTTTCCGAACACGGCGATGGCACCCTCGCACGCGTCGGCCGTCAGCTGCGCGCGCACCTCGCGCTCAAGGCTGGGGTGGATCAGCCGGCTGTACGCGTCCAGCGCCGCGGCGCGCACCTGCTCGGCGCAAAGCGAGCTGCCATGCACCGACGCGCGCAGCACCACGTCCTCGGCCGCGGCCTCGTCCACGGCCACGCGCACCTTCAAAAAGCCGTCGCGCTCGCCGCGGTCCACAGCCAGCACGCGGTGCCCCGCGATCTTCGCAACGGGCTCCTCGTACTCGTAGTAGCCCTCGTACACGCTCTTTTCCTCCGGCTTTGCCGCGCGGCTCACAAGGCGCGCCGTGCGCCGGTACAGCCCGCGCAGCGCGGCGCGCACCGAGGCGCTGTCGGCCAGCGCCTCCGCGATGATGTCGCGCGCGCCGGCCAGCGCCGCCTCGGCGTCCGGCGTCTCATCCGAGAGATAGCCCGCCGCCAGCGCCGCGGGGTCGTCGCCCGCGCGCTGGGCAAACAGCCGCTTTGCCAGCGTCTCGAGCCCGCGTTCGCGCGCGATGCTCGCGCGCGTCTTGCGCTTGGGGCGGTAGGGGCGGTAGATGTCCTCCACCCCCGCCAGCGTCTGCGCACCGGCCAGCGCCTGCTCCAGCGCCGGCGTCCACTTGCCCTGCGCCTCGATGCTCTCGCGCACGGCCGCTTTCTGTGCGTCCAGCTTTTTCAGGTAAGCGTAGCGCTCGTCCAGCGCGCGCAGCGCGCCGTCGTCCATCGCGCCGGTGGCCTCCTTGCGGTAGCGCGCGATGAACGGGATGGTGTTGCCCTCGTCGATCAGCCCCAGCGCCGCGTCCACCTGCGCGGTGCCGAGGCCCAGCTGCGCCGCAAGGCGCTGTGCGTATGCATTCATGCGTCCGTCTCCTTCGCTTTTTTGCGCTTTGCCTCAAACACGCAGTACCCCGCGTACGCAAACCACGCGGCCAGCGAGGCCAGCGTCAGCGCCAGCGCCGCGTCCCAGCCGGGCGTTTTGTACGCAAACACGATCTCGCTCTCGCCCGCGGGGCACAGCACGGCGCTCAGCCCGCCGGACACGCGCTCCACCGGCGTCTCCTCCCCGTTCACCGTGGCGGTGAAGCCCTCGTCGTACGGCACCGAGAAGAACACCAGGTTCTCGCTTGCCAGCGTGATGTGCGCCGTAAAGCCCGTGTGGTCGGCGGTAAAGTCGCTCACGGCCTGCGTGCGGCGCGCCTGCACGTCCTGCACATAGGCGTCGTAGGTGAGGTTTTGCGTGTCCGCATCCGTCGCGGGCTGCATCAGATGGCCGTAGCGCTCGATCTGCTCCTCGCTCAGCGCAATGGCGCGCACCAGCATATTCGCGCGCACGTTCTCCTCAAGGTCCATCAGCACGGGCACGTCCGCTTCGCCGCCCGCTGGCGCGCCGCTCTGCGCGTCGGCGTCAGAGTCCGTTTCATCGGCCGCGTTCTCCAGTAGAATATACTTGTCGTAAGCAAAACCCATCGGCAGCTCGTTCGTGTTGCGGAAGAAGGCGAACGTGTCGTCCGCGAACGAGAACACATAGCCGTACTTGCTGTATTCGTCTGAAAATTCCTGCTGCTGGGCCAGGGTGGTGATGACATAGCGCACGCCCAGCAAACCGCGCAGCGCGTACAGATCGGGGTCGGGCTTCGACGACACGTCGCGCTTGACGCCCACGCGGGGGTAAAAGTCCATGATAGACGGCGTGACGACGCTGTTGAAAAAGCGCAGGCTGGGCTTTTCCATCAAAAGGCTCATGTTGTCGTACACGCCCCCGTCCGACTCGTTGTACGTGTCGGTGCGGAAGAAATCATCCTCGGGCCAGCCGATCGCGGGGGCCGCCTCAAAATACTGCTGGCGGTAGGCGGCATCGCGCTCCCACTGGGGGAATTTGCCCATGGCGATGTGCGCCACGGAATAAAACCACGAAAAGCCCAGCACCGCCGCGAGGAACAGCCCGGCGAAGCGGCGCGAGCGGCGCCAGTGCAGAAGGAAGCCCGCCAGCAGCACCAGCCCCAGCACCGCCGTGAGGAAGATCAGCCAGAACTGCGACTGGCGCTCCACCACGCCGAGGCTCCACGTGCCGTCCTCGTTTTTGGGCACGAGCGCGAACGCCGCAAACGACGCCGTCACCACGGCCACAGGCTTGAAGCCGTCCCAGATGTTGATGGCCTCGCGGTCTTCCAGCGCGTGCATCGTGGCCGCGCACATCAGCAGCACGGGCATGTAGTACCAGCGCGCGTAATAGCTGGAATTCAGCGCGTAGAACGCCGAGTTCAGCACCGGCACCAGCGCCATGACAAGGCAGATGAGCAAAGTGCGCGAGAGCGCGGTTTTGGGCCGCGCGCGGTAGTAGGCCCACACGCCCGCCATGCTGACGAGCGGCAGGTACGCCGTCATGCTGGTGTGCTTGATGACGGCGTCCGTGAACACGTTGGGCAGATACGTGGGGTCGGGCGGGAAGAACAGCGAATAGAGGATGGCGAAATACTGCTGCACGCGCCCGTACAAAAGAAAGCCCATGCCGCTGGACAGATCGACCGTGCGCGGGTTGTCGGCCAGGCACAGCGCCGCCGGGATGAGCAGCAGGCAGCCCATGCCCACGCCCAGCAGGCTTTCGAACGCCAGGCGCACAAAGCTGGACATGCGGATACGGTATTCGCGCGAGGCCAGCTTGACAAAGAAGTACACGAACAGGAACACGATCTGCCCGGCGAAGAAGAAATAGTTGTTCAAACAGTTGACGGCCACCATCACGGGGAACACCGCGCGCCGGCCCTCGTACATATATTCGTCCAGCGCCCACAGCAGAAACGGAAACAGGGCCACGCAGTCGACAAAGTGGTTGAAGAACGTGTTGTACACCGTGAAGCCGGAGAACGCGTACAGGCACGCCGCCACAACGCACCAGCAGCGCGTTTTTGCATAGCGGCGCAGCCACGCGAACGCGCCCAGGCCGCACACGCCGAATTTCAGCACCAGCAGCGGCACCATCGCATACGGCACCCACGCCTGCGGCAAAAGCGCGCTGAGCCAGAAAAAGGGCGAGCCCAGCAGATAGAACGCGTACGAGTTGACCACCGAGGAGCCGAGGTCCGTCTCCCAGCTCCACTGCCCCGCACCGGACTTGACGAAGCCGTTCATATAGGTGTAAAACGGGATCTGCTGCGTGTTGAAATCGCCGCAGTACTGGAACAATCCCTTGTCGATGATGAGGAACGGCACATAGATGGCCAGCGCCGCCGCACAGCACACAAGGAACGTGAACAGATATCCCTTGCCCAGATTTTTTTCCTGCAGACTACTCATGATAACGTTCTCCTGTTATAATACTATTGTCCGGCACGCGCCGGGCCAAGGAGGTAAAAACAATGAAGCTGTATCCCTTCAACGCGCTGCTCGCGCGCATGAAATACATCGCGCGCTGGGGGCTGATGCGCTCGTCGCGCACCGAGTCCGTCAGCGAGCACACGGCCGACGTGGCCATTCTGGCGCACACGCTTTGCGTGATCGCCCAGCAGTATTTCCCCGGCGAGGCCGTGCGCCCCGAGACCGTGGCCGTGGCCGCGCTGTACCACGACGCCGACGAGATCATGACCGGCGATCTGCCCACGCCCGTGAAGTACAAAAACGAGCGCCTGCTGCACGCGTTCAAGGATCTCGAGGCCGAGGCCTCGGGCACGCTGTGCCGCCTTCTGCCCGAGCGCGCGCAGCCCGTGATGGCCGGCTACATCACCGGCGAGGTGCTCACCGCACGTGAAAAGCGCCTTCTGAAAGCGGCGGACCGGCTGTCGGCCCTGATCAAATGCATCGACGAAGAGCAGGCCGGCAACCGCGAGTTCGCGGGGGCCAAGGCCCAGCAGGAGGCCGCGCTGCGCGCGATGTCCTGCCCGGAGGCGGACTATTTTTTGCAGCACATGCTGCCGTGCTACCGCTGGACGCTGGACGAGCTGAGCGCCGACGGCCCGTTCGAGGGCTGAGGCGCCGTCACGCGCCCTCGCGCTGCAATTGCCACGCCAGGTCGATGACGCGCGCAAGGTCTTCGTAATGCTCGAGCGCGCAGCATTCGCGCCGCAGGCGCGCCGCGCCGCGCAGCCCGCGCATATACCACGCCGCGTGCGTGCGCGCCTCGCGCATGGCCACGTATTCGCCCTTGTCCTCGCACATGTCGTAAATGTGCTTTTGCAGCACGCGAAAGCGCTCGGCCAGCGTGGGCGGCGCGGGGACGGGCCGGCCCTCGAGCGCGGCCCTGATCTGGCCGAACAGCCAGGGGTTGCCCATCGCGCCGCGGCCCACGGCCACGCCGTCGCAGCCCGTCTGCTCGAGTAAGCGCAGCGCGGCGTCGGCACTGTCCACATCGCCGTTCGCGATCACGGGGATCGACACCGCCTGTTTTACGCGCAAAATCTCCTTTGGGCGCACACTCGGCTCGTACATCTGGCTGCGCGTGCGGCCGTGCACGGTCAGCGCCGCGCAGCCCGCGTCCTCGCAGCGCTTTGCCACCTCGACGCCGCTGCCGCGCGCAAGGTCGTCCTCGTCCCAGCCGACGCGCAGCTTCACGGTGACGGGGATGTCCCCGGCTGCGCGCACCACGGCGCGCGCGATCTCGCCGGCGCGCGGCGGGTCCTTCAAAAGGGCGCTGCCCGCGCCCGGGCCGGTGATCTTCGGCGCGGGGCAGCCCATGTTGATGTCGATAAAGTCGAACGCGACGCCCAGCTCCCCCGAGGCGAGCATCGCGGCCGCGCGGCCCATCGTCTCGGCCTCGGCGCCGAACAGCTGCACGCCGAACGGCGCGCCGCCCGCGCCGCCCTGCATCAAAAGGCGGCTTTTGCGGTCGCCCAGCGTCAGGGCCTTGGCGCTCACCATCTCGCTGACGGCGCTCACCGCGCCGTGCTGCGCGCACAGGCGGCGCATCGTCGTGTCCGTCACGCCCGCCATCGGCGCCAGCGCCGCGCCGGCGCCGCGCGTCCATTGTCGTATCTGCAAATCGGCCTCTCCGTTTCTCTGGGGTTTTCCGGGCGGCGGAGCGCCGCCCTAATTTTTATATTCTACCATAAAGGCGCAGAATATGGTATACTGTACTTTGTATTATTTTGTTTTTTCACAAAAGGAGGCGGCGCTATGAAACTGCTTGCCATCGACGGCAACAGCATCGTCAACCGCGCGTTCTACGGCATCAAGCTGCTGACCACCCGCGACGGGCGCTACACCAACGCCCTCGTCGGTTTTTTCAATATCCTCACAAAACTCACCGGCGCGGAGGCGCCCGACGAGGTGGCCGTGGCCTTCGATTTGAAAGCCCCGACCTTCCGCCACAAGATGTACGCGGGCTACAAAGCCCAGCGCAAGGGCATGCCGGACGAGCTGGCCGCCCAGATGCCCGTGCTCAAGGAGATGCTGACGGCGCTGGGCTACAAGATCGTCACGTGCGAGGGGTACGAAGCCGACGACATCCTGGGCACGCTGGCCGCCGCGTGCCGCGCGCGCGGCGACGAGTGCGTCATCGCCACGGGCGACCGCGACAGCTTCCAGCTGGTGGGCGGGCCCGTGCGCGTGCAGTACGAGGGCACGAAGGCCCAGCGCATCGACGAGGACGCCGTGCGCGAGCGCTACGGCGTGGCCCCCGCGCAGATGATCGACGTGAAAAGCCTGATGGGCGACAGCTCCGACAACATCCCCGGCGTGACGGGCATCGGCGAAAAGACGGCGCTGGCGCTGATCCAGACGTTCGGCTCGCTGGAGGGCGTGTACGGGCATCTGGACGACGCGCGCATCAAAAAGGGCGTGCGCGCAAAGCTGGAGGCCGGGCGCGAGCAGGCCGAGATGAGCCGCACGCTGGCGCGCATCGTGTGCACCGCGCCCATCGACACGGCGCCCGGCGCGTACCGCCGCGGCGTGCCCGACGCCGAAAAGGCGCGCGCGCTGTTCACACAGTGCGAGATGTTCTCCACGCTGGCAAAGCTGGATCTGGAGGAGCCGGAAACGCCCGACACGCGCCCCGACACGCCCGTGCGCCCGGCGCCGGCCGCGCCGCTTGGCGGCAGGGTGTACCTGTGCCCCGCGCCCGGCGGCTGGCACGCCGCGCAGGGCGGCGGCGTCTGGTTTTTTGAGGACGGCAGCCCCGCATTGGCGGAGCTTTGCGCCGACGCGGGCGCGGAAAAATTCTGCTTTGACGCAAAACCGCTTTTCCGCGCGGCGCTGGCCGCGGGCAAAACGGCGCAGAATATCGCGTTCGACGCAAAGCTCGCGGCCTATCTGCTCAACCCCGCCGCCAGCGACTACACGCCCGCCCGCCTTGCGGGCGAGTACGGCGTCAAAGGCGATTTTCGCTGCGACGAAGCGCCCGACGCGCCGCTGATGGCCCCGCTGTGCCAGGCGCTCGCCGGCGCGTGCGAGGCGCAGGGCATGGCCGGATTGCTGCGCGACATCGAGCTGCCGCTGTGCGCGGTGCTGGCCGACATGGAGCACCGCGGCATCCTGGTGGACAAGGCGGGCATCGAGGCCTTCGGGCACGAGCTCGCCGCCGCGCTCGAGGAGGAGCTCGCCGCCATTTACGGCATCGTCGGGTACGAGTTCAACGTCAACAGCCCCAAGCAGCTGGGCAAGGCGCTGTTTGAGGACCTGGGCCTGCCCACGCGCAAAAAGACGAAGAGCGGCTACTCCACGAACGCCGAGACGCTGGAGTCGCTGCGGCGCTACTCGCCCGTCATCGACCATATTTTGCAGTACCGCGTGTACCAGAAGCTCAACTCCACCTATGTGGAGGGACTTTTGAAAGTGGTCGGCCCGGACGGGCGCATCCACTCCACCTTCAACCAGACCGAGACGCGCACGGGGCGCATCTCGTCGAACGAGCCGAATCTGCAGAACATCCCGGTGCGCACGGAGCTGGGCAGCCGGTTCCGCAAGTACTTCACGGCGCAGG
>DXGT01000097.1 GCA_019113785.1 Candidatus Ruthenibacterium merdigallinarum | reverse complement strand
GGCCCGGGTGCTGCCCCCGGCGGTGATGGCGGCCGCGGACGCGGCGGCCGGGCTGCCGGCGGGGGTGCTGCGCAGCGCGGCGCAGAGCATCCTTCTATCGGCGCGGCCGCAGGCGATGGGGCCGCTGCTGGCGGCAGGCGTGTTCGAGAGCGTGGGGCTGGGCCGGGACGTGCCGTGCCTGGACACGCTGGCGAAAACGCCGTGCACGATGGAGACGCGCTGGTGGCGCTTTCTGCGCCTGATGCGGGCGGACTACAACGACGTGTGCGAGAAGATGGGCTTTTCCGAGCTGTTTGCGCGCACGCTGGCCGGCATGGACCGGCTGGCCGCCATGCCCATCCTGCCCAAGACGATGGAGGAGCTGAAAATGGCCCTCAGCGAAGAGCCGGACCTCGACTACGGCGCGTTTGCGCGCGCGATGGAAGTGGAGGACCCGCGCTGGGCCGGGCAGGCGGCGATGTTCGACAAGCTGTATCGCTCGGGCGCACCGTACCGGTTCGATCAACTGGCCATCAGCGCCGGGCAGCTGGCCGTGCTGGGCATCCGCGACCAGAAGGCCGCATGGGTGATGCGCAAGCTGTTGGACGCGGTGATCAAAACACCGGAGCTGAACAGCTATCCGCCGCTGGAAATGATGGCGCGCACTTTGGCGCAGCAGTATAAATGACAAAAAGAAAAACGGGAGGCCGCGGCCTCCCGTTTTTTGTGTACGTCAGAAGAGAAAAGGCGGCCGAGAAGCACCGCGCATAAAGGCGGGCGCCTCACGGCTGCCAGGGGGTGCGCTCGTCGCCCTTGACCAGCCACGCGCGCTTTGCCATGCGCGCCAGCGGCGCGTCGGAGCGCGAGTCGGAATAAAAATCGTCGATCACGACGTCGGGATACGCCTCGCGCAGGCGGCGGGGCTTTTCCTCGCCCTTGCAGTTGGCGCCGGTATAGCGGCCCGTCTGCACATCGACGCGCGAGGCGATGGGCGCGCGGATGCCCAGCATCCGGCACGCGGGGGCCAGCAGGAACTCGGGCGAGGCGGAGATCACAAGGTCGTCCGGGCGCTTCTGTGCAAGGTACCACGGGCGAAAGCGCGCGGCGTTTTCCCGCCAGAAATCCTCGACGAAGCCCTGCGCGCCGTCCAGACGGGGCAGGAACGAAAAAAACGCCTCCTTGAACGCCTCCTTGCTGCAGCGCCCCAGCGCGTAGCGCGCCGCGCCGGCCAGCTGGCGCGGCAGGCAAGCCAGCAGCTGCGGGCGGCGGCGCACGCAGTACAGCCAGAATGTGCGCGTGCTGTCACCCGCGAAAATGGTGTCGTCAAAATCGTACACGTTCATGGCGCCACCGTCACAGGCCGATGATGTCGGAATCGAGGAAGACTTGCAGCGCGGGGATGTCGATGAACAGCGCCAGCAGGAACACGGCCGCCAGAACGATCATATACACGAGCAGCCCCTTTTCGCGGTAGAGCTTTTCGGGCTTTTGAACGGCAGAGTCCGTCTTGAACGCCAGATGGAAGTAAAAGCAGAACAGCCCGCACAGGAACGGAACCACCAGCAGCAGCTCGATCTTGTATTTGATGATGAAGATGCCGCACAAGAACAGCGAACACATGGCGTAGAAGAACGCGCTGATGAGCAGCGACTGCTCGGAATACTGCCCGAAGGATTTGCGGTACAGCGAGGCGGTGGTCTTGTCGTGGATCATGCGGTACTCGGCAAAGCGCTTGATGGCCATGAGGAACGCGCCGCCCATCCAGTAGCCCAGCACGATGGTGATGGGCGGCAGGTACGCGTCCGTGACGAAGAACCAGCCCAGCAGCAGGCGGATGGCGTTGTTCACCGACTCGCTGAGCACGTCGAGGTACGCCACGTCCTTGGTGCGCATGGGCTTGACGTTGTACAAAACGCCCATCACGAGCAGCCAGGTTTCGCACACGAAGAACGGCACGTTTACAAGCCAGGACGCGCCCAGGCCCGCCGCGGCCAGCACGACGTACTCGACGGCGACGACTTTTCCGCTCATGTTGCCGGCCACGACCGGACGGTTCTTCTTTGTGGGGTGGTATTTGTCGAACGAAGCGTCCAGCCATTCGTTGATGACGTAGTTTGCCGAGGCGATGAGGCACGTGCATGCAAAGCACAGTACGGCTTCGCCCGCAAGCTGCCCCCAAGAGCCCTGCCAGCCCACCAGCAGCATGGCGAACAGCGTGCCGGGGAAGATGAACAGGTTTTTGATCCAATGATCCGGGCGGGCGATGCGGATATAATTTTTCATAGGGTGAAAACGTCCTTTCTTTTTGTTGCGCTGCGGTTTCAGCGCGCGTCAGGTGAGCGGGCGGTGCGCCTCGGCCCATTTGGCCGCGCCGAACGCCAGGAACGCCAGCATGGGAGCACAGGCGGCCGACAGGTACATCAGGTAGATATCGAACGAGAGAACCACCGCCATCAGATACGCGATGGCGGCCATGCGCAAAAGCCCTGTGAGGAAGAAGCCCAGCAGGAGGATGGACGCCGCCAGATCATCGGGCGGGCGCTTTTTGCGCAGAGCGCGCACGCAGACGGGCACATAGCGCCACAGCCACAGCGCCGTGAGGGCCATCAGCGGCCACACCAGGATGCGCTGGCACCATGTGACAAGGTTCAGCAACTTGAATGCGATCTGGCTGACCGGGGGATAATAGGCCAGCGCCGTGCCCTCCTGCGCGGCGGTGGTGCTTTTGCAGTGCAGATAGCTCTCCCACGCGGCCGTCTGCTCAGGCGTGGCGACGGAGAGCTCCGCGCGCGGATCGGTCTGCTCAAACAGCAGGAACACGCGCACCTCCTCAAAGAACTTGCCGATGGTGGGTGCGATATACTCGGCCTTGATGGGCGAGAAGACGCCGCTGTGACGCTTTCCCGCAGGGACGAGGCCCGCGTCACACGCGGCGTTCACCTCGTCAGCCACGGCGCGCCAGAAGGCCTGCGACTCCTGTGCGGTGTCGTAGAAGCCGGCGGCCCAGGCCGCCTTGCGCAGCACCCAGTGGATGCCGCCGGAGTTGAGCGCCCCCGTCTCCACATCGCCGTAGCCGTTGTACATCTCGGGCGTCTCCAGAACGTCCTTGAGCTGCGCAAACGTCGGGGACACTTCGTACAGCTTCATGCGCGTGGACAGCGGCAGCACCTCGTAGCGTTTCTGGTCGTCCGGGCACGCGCGGGACAAAGCGCCCATCGCGTCCTCAAATTCCGAGCTGGTGAAATCGCTGACAATGAAACGGCCATAGTATTTGTAGTTCATGCCGCACCATGCGGCGATGCCGCCGCCCCACAGCGCCAGCGGCACAAGCAGCAGCGCGCAGCGCGCGGCTTTGTGGGTGACGTCCTTGGAAAGGAACAGGAAGGCCAGGTACACCGCGGCCGCGCACCCCACAAAGGGCAGCAGCAGGGCGTTGTCCTCATGGCACAGCCATGCGGCGGCCAGAGAGAGGCCCGCGGCGGCGTAATATCCCAGCGAGCGCGCGGGCGACGCGTGCAGACGCGTGAACGCGCCCAGCAGCCCGGCCAGCGCCATCAGCACCAGCGAGGGGTAGATGTTGTCGCGATAGACGCGCGCCATGTTCGACGCCCATGTGGCCGGGGTGTACAGCGTGACGGCAAAGATGAACAGCCGCGCCCAGTTCGAGCGCACAGCGCCGCGCAGCGCCGCCAGCAGCACAAGGCAGGCCGCGGCGAACAGCGCCTGCCCGCCCACCATCACATTGACGCCCAGCATGTGCAGGAACGCCAGCCACAGCGCGTAGAACGAGTGCTTGCCCAGCGTGAGCCAGTCGTATTCGCCCAGCCAGTTGCCGGCGGTGATGCTCTGCGCCAGATTGAACATGACGGTGTCGTCGATGGGGGTGAGGTCCGGTGAGGCGACGATCAGCTGAAAGCTGCACAAAAGCAGCTTCACGGCCACACCAACAAGCGCCAGCGCCCACAGCCACCGCGCGCCGAGGTCGTGCCGAGGCAAAAGCCTTGCGAGCTTTGACATGTCGTTGTCTCCTTCTATTACATCGTGCGTGCGCACGTATTGATACTATATTATAACACCAACCGGCAGCCGCACGCAACGCCGCGCGCAAAAAAGGTGCGCAGCGTCCCTGTAGGTGTTACAATGATGTGTAACAAATTAGGGAAATAAATAGCGAATAGGAGTGACCTGTGTTAAGGTTGAGTTGTCGAGACAAAACCAAAAGGCAGGTGTCACCCTATTCGCCATGAACAAGATAACA
>DXGT01000011.1 GCA_019113785.1 Candidatus Ruthenibacterium merdigallinarum | reverse complement strand
GGAAGGAAAAGCAGCCCCCGGAACTGGGCAGCCGCATCGAAAGACATCCTGCCCACGCAGGGCGATGGAGAAGACGCCGCCGTCCTGTACGAATACCGCATCGTGGAGCTGGGCGTGGGCGAAGGCGAGCTGGCCAGCTACCGCGTGGAGTACACGCAGGAGCGCGGTGAGGAACAAAACGAGACGCCCACCGTGATCTACAAAGCGGTGAACTCGCCCACCGGCCTCACGCTGCAAAAGAGCTGGCTGGACAACGACGACCGCGACGGCCACCGGCCAGACGCCGTGTGCGTGCAGCTGCAGCGCTCGACGGGATACGACCCGGAGGACCCGACGGCACAGGGCGTCGAGTGGGAGACGGTGGATGCAAACGGAGCGGCCAAGAAGGACGCCCTGATCGAGCTGCGCGCGCCGGAATGGCGCGTCAGCCTGGAGGGGCTGCCCGCCTCCTCGCCGGATGGCGAAACCTATTACTACCGCCTGCAGGAAGTGCAGGTGCAGCAGACGGGCGGCAATTGGCATCCGCTCGCGGACGAAAACACGTACGAGCCCGCTTACAGCCTGCCGGTGACGCTGGGCCAGGCGGCCACGCTGACCGTGGAGAACGCCCTGAAAACGGCGGGTATCCGCGTGCTCAAGCAGGACGCGCTGGACGCGAACAAGCTGCTGCAAGGGGCCGTGTTCCGGCTGGAGCGCCTGATGCAGGCCGCGGACGGCAGCTGGCTGACCGATCCGGACTGGCCGGCGATGACGGGCCTTACGACTGATGCAGACGGCCTGCTGGAGATCGAGGGCCTGCGCCCGGGCCGCTACCGCCTGACGGAGACAAAAGCGCCGGAGGGCTACGCCGCCGCGTTTACGCCCGTGGACGTCACCCTCGGGGCCGAGCATCTGGGCGCGTATGTCACCGTCGCGGTGAAAAACAGCGCGCCGCTCGACTTTACCTTTACAAAAGTGGCCGCGCAGGACCATGCGCAGCCGCTGCCGGGCGCGGAGCTTCGCCTGTATCCGCTTGCGTGCGGCGATGCGTCGCACACCCACGCGGACCTGCTGGATGAAAACGCCCCCGCCGCCTGCTGGGGCGAGCCCTTCGAAAGGACGAGCGAGGCCGACGGCACTGTGCTCTTTGAGGACCTGCCTGCAGGCGTGTACCGCCTGGTGGAGACGAAAGCCCCCGCCGGGTATGCGACGCCCGCCGGCCAGTGGCAGGTGACGCTGGCGGCCGACGGCGGCGTGCAGATCGAAGCGGTCGGTAACCCGCCCGCGTTCCTTGCCGAAAACGGCGGCTTGCAGCTGACGAACCGCAAGCCGTTGGATATGCCCACATCCGGCGGGCCGGGCGTGCCTCTGGCCGCCGCCCTCGGCACCGCGCTGATGGGCGTGGGCGCAATTTTGGCAGTGACCCAGCTCCGCGCTCCCAAACGGGGCCGGGGCAGAAAGAATGGAGGAAAAAGAAGTTGAAAACAAGAATGCAGCATGTTGTATCCCTGTGCCTGACGCTGGCGCTGGCGCTGTGCCTGGCGCTGCCGGCCCTGGCCGCCGAGCCGCGGCTGGGCGCGGGCGACACCGGTACGATCACGCTTTCCGGCATGGAGGACGGCGCCGGGGCGACGGCCTACAAGGTGATCGACGTCCGGTATGACTACACGGCCGATTCCCCCGAAGAGCCCGCCTATTCCTGGGCGGCGGAGGCGGCCGCGTGGGTGGAAACGAACTTCCCCGATTACATCGGCGCGAACGGCGAAGTGACAAAGGCCTATTCCGAGGCGGGCGCCGAGGCCATGAAGGCGCTGGCGGACAAGATGGCCGCGGCCATCCGCGCAGGCGGCATCACCCTCGGCGGAACGCCGGCGTCGAATAACAGCCTGACGGGTCTCGCCATGGGTTCGTACCTCATTCTGGTCGAGGGCGGCGCGAAGGTCTACAGCCCCGCGCTGGTGAACGTGGTGCCCGTGTGGGATCAGGCCACAGAAAGCTGGACGCTGCCGGAGCAGGATCTGGAAGTAACGGTGAAGGCCAGCAGCCTGACGCTGGAGAAAACCGCGGACAAGGCGCAGGCGGCCGTCGGCGACACGGTCACCTACACGCTTGTAGCGGCTGTGCCGCAGTACCCCGCCAATGCGACGAACAAAGGCTACATCCTCAGCGATAAGCTGCCCGACGGCCTGACGCTGGGCGCGGTGACCGTGCAGGGCGTCGCCGCCGACGGGCAGGAGACGCTGCTCACCGACGGTACGCATTACACGAAGGCGACGGAGGGCGCGACGCGCCCCGACGCGGCCAATACGCCCGTCAGCTTCAAACTGGAGTTTATCTACAACCAGATCAGCAGCTATTCCAGCATCAAAGTGACCTACACGGCCACGGTGAATAAGGACGCCGTTGTCACGGACGGCAACGTCAACAACGCCTACCTCGATTACAACAACGACCCCTACGGCGATGCGACCTGGCAGACGGTGGCCGATGAAAAGACCGTGTACACCTACGGCATCCAGGTGAAAAAGACGGACGGCGCGGATCAGCCCCTGTCCGGCGCGGAGTTTACGCTCTCCACGGACGAGGAGGGCAAGGACGTGATCGACTTCGTCGGTGCGAACGGCGTCTACCACAAGGCGGAGGCCAGTGAGACCGGCGCTGCCACAGTGGCGGTGGATGGAGAGGGCAATCTGACCCTCTCGGGCCTTGACGTGGGCACGTACTACCTCACGGAGACGAAGGCCCCGGGCGGCTACAACAAGCTCTCCGCCCCCATTGAGATCACCATCACCGACGCGAAAAACGCCAATGGAGACGCTGCGCCGGACGGCATCGTCGACGACGAGGGCGCTACGACCGGCTATGTGCAGGCGACGGTCGTCAACACGCAGGGCTTTGTGCTGCCCACCACGGGCGGCATGGGCACGGCGCTGTTCACCATCGCCGGCGTGGTGCTGATGGGCGCGAGCGTGCTGGTGCTGGCGCTGTTCGTGCGCCGCCGCTCCTCTGCAAAATAAAAAGCGCATGTTCACCGGGCCGGGGCGCGCAGCCCCGGCCCTTTCTCCGGGAAAGGGGGCGCAGCGTGGAAAAGACAAAACGGAGGCTCGGGCCCGCCGTCGCGGCGCTGGCCCTGTTCCTCGCGGGGGCGGCCGTGCTGGCGTATCCCATCGTCAGCAGCTGGCTGGCCGCCCGCAGCCAGGCCCGCGTGGTGCAGACGTACCAGCAGGCCGTGGACGCCGAGGATGAGGCCGAGCTGGCGCGCCAGTGGGCCATGGCCGAGGAGTACAACGAAAACCTGGCCGGCGACCCCGTGCACGACCCGTTCGTGCCCGGCAGCGGCTACGCCCTGCCCGACAATTACCTGCAGGTGCTGGACGTCGGCGGCGTGATGGGGCGCATCACCATCCCGAAGATCGGGGTAAACCTGCCCATCTACCACGGCACGGACGAGGACGTGCTGCAAAAGGGCGTGGGGCACATCGAGTCCACCTCGCTGCCCATCGGCGGGGAATACCGCCACGCGGTGCTCACGGGGCACCGCGGCCTGCCCAGCGCGGAGCTGTTCACCCGCCTGGACGAGCTGGAGGCGGGCGACGAATTTTACATCCACGTGCTGGACACAGTGCTTGCCTACCGCGTGGATCAGATCCTCACCGTGGAGCCGCACCAGATGGAGAGCCTTGTGGCGGTGCCCGGGCAGGACTATGTGACGCTCGTCACCTGCACGCCCTACGGCGTGAACACGCACCGTTTGCTGGTGCGCGGCACGCGCGTGCCCTACGAGGCCGAACGCGAAGAGCAGGCGGCCGCCGGGGCGTCGGCGCATCTGCTGGGCGGCGAGACCACCACGCGCTATTTCATCGCGGGCGTGCTCATCGGCCTGATGGTGCTGGACGCGGCGGCGCTGGCGGTGCTGGTGCGCCGCTGGCTGCGCGAGCGAAGGAGCGGGAAAGGGGACAGACATGCGTAAACACGGTTCTTGGGGGCTTTTGGCGCTGGCGCTGGCGCTTTTGCTGGCGGGCGCGGCGGTGTTCTGCTATCCGCGCGTGACGGCGTGGCAGTACGCCCGCGCGGTGGACGGGCTGCACCGCAGCTTCGCCGCCGCCACGTCCGGCGACGCGGCCGGCGGCGGACAGGACGAGGCGCTGCAGCGCCTGTACGAGGAGCTGTGCCGGCGCAATGAGGAGCTGTACGCCACCCGGCAGGAGGGCCTGCGCGACCCGTTCGACTACCAGCAGCCGGCCGTCTCGCTGGCCGACTACGGCCTTGCGGACGACGTCATCGGTTTCCTGCGCATCCCCGCGCTGGAGCTGGAGCTGCCGATCGTGCTGGGCGCGAACGAGGAGAACCTCAAGCGCGGCGCGGCGCACCTCACGCAGACGTCCTACCCCGTGGGCGGCGAGAACACCAACTGCGTGCTGGCCGCGCACCGCGGCTACTACAAAGCGCCCATGCTGCGCGACGTGCAGCTGCTGCAAACGGGCGACGAGGTGTATGTGGAAAACTTCCGCGAGACGCTCACCTACACCGTGGCGGAGACGCGCATCATCGAGCCGACGGACATCGGCGAGCTGCTCATCCAGGACGGGCGCGACCTTGTGACGCTCGTGACCTGCCACCCGCTGGGCAGCAACGCGCAGCGCTATGTGGTGTACTGCGAGCGCGCGGCGTAAAGCCGCGGCGCGGCGAGATGATTTCTCAATATAAAGAAGCTGGCGGAGGCTGTGCCTCCGCCAGCTTCTTTTTGCAAGCCGCGCCCCCGCGCGGGGGAGGCCCCGGGGCCGCTCAGTAGTTGCGGCTCACAAAATCGGTCTCGTCCACGCCGGCCTGCCCGTTCAGCCACAGCGCCAGCGAGAAGAAATAGCCCGACAGCAGATTGGCAAGGTCGAACAGCAGCGGCTCGACGGCGTGGCCCTGCCGGGCGTGGCGGTACAAAAGGCGCACCAGCTGCTTTGCCTGCACGCGCAGTACGTGCGCCGTGCAGGCGGCCGCGCACCCCGCGGGCAGCACAAAGCGGCGGCAGCGCGCGCCGGCCTCTGTTTGCAGCCGCTGCACGGCGGCGCGCAGGCGCTCGCACTCGGTGCGCGTCACGCTCAAATGCGTGCGCAGCGTGGGGTTCATGTGGTAGATCAGCTCGCACACCCACAAGAGCTCGGCGCGCAGCGCTTCGTCCTGCACCCCGGCGCGCAGCAGCCCCGCGCCGCTGGCGAGAGCGTCGGTCAAAAGCTCAAAGTCGCAGCGCAGATCGCCGCTCTCGTCGCACAAAAACGGATACGCCTCATACGGGCTGCGGTACAATTCGGCCATGGGCCGGCCTCCTTTCCAAACGGCCGCCGCGCTATGCCCAGCGGGCCAGCGCGCGGCGCATGTACGCGCCCACATCCACGCCGAACACCTCGTCCAGCATGGCGGGGCGGAATTCCTCTGCGGGGCAGCGGCGCACGGCGCGCCCGTCCTGCATCAGCAAAAGCGAATCGGCAAAATCGAGCGCAAGGTTCACGTCGTGCAGCACGCCCACCACGCAGCGGCGCTTGTCCGAGGCCCAGGCGCGCAGATCGTCCGCCAGCGCCAGCTGGTATTTCAGGTCCAGATGGTTCGTCGGCTCGTCCAGCAGGATCACCTGCGGCTCCTGCGCGAAGGTGCGCGCCAGGAACACGCGCTGCAGCTGCCCGCCGGACAGCTCGGTGATGGGCCGGTCGCGCTCGGCCCAAAGGCCGGTGCGGCGCAGGCATTCCTCAGCGACGGCCGCGCCGCGCGCGTCCGCCTGCGCGAACACGCCGCCGCGGCTGTGGGGGTAGCGGCCCATCAGCACCGTCTCATACACGGTGTAGGAGAAATACACCTGCCCGGTCTGGCTCATCAGGGCCATTTTCTGCGCCAGCGCGCGCCGGCGCGCCGTGCGCACGTCGAGGCCGCAGGCCTCCACCCGCCCCGCAAAGGGCAGCAGGCCGCACACGGCGCGCAGCAGCGTGGTTTTCCCGCAGCCGTTCGGCCCCAGGATGCACAGCTTTTCGCCGGGCGCCACCGCAAAGCTCACGTCCCGCACCACGGGAGCACCGCCGTAGCCGCAGGTGAGATGTTCCACGCGCAGCATACCCTCACCTCCGGCGATGCGCAAAATATACGTACAGAAAGAACGGCGCGCCGATCAGCGCCGTGATGCTGCCCACGGGGATCTCCGAGGGCGAGGCCAGCGTGCGCGCGGCAAGGTCGCACACCGTCATGAACGCGCCGCCCGCCAGCGCCGCCATCGGCAGCACCAGCCGGTGGCGCGCGCCGAAAAAGCGGCGCACCACGTGCGGGGCGATCAGGTCCACAAAGCCGATGACGCCCGCAAACGCCACCGAGACGCCCGTCAGCGCGGCCACCAGCACGATCAAAAGCCACTTTGTGCGCCGCAGCTCCACACCCAGCGCCAGGGCCTGTTCCTCGCCGAAGGTCATGGCGTCCAGCTCGGGCGCAAGGCGCACGAACGCCGCCAGGCACACGGCGGCCACGGCCGCCACGGCGGCGGCCGCCGCCCATCCGCGCCCGGAAAAGCTGCCCAGCTGCCACAGCAGGATGCGCTGGCTGTACTCAGGGTTCGCGGCGGTCAGCGTGCTCATCAGCGCGTTCACAAACAGGCTCAGCACCATGCCTGTGAGGATGATGGTGTTGTTGGAGAGCGTTTTGTCCAGCCGGGCGGCCAGCAGGATGGAGGCGGCCACGGTGGCAAGGCCCAGCGCCAAACTCGCCGCGGGCAGCGCCAGCGCGCCCAGCGCCCCGGCCCCAAGCCCGGACACGATCACCAGCGCCGCGCCCAGCCCCGCACCGGACGACACGCCCAGCCCGTAGGGGCTGGCCAGCGGGTTTTTCAGCACCGACTGCATCACCGTGCCGCCCATGGCCGACGCCGCGCCCGCCGCAAAGGCCAGCGCCACGCGCGGCAGACGGATGTTCAGCACCAGCCCCTGCGTGACGGAGGAAAAGCCCTCGGGCAGCGCGACGCCGAAAAGGCGCTCGGCCAGCACGCAGCCGATGTCCACGGGGCTGACGGGCACGCTGCCCACGCCGACCCCCGCCGCCACGGCCGCCGCGGCCGCCAGGCAGACAAGGGCGGCTTTGCCCCGCGTTTTCACGCCTGTGCGTACAGGTCGGGGTAGACGGCCTGCGCCATCTCCTTCAGCGCCTGCACCACGTTTTCATTCGGCAGGGACGAGGTTTTGTTGTCGATGGCGTACACCTCGCCGTTTTGCACGGCGGCCACGCCCTCCCAGCCCGCGCGGGCCGTGATCTCGCCCACGGGGTCGTCGATGTAGTTGACGCTCGTCAAAATCACGTCGGGGTCGGCGGCCACGACGGCCTCCTCATCGACGCTCAGCCAGCCCTCCTGCCCGGCCAGCACGTTGTCGGCGCCGATCAGCTCCAGCATCTCGTCGAGGAACACGCCCTCGCCGAAGCTGTAGCAGTACGGCGCGGCAGAAATTTCAAAGTACACGCTCTTGCGCTCGTCCTCGGGCACGGCGGCGCCGATGGCGGCCACGGCGTCGATCTCGGCCTGCATCTCATCCACGATCGCCTCGCCCTGCGCTTCGCAGCCAAGGCACGCGGCGAGGAAGGCGACGTCCGCCTCGATGTCGGCAATGCTGTTGCTGGTGGGGATGGAGGCGATGCACACGCCCATGTCCACCAGCGGCTGGAACAGGTTCTCGCCCTCGATGATGCTGATGCCGGACACGAACACCACGTCCGGCTCCAGCGCGGCCAGCGCCTCGGTGTCGGGCGCCTGCATGTCGAACGCGGGCAGGCCCTCGGGCACGCCCGCAAGGGCGTAGGCCTCGGTCTGCGTGTCAATGGCGACGATCTTGTCGCCGAGGCCCAAATCCACCACGGTCTCGGCGATGGACGGGGCCATCACGGCGATGGAGTCGATGGTATCGGGCAGCGTGATGGGCGCGCCGGAGCGGTCCTGCGTGGGCTTGGCCGACGCACCGGACGAAGCGTCGGCCGCCTGCGAAGCGCTCTGCGGCGCGGCCGAAGACGCGCTTTGCGCAGACGGGGTGGGCGAAGCGCAGGCGGCAAGGCTCACGGCCAGCGCCAGCGCCGCGGCGAGGGACAGCAGCTTTTTCATGACAGAAACATCCTTTCCTTGCAGACAAAAGCGCCGCATCTTCCACGAGGGGAAAACGCGGCGCGCACGCGGACAAGCGCCCGCGCGGCGGACGCATCCGGATACGGCACGGCGCCCATCCATCGTGAAGGCAGTGCCGCGGCAGGCTCGGCGACCCGGCTTAGGGCCCCCGAAAGGGCCCGTCACGGTGGCGGGACCGCGCAGGATTCGCACCTGACTTCCCCGAATATGCCTGCCGCATCTGTGTTCAGTTGTCGGTTTTGAGCATATCACAAAACGCGGGCCTTGTAAAGGCCCGCGCATTCCCGCAAAAGAAAAAGCCCCGCAGAACGGCCGCTCTGCGGGGGATGGTGGAGATTAAGGGACTCGAACCCATGACCTCTCGGATGTGAACCGAACGCTCTAACCAGCTGAGCTAAATCTCCGAGGCGAAGCCTATTATAGCACGATATCCATCGCTTGTCCAGCCCTAATTTTACTTTTTTGCCGGCGGGCGCAATTTTACTGCCCGCGCAGGCGCAGCAGCAGCATGCGCAAAAAGCCGTAGCCGTGCTCCGGGTCGCGCCGCAAACTTTCGGCGCGCTTCCACAGGGGCGTCTTGCCGTCGAACACAAGACCGCCGCTGCCCGCGCCGGTCAGCTTTTTGGGCGCCTCGTCCTTTTTGCCGTAGGCGCAGGCGTCGTAATTCCAGGAAATGGCGCCCTGCTCGTCGATGGAGTCGGCGCTCAGCTCGCACACCTTGCCGGCGGCCTCGCCCTGGCAATAGCGCTCAAAGCGCGCCTTGCCGTCGCGGTAGAAAATGACGCGGTCGCGGAAAGAGCTGGCCCCGGCGGGCGCCTTTTCATAGACGAACGCCGCGCAGCGCTCGGCGCGGATCTGCTCAAGGAGCTTGTCGATGTTCATTTGCGGCCCCTCCTTCCAGGGATGCGCGCTCGCGCGCAAGTTCGCCCATCAGCGCGGCGACGGTCCACGTGCGGTTCGACGGCGTGACAACGGCCTTCAGCGGGACAAAAACGCCCGCGGCGCGCAGGCCCGCCAGCAGCCTGTCGAGGTCGGGGCGGGAAAACCCGTCCAGCACCAGCAGCTTTTCCTGCGGCGCTTCGCCCTCGTACGCGCCCGGCGCTTCGCCGGCGACAAGGTCGCCCACGCGGCAGCCCAGCTGTTCGGGGCGGATGGCGCGCGCGGCAAAGCCCAGCGCGCGCACGGCCGCAAGCTCGCTCTCGGCCAGCCGGTAGGCCAGCGCCAGCGGCTGCGCCTTTGCAATATGTGCTTTCAACGCCGCCACCTCCGGCCTCTTTTTTCACCGTTCAATCTTATTATACCATTTTTACCGGCCGGGGAAAAGAGAAAATGCGAAAATATGCATGGGCGAAATGTGCATATTTTGAACGTAAAATCCATGCAAAATGCGAATAGACATACGCCGCTCTCGGGGGTATAATAAAGCCAGAAAAAGAGAAAGGAGTTGGGCCCCATGTACCACACGGAAGAACCCGTGCAGTTGGTGCAAGGCGCATAACTCGGACGAATCGCTTCTATCAAATTGATTAAAATTGGTTTGCAGCACGGAGTTGCGGTTGACGAGAAAGGCCGCAGGACATGATGCGTGCAAAACGAATGCGAGCGAGACGTCGTCCAATGGGTTTATCGCGTCTTGCACTCAATGAGCACAAAATCCGGCAAAGGCACAATGCTTTGTAAAGAAAGAGCATTGAAACGTCAAACAAAGCCCACCACAAGCCGCTGGTTCCAGCGCTTCGGGCAA
>DXGT01000096.1 GCA_019113785.1 Candidatus Ruthenibacterium merdigallinarum | reverse complement strand
CATGATGGAGCTGATCGACCGCGAGAAAGAGCTGGCGCGCCTGCAAAAGGAAAAGGCAGCCTGCGAGAAGGAGATCGCCTCCGCCGCCGCGAAACTTGCGAACGAGGGCTTCGTGAACAAGGCCCCGGCGGCCGTGGTGCAGAAGATCCGCGATACGCACGCCGCGGCGCTGGCCAAAATGGAAAAGATCGAGCAGTCCCTTGCGGACCTCGGCTGACCGGAATACGACAAAGAGGGGAAGGGCCGGACGACCGGCCCTTTTCCGCATACGGGAGGGTGATGGAATGGAGATCGAATACCGTACCGCGCGCGGCGAGGACGCCGCCGCAGTGCTCGATTACTGCCGGGTGATCGGCGCGCAGACGCGCAATTTGACCTTCGGCGCGGCGGGCCTGCCGCTCGGCGAAGAGGAGGAGCGCGCGTTCTTGCAGCGCCAGGAGCAAAGCGAGGGCGATGCCACGCTGCTCGCGTTCGACGGCGCGCAGCTTGTCGGCATGGCGGGGGTGTCGCGCATCGCGCGCAGCGCGCGCCTTCGCCACCGCGCGTCGGTCAGCGTCAGCGTGCGCAAAAGCCATTGGCGAAAGGGCATTGCAACGGCGTTGATGCGCCTTTGCATCGAGCGAGCGCGCCGCATGGGCTGCACGGTGCTGCAATTGGAGGTGCTGTGTGAAAACACGGCTGCCGTGCGCCTGTACGAAAAGCTGGGGTTTGCGGAGGCCGGCCGCTTCGCGCGCTTTTTCCGCTATGAGGACGGCACGTTTGCCGACGCCTTTCTGATGACGCTGGATTTGACGGGACAGGAGGGGGACGCCCATGAAGTATGAAGAGGCGCTCGCCTGGGTGCACAGCCTGCCGCGTTTGGCGCGGCGCCCCGGCGTGGAAAATGAAAAACGCCTGCTCGCAAAGCTGGGCCATCCGGAGAGCGCGCTCAAATTTGCGCACATCGCGGGCACGAACGGCAAGGGCAGCACTTCAGTGATGCTGGCGAGCATCCTGCGGTCGGCGGGCTACAAGACGGGCCTGACCGTCAGCCCCTATGTGCTCGATTTCCGCGAGCGCTTCCAGATCGATGGGGCGATGATCGGCGAGGAGGCGCTCGCCGCCATCCTCACGCGCGTGCGCGCGGCCGCCGAGGCCTTGCGCGCGGACGGGTGGGACAGCCTCGTCGAGTTCGACGCCGTCACGGCGGCGGCCCTTTTGTGGTTTGCGCAGGAGCAGTGCGACATCGTGGTGCTGGAGACGGGCCTCGGCGGCCGGCTCGACGCAACGAACGCCGTGGAAAACACGCTCGTCGCGTGCATCACGGCCATCGGGATGGATCACACTGAGCTGCTGGGCGACACGCTGGACGCCATCGCGCGCGAAAAGTGCGGCATCTTCAAGAGCCGCTGCGCGGCCGTCTGCTATCCGGACCAGCCGCAGGAGGCGATGGACGCCATCGTGCAGTGCGCCAAGGCGGCGGGCTGCGCGCTGCGCGTGCCGGAAAAAGAGGACTTTTACTTCTACAAGGCCCCGCCGTTTGAAAACCGCGTCGATTACGGCGGGTACGATCTGGTCATCCCGTTCCCGGGCAGGCATCAGGCGTACAACGCCGGCGTGGCCATCGAGGCGTCGTTCGCGCTGTGTGAACAGGGGTTTGACATCCCCGACGAGGCCATCCTGCAAGGCGTTGCGTCCGCGCGCTTCCCCGCGCGCATCGAGGTGCTGAGCACGCGCCCGCCCATCGTTCTGGACGGCATGCATAACCCCGCGGGCGCCCGCGCGTTGGCCGAGGTGCTGCGCGCGGCCGGCGCGAGGGATATGACGGCCGTGATCGGCATTCTGCGCGGCAAGGGCGAGCGCGAGATGCTCGAAATCCTCAGCCCCTATGTGCGCCGCGTGTACACCGTTGCGCCCAATACGCCGCGCGCCATTCCCGCCGAGGAGCTGGCCGAGGCGGCGCGGCCATACTTTGCGCATGTCTCTGCGTCGGCCAGCCTGCCGACCGCGCTGCGCGATGCGGCGGCCCACATGGGCGGCGGGCTGCTCATCTGCGGCAGCTTGTACCTCGCGGCCGAGGCGCGGCCCTTCTTCGTGAAAGGTTGACGGGCAATTTTCCCACAGCCGCACGGTTTGACAAAATCATCCGGGCATACAGCTTATGCTAAAAGCGTGGGCTGTATGCCTTTTTCTTTTGGAACGGGGGGAGTTGTATGACGCAGGTGGAGATCCGCCAGCAGGGAGACACGATGACGGCGTGCATCGCCGGGGAGATCGACCATCACTGGGCGGCGCAGCTGCGCGCGCAGATCGACGAGCGCGCCCGCGCCGCCGCGCCCGCGCGGCTGGTGCTGGATTTTTCGGCGGTCACTTTTATGGATTCATCCGGCGTGGGGCTGATTTTGGGCCGCCACCGTCTGGTGCGCACCTGGGGCGGCAGCGTCGCGGTGCAGCATGCGCCGCCCGGCATCCGGCGCATGCTGGCCATCGCCGGCATCGAGGCGCAGGAGACGGACGAAGAGGGAGGCGACAGGACATGAAGGCATTGAACACGGTGAAATTCACCTTTCCCAGCCGCAGCGTCAACGAGGCGTTTGCGCGCAGCGCCGTTGCGGCGTTCGCCGCGCAGGCCGACCCTACGCTGGACGAGCTGGCCGACATCCGCACGGCCGTCAGCGAGGCGGTGACGAACTGCATCGTGCACGCCTACCCCGACACGATCGGCACGGTGAGCGTCACGGCGGCTTTCTGCGAGGGCGGCGTGCTGCGCGTCGTCGTGGCGGACAAAGGCGTGGGCATAGAAGACGTGGCCGAGGCCATGCAGCCCATGTACACCACGGGCGGGCCCGAGCGGGCGGGCCTCGGCTTTGCGGTGATGGAGAGCTTTATGGATACGGTGCGCGTGCGCTCCGTGCCCGGGCGCGGCACGCGCGTCACGATGACGAAACGTCTGGGCGGGCGTTGATGCGCCGCTTCGTACATAGCGCCGCCGGCGCGCGGCGCTGCGAAGGGAGGGGGCGCCATGCCGCTTGCGCAATGTGAGCGCGCGCAGTTCATCGAACAGAACCTCGGGCTGGTGCACGCGTGCGCGGGGCGTTTCCGCGGCCGCGGCATCGAATATGACGATTTGTATGCTGCGGGCTGCGTGGGGCTTGTCAAAGCGTACGACGGCTTTGACGAAACGCGCGGCCTGCGCTTTTCCACGTATGCCGTGCCCGTCATTCTGGGAGAGATCAAAAAGCTCTTTCGCGACGGAGGGACCGTCAAGGTCAGCCGCTCGCTGAAGGAGCTGGGCATCAAAGTGACGGCCGCGCGCGAGAAATATCTGAAGGAGCATGGATGCGAGCCGTCCGTCGGCGTTTTGGCCGGGCTGCTCGGCGTGCGCCCGGAACAGGTGGCCGAGGCCATCAGCGCCTCGATGCCCGCCGTCTCGCTCACACCGGTGAGCGGCGAGGACGGCGCGCGCGAGTTCGACATCCCGCAGGAGGGATGCGAGGAGAAGCTGGCCGACCTGCTCAGCCTCAAAACGACGCTGGCCTGCCTGGCAAAGGAGGAGCGGATGCTCATCTACCTGCGCTTTTTCAAAAACAAAACCCAGAGCGAAACGGCCCGCGTGCTGGGCACCACACAGGTGCAGATCTCGCGCCGCGAGCGCCGCCTGCTCGCAAAAATGCGCGCGATCATGGAGGGGGAAGAAAAAATTTGAAAAAAGGAGAAAAAAGGAGTTGACAAAGGGGATCGGAGGTGATATTATAAACAAGCTGTCCGCTGCGGCGGGGCTTAAAAAGGCGGCACGGCCGAGAAAAAAGTTCTTGACAACGAGAACTTGCTGTGCTAAAATA